>CBFHSJ010000001.1:0-27164 GCA_965658485.1 Luminiphilus sp.
GCGTGGTGGTCGAGATCTCGCTGTCCGGCGAGCAGCCGGTGCCGGCTGACGCCGTGTTATTTGTCCTGGCGCGCCCAGAGGGGGCCGAGGCGGGCATGCCGATCGCTGTGGTGCGGCAAACACCATCAAGCTGGCCCCTGACCGTGCGGCTGGATGACAGCGCTTCCATGGCGGGTCAGCAAATTTCGAGTTTCAGCGCCGTATCGATCGAGGTGCAAGTGTCGGCTAATGGGCAACCCGGGCGCGATAACGCCCTCGCCTGGAGTGCCCGCCCGTCAGTGCAGGTTGGATTTGGGAAACCCGTCAAAATCAGCCTTCAGATCGAATAGTCGGCGAATTTCGCCATCAAACATAGTGTTGTTGGCCGGAAGTCGATACACTACATGTTGTGTTTTTGAGTGCTGTCGGCCCGAGGTGGGACAACAGCACGACTGACGGGTAACCAGATTCAATAATGCGCCTGAAATCCATAAAACTGGCCGGTTTTAAGTCTTTTGTCGATCCCACCACGGTTCAGTTTCCGGGCAACATGTGCGCGGTAGTCGGCCCCAACGGTTGCGGGAAGTCCAACATTATCGACGCCGTCAGATGGGTAATGGGCGAAAGCTCTGCGAAGACCCTGCGCGGGGAGTCGATGACCGATGTCATTTTCAATGGTACGACCAGTCGCCAGCCTGTAAGTCAGGCATCTATCGAACTAGTCTTCGATAACGCTCAGGGCAAGGTTGCCGGTGAGTTTGCCGCCTACAGTGAGATCTCTGTGCGCCGGGTGGTCACCAGGCAGGCACAGTCTGAATACTACCTGAACGGGGCAAAGTGTCGCCGACGTGACATCACCGACTTGTTTCTGGGAACGGGTCTGGGTCCTCGCAGTTACGCGATTATTGAGCAGGGAGTGGTGTCGCGATTGATCGAGTCGAAGCCCGAGGAGCTCCGGGTTTTCATCGAAGAGGCCGCCGGCATTTCGAAATACAAGGAACGTCGGCGCGAAACTGAGAGCCGCATGCGCCGCACCACGGAGAACTTGGAGCGTCTCACCGATTTGCGAGACGAGCTCCAGCGCAATCTCTCGCACCTGGATCGACAAGCCAGAGCGGCGGAGAAGTATGCTGAGCTGAAATCAGAAGAGCGAACGGTGCAGAGCGAACTGTTCGCGATTCAATGGCGCAATCTGAGCGTCTCTCGGGACCAAATAGCGGGTGAAATTGGTGCGCTTGACGTCAAGCGTGAGGCGGCCCGGGCAGAAGTGACCCATACCATTAGCGGGATAGAGGCCGCGAGGTCACAGCAAAGCGAAGCTGCCGATGCGCTGAATGCAGCGCAGGAACAGTACTACGCGATTGGCGGCGAGGTCACCCGTGTTGAGCAGGCACTGCGCTTTGCACAGGAACGCCGGGGGGAGCTTCAGCGAGACCTCGAGCAAACCCGGAGCAGCCTCGACCAGACCCGACAGCTCCTCGATAGTGATCGGCAGCGACTGCTTGACTGGGAGGGCGAGCTGCAGCGTTCAGAGCCCGCGTTGACAGAATTCAGAGCGCAGGCGCTGCTTGCCGCAGAAGCGCTATCTGCGGCGGACACCGCGATGCAGCAGTGGTCGCAAAATTGGGATGGCTTTAACGAGCGGGCACAAGAACCCAGCCAGGCAGCAGAGGTGCAGCAGAGCCGCATTGCTTACCTTGAGCAGGTGCTCACCAAGCTTCAGGAGCGCTCGCAGCAACTCCAGACAGAGTGGGGGACGCTGTCTGCCGAACCGGCAGGTGGGGGAGTATCGGCGCTGTCAGCAAAGATCGAGCAGGTGGATCGCGAGATTGAAACCCGAGAAGCTGAAATTGCGAATCTCAGAGGTCAGTTGACGGATTCGCAGTCGGCGATAGAGCAATCGCGACAGCAGCAGGACGATATCAGGGCAGGGCTTCAGGAGACGCGAGGGCACATCGCATCCCTGACCGCGCTACAGGAAGCGGCCTCCGATGATCGGGAGCGTGCCGCGTTGGGCGACTGGATAGAAACAGAATCTCTACAACCTGACGGCACGGTCTATGCCTCCCTCGAGGTCGATGCCGGCTGGGAGACAGCGATCGAGCAAGTGTTGGGAGAGGCCTTATCGGCGCAGCTTCTCGCAGAAGTCGATGTGAGAGAGCTGGCCGGGATTGCCGCGCTGCCATCAGGGGCCTTCGTGGTGGACAACAAGCTGGAATTGACGGACGACGTGGCTGGCACTTTGGCGGCTCACGTGAGGGGTCCTGCTCGTGTGCGGAGTTGGCTGCAGTCTGTCCTGGTAGCAGAAAGTCTTGATGAGGCGCAGCGCCTCTGTCGGAATTTGCCTCCCGGAAAGTCGGTCGTGACGCCCGATGGACATTGGCTCGGAACGGGGTGGCACAGGCGCCGGTCAGAGTCGGATACAGCGACAGGGATGCTTGCCCGGCAGAGCCAGCTCGAAGCACTACAGTCGGACCTCGAGGGCAAACGATCGGAGGCCGATGCGCTTGAGAAGCGCATCAGTGATTTGCTCAAGGCGCGCGTCGAGCTGGAAAAGCAGGCTACCCAGGCGCAGAAGGCGCAACAGCTGGCAGTCAACGAGCGGGCGGAGTTCGTTGCAGAGCAGCGCGCTGCCGCCACCAAGGTCGAGCAGGTGATTCAGCGTCGTAACCGCCTTAAGACGGATATTGAAGAGACCCAGCGTCAGTACGACCAAGAGCAGTCGAATTTGGCTGACGCGCGGAAGCGCTTGTCTGAGTCGCTGGACCAAATGGAGCTTGATCGCGCTGAGCGCGAGCGCCTGCAAAACGAGCGAGCGACGCTGACCGAGCAACTGACACGGCAGCGAGAGGTTGCGCGTGAGGCGTCAGACGCCCTGACGCGGGGTGAGCTACAAAATCAGAATCTCGATACTCAGGTGACGACACTCAGAGAAGGTATCGGACGAATGGAGTCGCAGCTGCGTGATTTGGAATCCCGGGAGACCGAACTCTCGGGCACCCTGCCTCAGAGTGATGACCCCGACGCGGAGAACAAGGCACGACTGGCAGAGCTGCTGGAGAAGAGAATCGTCGCAGAAGGCGAATTGAACAGCCAGCGCACGCGGGTTGGCGAGATCGATAATGCATTGCGTGAGCTTGAGGCGTCACGGATGACGCAGGAGCAGGCGGTGCAGGGCATCCAAAGCGATTTAGAGCGCCTGCGTCTGCAGGAAACCGAATCGGCGGTTCGATTGGAAACACTGGCTGAGGAAATTTCCAAGCGCGGCGCAGTTCCTCAGGAGATTGCCTCGGCGCTGCCGGAAGAGGCCAGCGAGTCTGAATGGCAGGAAAAGGTGGACCGGGCCGGGGCCCGCATCAATCGCCTCGGTCCCATAAACCTCGCCGCTATTGATGAGCATGCGAAGGCCTCTGAGAGAAAGCAGTATCTCGATGCGCAGAATGATGATCTCGTGGCGGCATTAGAAACGCTACAGTCGGCGATTCGAAAAATCGACAAGGAGACCCGGCAGCGTTTTAAGGACACCTTTGATCAAATTAATACCGGTTTTGCCGAGCTGTTCCCCCGCGTTTTCGGGGGAGGTACCGCCTGCCTAGAGATGACCGGGGATGATTTGCTGGACACGGGGGTCGCGATTTTTGCCAGGCCGCCCGGCAAGAAAAATTCCACGATTCATTTGCTGTCGGGTGGGGAAAAAGCGATGACAGCGATTGCTCTGGTATTTTCTATCTTCCAGCTCAACCCGGCGCCGTTTTGCATGCTGGATGAGGTCGACGCACCGCTGGATGACGCGAATGTGGGTCGCTACGCTAGGATGGTTAGAGAAATGTCGGAGAAGGTGCAGTTCGTTTTCATCACGCACAATAAGATCACTATGGAGGCCGCCGATCAGCTGATGGGGGTCACTATGCAGGAGCCCGGCGTGTCCCGTCTGGTAACCGTGGACGTCGAAGAGGCTGCGCAGTTGGCCGCCAGCTAGGGATTGCCCTATGGAACAGTTGTCGATAAGAGACTGGATGATCCTCATCGGTGGGATGATGATTGCCGCGGTGCTGATCGACGCGGTCCGACGCTACTGGCGCGAGCGGCGTGCGGAAATCAAGCTAAATGCGCGTATTGAGCGCGCCTCCCCGCTATCTGACGACGATGATGCCTTCAACTTGCTGACCGAGTTGCCTAACGGCGGTGCGCGGATTGTTCATCGAGATGACCTGCAGATAGACCCGCACGCGACGGCGCCAATATCTGAAGCCCCAGCCGTTGGGCTCGATGGGGCAGACTCATCCTCGCGAGATGAATCCGCGCCGGATCCGATAGATGTTGCGGTCGCGGCCCAGCTTGCCGAGACCAGCGACACCGGGTTATCGGAGGGTGCGTCTGCCAAAACCGAATCTGCGAGCGATGATCCAGCGCTGAGTGAGCCTGACGCTGTTGAATCAGCGGCCGGCGCTGTGACCTCCAAGCCAGCCGCTGTCGCGCCCGCCTTTCTCGCAAACGAAGAAACATTAGAGGAAGTCGCAGCAGCCGAGCGGACTGTGGGTCGCGAAACTGATGCTGAGTCTCCGGCGAAAGAGCAGGCCGAGAGGACTTCGCGCCGACGAACCGTGAAGCCTGCGCCTGAGGCCGCTGTGGAACCGCAGACTGACGATGCCGATACATCGGGTACCGTCGATTGGCTCGATACCCTTGAGCCCGATGAACCTCTGGAACAAGACGTGCCTGAGCACGGACGGTTACCGCGAGGGGCTAATACTCACGTTTTCATACTGTATGTGGTGGCGCAGGCGGAGGAGGGATTTTCCGGCACTGACATTCTTGAAACTCTACTGGCCTGTGATCTGCGGTTTGGTGATATGGACTTTTTCCATCGTCACGAACGCGCATCAGGACGGGGTCCAATCGAGTTCAGTGTCGCCAATATGATGAAACCCGGCGTGTTCGATATTGACAACATGGAGCCGCTACAGACCCGGGGTTTGATGTTTTTTGTCACGTTGCCGGGCCCCTCTGACATGCTGAAGGCCTTTGACTACATGTACGAGACGGTCAAGGTCGTCGCCAAAAGTCTCGGTGGCGATATTCAGGATGAGACGCGTAGTGTGATCACCCGGCAGAGTCTCGAGCATATGCGTCAGCAAATCCGGGAACTGGAAAGACGCCTGCTCGTTCGTCGGAACTGATCCATGACCACCTCACCGGTTGAGGAAGCAGCAGCCCTCAGAGCGCAACTTCTGGGCTGGGCGGAGGCGTATTTCGAGCGCGATGCGCCGGTGGTGCCAGACGCAGATTACGATCAGGCCATGAAACGACTGGAGGCGCTCGAGCGGGAGTTTCCGAATTTGGTGACGCCTGATTCACCGACTCAACGCGTCGGCTCAGCGCCATTGAGCGAGTTTGAGTCGGTGGAGCACCGTCTTGCTATGCTCTCCCTCGACAATGCGTTTTCTTCCGAAGACATGGACGACTTCCATCGCCGCGTCACGGAGCGGCTGGGTGCTGGCGACGTGGCCTACTGCTGCGAGCCCAAGCTCGACGGTGTGGCCGTCAGTATCGTCTACGAGCACGGCGCGTTAGTACTGGCGGCGACTCGGGGTGACGGTACCCGCGGTGAAAACATCACAGCGAATGTGCGCACGATCAGCAACGTGCCTTTAATGCTGAGTGGAGAGGGAGTGCCGCCGTACCTTGAAGTCAGGGGCGAGGTCGTGATCCCGCGAGATGCCTTTGAGCGAATGAATGCGCAGGCGAGAGCCACCGATGAAAAGGTATTCGTCAACCCGCGAAACGCGGCTGCCGGGAGCCTCCGGCAACTGGATTCTCGGATTACCGCAAAACGACCGTTGACCTTTACCGCCTATTCGGTCGGTGCGGTGGAGGGTAACTTGCCCGCTGCTCACGACGCCATCTTGCGCCGACTCAGCGAGTGGGGACTGCCAATTTCCGAGTACATGCAAACGGTTAGCGGCATAGCCGCCTGTGACGACTACTACGAGGCGCTCGCCCGGCAGCGCGATACGTTGCCTTTTGATATCGACGGCATTGTTTTCAAGATCAATGGCATAGCGGAGCAAGAGAAGCTGGGCTTTGTCTCTAGAGCCCCCCGCTGGGCGATTGCTCGCAAGTTTCCGGCCCAGGAGGTGAGCACTCAGTTGTTGGGCGTTGATTTTCAGGTAGGTCGTACGGGGGCGATTACGCCGGTTGCCCGCCTCGAGCCGGTGTTTGTGGGAGGCGTGACCGTCAGTAATGCCACGCTCCACAATGCCGATGAGATTGAGCGCCTTGGCGTTCAGGTGGGCGATACGGTTGTCGTTCGCAGAGCAGGTGATGTGATACCCCAGATTGTATCGGTAGTGAAGGGCAATACGTCGGGCTCGAGCTCAGAGCGCGCGCCGATCATTTTCCCCGGTCAGTGTCCTGACTGCGGATCCGATGTGGCGCGCGAAGAGAGCGAAGCGGTGATTCGGTGCGTTGGTGGCATGGCGTGCGGCGCCCAGCTAAAGGCAGTGATTCGCCATTTTGCGTCGCGTAAAGCCATGGATATCGAGGGCTTGGGCGACAAGCTGATCGATCAGCTGGTGGATGATGGCCTCGTCGGAAGCGTCGCCGATATCTTTCGGTTAAGCCAGCCCCAATTGGCTGCGCTTGAGCGCATGGGCGATAAATCCAGCGAGAACTTGCTGGCATCGATCGATCAATCGCGCTCAACGACCTTGCCCAAGTTCATCTACGCTCTGGGTATTCGTGAGGTCGGCGAGGCGACTGCGCGCGCCTTGGCAGAGCATTTTCTGGAATTGGACGCCTTGCTGGCCGCGTCGACTGACCTACTGGAAGGGGTCGATGACGTGGGACCCATTGTCGCGCGCCATATTCGGGGTTTTGCCTGCGATGACCGTAACAAGCAAGTTGTCGAGGATTTATTAGCCCTCGGGATCAATTGGCCACCCATGAAGTTGGCCAGTGGTGAGGGGCCGCTGTCTGGCACCATCTGGGTGGTGACGGGCAAGCTTGAGTCTATGAGCCGGGGTGATGCAGAGCAGCGACTGCGATCTTTGGGCGCCAAGACCGCCAGTAGCGTGTCTACGAAGACAAGCTACGTGTTGGCCGGACCGGGCGCTGGCAGCAAGCGCAAAAAAGCGGAAGAGCTGGGCATATCGATTGTGGACGAGACCGAGTGGCTAGCGATGCTGGAGGGGATGGAATGAAATTAGTCAATCAATCGCGACAGGTCATCGCCGCGCTTGTGTTGCTGATTATATCGGGTTGTGTAACGTCTCCGCCCGAACAGGTCGGCAATGTCTGTGACATCTTCAGAGAGAAATCTGGTTGGTATGGCGATGCCAAGGATGTCAGGGCGCGATGGGGTGTGCCCATTTCGGTGTCGATGGCATTCATGTATCAGGAATCCCGCTTCGTCGCGACGGCAAAACCACCGCGTAAAAAAATATTTGGCGTGATTCCGGGGCCACGTCCATCTGACTCCTATGGATACTCACAGGCCAAGGAGAGCACCTGGGATTGGTATCAGCGCAGCACCGGTAACTACGGCGCGGACCGGGACGATTTTGGTGACGCCATCGACTTCATTGGTTGGTACAACGATGTGTCTAATAAAGAGCTGGGTATCAGCAAGCAGGATGCCTTCCGCTTGTACCTCGCTTACCACGAGGGGCATGGCGGTTACCGAAAGCAGAGCTACCGCAGCAAGGACTGGCTCATCGACGTCGCGCGCAAGGTGGATCGACAGGCCCAGCGCTACAATTCTCAGTTGCAACAGTGTGCTGAGGAGCTCGAGCCCAGGGGCTGGCTCGATTGGTGGTAAGTTGCGGCCGCTAGCATTGCGAAGGCTGTCATGCGAATGTCACATTACTGACATGTAATATGGGCTTTTAGACTCTAGATCAGTGAGGAGACGAAGGCGGTATGTCAGCGAAAAAGGTACTGGTTGTCGACGACGAGGCAAGTATCCGCGAGATGCTGCGTCTGGCCCTCGAGATCTCCGACTTTGAGTGTCTCGAGGCGGCCGATATTCAAGAAGCATATCGACTGATCACGGACGAATCACCGGATATGGTGCTTTTGGATTGGATGCTGCCCGGCGGGAGCGGTATTGAGCTGCTTCGACGCCTCAAGAAGGAAGAGGCTACCCAGGCGTTGCCCGTGATCATGCTGACAGCCAAGACCCACGAAGATAACGTTGTTCAAGGGCTGGAAGTCGGCGCTGATGATTACGTCACCAAGCCGTTTGCGCCTAAGGAGCTTATTGCGCGGATGAAGGCGATACTCCGCCGCTCCTCCAGCGAGGAGGTAGGCAGCGAGCTGCGCGTTGGCGAGCTGGTATTGGAATTTGACAGTCGCCGTGTGCTCCTAAGCCAAAAAGCGCTCGAGATGGGGCCCACAGAATTCAAGCTATTGCATTTTTTCATGTCTCATCCGGAGCGGGCTTACTCGCGTGCGCAACTACTGGACAGGGTTTGGGGTGCGAATGTCTATGTAGAAGAACGGACGGTCGATGTGCACATTCGTCGCCTGAGAAAAGCGTTGCAGGCAGGTGATCCCATTTATGCGGATTTGATCCAGACTGTGAGGGGTACGGGTTATCGTTTCTCACCCCGCGATCTGGCGGTGGCGTGACCACGTCTGGCTTCGTAGCTCTGGAGTCGCGCCGATTAATAGCGGCATTGTTTACAGCGTGTGGGATCTGGCTAGTAACGCAGGACTGGAAATTGGCTTTGTTGGCGCCGGCTCTCGTCCTGGTAATTTTTTGGGGCTGGAAGCTGACGAGGGTATACCACTGGTTTGCTAATCCTGAGCAGATGCCTCCCATCTCAAACCCGGGGCTTGGGGGTATTCTTCGTGATGTTTATGCTCTCCGAGGCCGCGACACGCTCAGCGGTAAGGCCCCTGCACGGTCACAATCGTATTTAACCGACTCTTTGGCGTCTATGCGGGATGCGGCGCTAATTATCAACTCAGATGGGCGGTTGGTGTGGTGCAATGATGCCGCCGAATACTTGTTGGGGATCAGGTTTGACGACGAGGAGGGTAAACCATTCTCTGAAGTTGCTCCCGGCAAGTCGCTTAAGCGCTACATGCGTGATGAGAACTATCAAAAGCCTTTGCGGATCAAGCCGGGCCCAGATCCTGAATTCTGTTTACAGCTAGAGTTCTCGCGTTTTGGGGTCAACGACCGCTTGGTATTCGTGAAAGATGTCACCGAACAGGACAAGCTGGAGCGCATGCGGCGGGATTTCGTGGGCAACGTGTCCCACGAACTCCGCACACCGTTGACGGTGATCAAGGGCTACATAGAAACACTGCAAGCGTTAGTGCCAGAATCTGATGCACGGCTTCAAAGGTCGCTCGGCTCTATGGACGTCCAGGCCGCCCGCATGGAGAGTCTGATTTCGGATCTACTTTGGCTATCTCGAATAGAAAGCGTGGAAGGGGAGCGTAAAGATGACCAGCTTGATCTGGTCGATCTGCTCGCTAATTTGTGTGATGAGTTGAAGGCCGCTTGGCCTGATCGGGAAATTAAGCTGGTGACTTCTTCCGCCCTCTGCGTGCTAGGTAATGCGGCGGAGTTGCGCAGTGCCATCAGTAATCTGGTCGTGAATGCTCTGAAGTACAGTGAGGCGTCGATCTCGATACAATGGTCGGACACAATTGTCGGTCCTGAGTTGCTTGTAGAAGACCAGGGGCCGGGAATCGACGCCAAGCACATTCCGCGTCTGACAGAGCGCTTTTATCGAGTCGATAAAAGCCGCAGTCAGGCTACAGGAGGCACCGGTCTAGGATTGGCGATCGTCAAGCATGTTGCGGTATCGCATGACGCAAAATTGTTTATCGATAGCGAATTGGGTCGAGGCAGCAAGTTTCGGTTGGTCTTTCCCAGCGAGCGTGCCGTAGCGTGTGATGTCTGCTCAACAGAGAGCCGAAGAGCCAACTCTGGGCAGTGAGGCCTCGGTATCAACCTGACTTTAAGTTGGCTAACAGTTAGCATGGCGAGCCCTTGACGTCGGAATGCACCTATGAATCGGTTCTGGATCGACAAGATATCGAGCTTGAAGCCCTATGTGCCGGGAGAGCAGCCGACTTCGGACACGCTGATTAAGCTCAACACCAACGAGCATGCTTTGCCACCCGCTGAATCGGTTTTGGCCGTGCTAAAGAGCGCCTCGGGTGAAGCGCTAAGGCGTTATCCCGACCCCACTGCGTCAGCATTAAGATCTGTGATTTCTGCTGCCGAATCAGTTCCGCCAGATCACATATTCGTCGGCAACGGCTCCGATGAGGTGCTTGCGCACCTGTGGTTTGCCTTGCTGAAAGGCAGACGGGTTCAGACGCTGGATACGACCTATGGCTTTTATCCGGTCTGGGCGGGGCTCTACGATGCGGACCTTGCAGAAGTGCCGGTGCTTGCAGATTTTTCGGTGGACGTCGATGCATTAAAAAACGATGATGCCGCGATTGTGCTCGCTAATCCCAATGCGCCAACAGGGCGGGCGCTTAAGCCCGATCACATTGCTTCGCTTGTTGATTCAATCCATGATCGGTTGGTGGTCGTTGATGAAGCCTACTTTGGTTTTGGTGCAGAAACGGCGGTGCCCTTGGTTGCGGACCATGACAACCTCATCGTGACCCGCAGCCTTTCCAAAAGCCATGCGCTCGCGGGTATGCGCGTGGGCTACGCCATCGCGCAACCGGGTCTCATCGAAGGCCTGAATCGTGTGAAGGACTCCTTCAATTCTTATCCTCTGGACGCTATTGCTCAGGCAGTGGCGGCTGCGGCGATCCAAGACAAGCAGTGGCTCATGGATGCTTCACAGCAAGTTCGCGAGGTCCGGGAGGTCATGATTGCTGGATTGCAGACGATCGGTTTCGAGGTGCTTCCATCGCAGGCTAACTTTATTTTTACAGAGCACCAGTCACTCGGCGGCAAGCAAATCTTCGACGCTCTGCGTGCCCGGGACATTCTGGTACGACGCTGGGATAAGCAACGCATTGAGAACTGGTTGCGCATCTCAGTGGGCACTATGGCGCAAGCTGAGCGGCTGTTGCTTGTGATGCGAGAGATCGTCTCGACGGAGACCGGCTGAGCTCGCTCAGCGGCGGCGGAGGACAATAGACCCGATACTGTAGCCCGCGCCGAACGAACACAATACAGCCAGGTCGCCGGCCAACAGATCCGAGTTGTGCTTGTGGAAAGCAATTACCGAGCCGGCCGATGACGTATTGGCATACTCATCAAGGATCGTTGGCGACTCCTGCTCTGTGGGCGATCTTCCGAAAACCTTGCGAGCGATCAGATCATTCATATTTCGATTCGCCTGATGCAGCCAAATCCGTTTCAGGTCGTCAGCCGCAATGTTCATGTCGGCGAGTTGCCCCGTGATTTGTTCGGCCACCGCAGGGCATACTTCCTTGAACACCTTGCGACCTTCTTGAATAAACAACTTGTCGATTTGACCAATCCCGCTCTCGTCGGCGCGATTCAGGAAGCCAAAGTTGTTGCGGATGTTATTGGAAAATAGCGTCTGCAGGCGCGTATCCAGAATATCCCAGCCAGATTCGCTGGCGGCTGTGGCATTACTCTCGACCAATACCGCCGTGGCCACGTCGCCGAAAATAAAGTGTGAGTCACGATCGCGGAAGTTGAGATGGCCAGTACAGATCTCAGGATTCACAACCAATACACGTGCTGCGCTGCCGGATTTCACTGCGTCGCTGGCCTGTTGTATGCCAAAGGTGGCAGAGGAGCAGGCAACATTCATGTCGAAGGCGAAACCACTGGCGCCAAGGGCCGACTGGACCTCGATTGCCATCGCGGGATAGGCGCGCTGCATGTTGGAGGCGGCAACGATCACAGCGTCCAGTTGACGCGCGCTAATGCCTGCCTCAGCCATGGCTTGCTCGGCTGCTTTACAGGCGATTTCGCACATGACAGACGGCTCGTCGTTATGCCGCTCTGGAATCTCTGGCACCATACGCTCGGGGTCGATAATGCCGGCTTTATTAATGACGTAGCGAGATTTGATGCCCGATGCTCTTTCTATGAACTCCGCTGAAGAGTGAGTTTTGGCCTCCAATTCGCCCGCTGCTATCGCCTCATTGTTATCCGTGTTGTAGACATCGACCCAGGCATTGAACGAGGCAACCAGTTCCTCATTACTGATGCTCTCAGACGGGGTGAACAGCCCCGAGCCTGTGATCACCGCAGACGCCGCCATAGATCGGCTTACCGCTTATCCAGCGGGACGAAATCTCTTTGGGTCTGCCCTGTATAGAGCTGACGAGGCCGGCCGATGCGATAGGCACCGCTGATCATTTCGTTCCAGTGCGCGATCCAGCCTACCGTTCGGCCAATGGCAAAGATCACCGTAAACATTGAGGTGGGGATGCCGAGCGCTTTCAGAATAATGCCGGAGTAAAAATCGACGTTGGGGTAGAGCTTCTTCTCTATGAAATACTCGTCTTTGAGCGCGATTTCTTCGAGTCGTTTGGCAATTTCCAGATTTTCGTCCTCGATGCCCAGCTCTGCCAGGACCTCATCCGCAGCCTGTTTCATGACTTTTGCCCTGGGATCGAAGTTCTTATAGACACGGTGTCCGAACCCCATCAGCCGGAACGGATCGTCCTTGTCTTTTGCTTTGGCGATGTATTCGTCGATCCGGTCCACCGTACCGATCTCTTCAAGCATTTTCACTACGGCTTCATTGGCGCCGCCGTGGGAGGGACCCCAGAGTGCCGCAATACCTGCTGCAATGCAGGCAAAGGGATTGGCTTGCGAGGAGCCCGCGAGGCGCACGGTGGACGTTGAGGCGTTCTGCTCATGGTCGGCATGGAGCAGAAAGATCCGATCCATGGCACGTGCGATGGTGGGTGACACCTTTGTCGGTTCACAGGGATTGCCGAACATCATGTGCAAGAAGTTAGCAGCGTAATCAAGACTGTTATCCGGATACATGAATGGCTGGCCAATGGAGAATTTGTAACTCATGGCTGCAATGGTGGGCATTTTGGCGATCAGCCTGAACGCTGCTACTTCGCGATGCCATGGATCGGAAATGTCCGTGGAGTCATGATAGAACGCGGAAAGCGCTCCGACCACACCGCACATGATGGCCATGGGGTGCGCATCACGACGAAAGCCGTTGAAGAAGATTCGGATCTGCTCATGCACCATGGTGTGCCGGGTCATGATGCCCACGAACTCGTCTTTCTGCTCGGCAGTCGGCAGCTCGCCATTGAGCAATAGGTAGCAGGTTTCGAGATAGTCCGAATGCTCGGCCAGCTGCTCTATCGGATAGCCCCGATGAAGGAGAACCCCTTTCTCGCCATCGATAAAGGTAATCTGCGATTCGCAGGCCGCCGTCGAGGTGAAACCGGGGTCATAGGTGAAGTAACCGTTGGCGGTCAGCTTGCCCACATCCACAACATCAGGGCCCAACGTGCCCGAGTGCACGCTCAGATCGATGGCCTGCTGAGTTCCATCCTCATGGGTGAGGTTCAGGGTGGCGTGTTTGTCGGACATAGAGGCTTACTACCGCGTGAAATAAGAGGGTGCCAAACTAATGCTGAGCGCCTGACATGTCAATTTGAAACGCGCTGAATGAATCAACTCTGCAGGCGGATCGGAGACCGAGGCGCCAAATTGTAATCAATTGTGAGCCCACCTATACTCCTGACCGCAGAAGACATTGGGTCACCCACCCGAGCCTCCGCCACAACTGTAACTACTCTGAGATTTAACGTGAGACCGACTTCAAGAGACACGCGCCCTGTCAATCTGGACCTTGGCACCATTAAGTTGCCAGTGACCGCTTATGCCTCCATCGCACATCGCGTGACCGGGGTGTTGATGTTTTTTTCCAGCTTCCTGATGCTGTGGGCTCTCGATCAGAGCCTCGCCTCTGAAGCCTCCTTCAACGCGATGGCGGCGATGTTGTCGTCACCGCTAGCCAAGCTGGTTAGCTGGGGTATTGCATCGGTGCTGACCTACCATGCGCTTGCCGGGATCAAGCACCTCGTTATGGATGCGGGCATCGGTGAGACGATGCGCGGTGGTGTTTTGGGTGCGCGCATTGTTTTTGTGCTGGCGGCTGCCGCTGCAGCCGTGTGGGGGTTGCTGATATGGTGACCTCTGTCACAAGCTTCAGCCGAACCGGGTTATCTGACTGGCTGATTCAGCGAGTCACCTCCCTGGTGCTGCTCGCATATTTTATTGTTGTCGCCTACCAGTTACTGGGTTCAGTTGACTACACTTCGTGGCGATTGCTGTTTGACCAGACGTGGATGAAGGTATTCACCCTGATGGCAGCACTGTCACTGGCGGCACATAGCTGGATTGGCCTCTGGTCAGTGTTCACGGATTACCTGACTGAGAGAATGTTGGGGCCGAAAGGGAATTTCATCAGGTTGTTTTGCCAGCTGGGCGCATCACTCGCTTTGGTCGGTTACGTGATTTGGGTGATTGTCATTATTTGGAGCTGAGGCGTCTTGCATCAGCTGTAAACAAGAGGAGCGGCGCTGGAAGCGGCTCCCGGGATACACGTGAGAGTTATGAGAACGATTTCTTTTGATGGGGTAATTGTGGGCGGTGGCGGCGCTGGGATGCGCGCGGCGCTGCAGTTGGCCCAGTCCGGCTACAAGACTGCCGTCATTTCCAAGGTGTTTCCAACGCGCTCACACACTGTGTCCGCGCAGGGAGGTATCACCTGCGCGATTGCTAGCGCTGACCCTCAGGACGATTGGCGGTGGCATATGTACGACACCGTGAAAGGCTCTGATTATATCGGCGATCAAGACGCGATTGAGTACATGTGCTCGGTGGGTCCTGAGGCGATATTTGAGCTGGAGCATATGGGCCTGCCGTTTTCGCGCACCGAGGAAGGTCGCATTTACCAAAGACCCTTTGGTGGGCAATCGAAGAATTTTGGCGAGGGGGGGCAGGCTGCGCGGACGTGTGCGGCGGCTGATCGCACCGGCCACGCACTCTTGCATACGCTATATCAAAATAACATCAAGAACGAGACCGTTTTCTTTAACGAGTGGTTCGCCGTTGATCTGGTGAAGAACCAGGATGGTGCGGTAGTGGGTGTGATCGCTATTTGCATTGAAACGGGTGAGACCGTATATGTGAAATCCAAGGCGACGGTCTTCGCTACTGGCGGTGCTGGCAGGATCTATGCCTCCACCACCAATGCTCACATCAATACCGGTGATGGCATGGGTATGGCGCTGCGCGCGGGCGTACCTGCTCAAGATATGGAGATGTGGCAGTTCCATCCGACTGGAATCTACGGTGCCGGCACACTGGTGACGGAAGGCTGTCGCGGTGAGGGTGGTTACCTGATCAATAAAGACGGCGAACGTTTCATGGAGCGATATGCGCCTAACGCCAAGGATTTGGCGGGTAGAGACGTTGTGGCGCGATCGATGGTGCTCGAGATTCTCGAGGGTCGGGGCTGCGGCCCTAACGGTGATCACGTGAAGCTCAAGCTGGATCATCTCGGTGAGGAAGTTCTCGAATCCCGACTCCCTGGAATCTGCGAATTAAGCCGCACTTTTGCTCACGTCGACCCCGTCAAGGAGCCCATCCCTGTCGTACCGACTTGTCACTACATGATGGGCGGTATTCCCACCAACGTCCATGGCCAGGCCTTGACTGTCGATGGGCAGGGCAACGACGCGGTCATTCCAGGTTTGTATGCCTGTGGCGAAGTGGCCTGTGTCTCAGTCCATGGTGCGAACAGACTGGGCGGCAACTCTTTGCTGGACCTTGTGGTCTTTGGGCGGGCCTCTGGTCTGTTTATAGAGAAGTCGCTGCGAGAGGGCATTGAGCTTCGGGATGCGTCGCAAACTGACATTGAGGCGGCTGGTGCGCGGCTTGAGGCACTCAACGCCAGAGAGCAGGGCGAGCAAGTGGCACCACTGCGACAAGAGCTACAGGAAATCATGCAAAACCACTTTGGCGTGTTCCGCACAGGTGAGTTCATGCGCGAGGGGATCGCCAAGCTGGCTGTTTTGCGAGAGCGCGTAGAGAACGTTGCACTGGCTGACCGATCAAGTGCCTTTAACACTTCGCGGATCGAGTGTCTCGAGCTGCAGAACTTATTTGAAACCGCTGAAGCCACTGCGGTGGTTGCCGAGGCTCGAGATGAGAGTCGAGGTGCTCATGCGCGAGAAGATTTCACTGAACGAGATGACGAGAACTGGCTGTGTCATTCCCTCTATCACAGTGAGGGCAAGCAAGTATCCAAGCGCAGCGTCAACTTTACCCCGCAAACCGTTGAAACCTTCCAACCGAAGGCGAGAAGTTACTGAGTTTTTCAGGAGCGATAGCAGATGCTAAATGTCAGCCTATACCGTTATAACCCCGAGACCGACGAAGCCCCGTATATGCAGGATTTTTCTGTCGACACGGGCGAACGCGATCTGATGGTGCTGGACGTGCTGGAGCTCATCAAGGCCGATTACGATGGCAGTGTGACCTACCGTCGCAGTTGCCGGGAGGGTGTTTGCGGGTCAGATGGTCTCAACATGAACGGCAAAAATGGGCTGGCGTGCATTACGCCCCTCTCTGAAAGTGTTAAAGGCGGCAAGCTGGTGATTCGTCCGTTGCCAGGGTTGCCCGTTATTCGCGATCTTGTCGTCGATATGAGTCTTTTCTACGCGCAGTACGAAAAGGTGCAGCCCTACTTACAGAATCCCACGCCGGCGCCAGCGATCGAGCGGCTTCAGTCACCCGAGGAGCGCGCGCAGTTGGATGGGTTGTACGAGTGCATTCTCTGCGCCTGTTGCTCGACCAGTTGTCCTTCTTTCTGGTGGAATCCCGATCGGTTTGTCGGTCCCGCCGGTTTGCTACAGGCGTATCGATTCCTCGCCGACAGTCGCGACACGGCTACAGATGACCGGCTGGCCAAGCTGGATGATCCCTTTAGCGTGTTTCGCTGTCACGGCATTCAAAATTGTGTCAACGTGTGTCCGAAGGGCTTGAATCCCACCAAGGCAATTGGCCATATCCGAACCATGTTGCTCAACCGGGCAACCTAGTACGGGTAGCGCTGTTGGTGGTGATGGTTGCCATAGCTCAATGGCATAAGCTAATCATACACAATTAATATTATTCATATTATCCATAACCACTGGCTATTTAAAGGGCGAGGCACCCTGGAAAACGCCAGTAATTCTGCCGTTTTAATAATTCAGCGGGCGCCCGGAAAAAGCAAATACCCTACACTACGCCCCACCTGCGGGGGAACAGGCGGCCAAGACGAGCTGCCGCTCCGCAATAGTTCAGGGGGCAACAGTGACACAGGCGACGCCGATACCCGGCATGCTGGCGCAGTGGGCAACATCTCATATTGCGGGTGGTAACGCCGAGTATGTGGACGCGCTTTATGAGCACTACCTTCAGGACCCCAACGCCATCCCGCCGGAATGGCGGGACTACTTCGATCAACTTCCCCGCGTAGCCTCCGACACCCAGGCGCTGCATGACGTACCTCACTCGGTGCTGCGTGACCGGTTTGCGCGCATTTCCAAGATGCGGGTGCGCACTGATGCGACAGTTGCGCAGGATTCGCACGCGACCGAGTACGAGCGAAAGCAGGTCAGGGTGGTGCAGCTCATATCTGCTTACCGGCAGCGGGGGCACCAAGCGGCACAACTTGACCCGCTAGCGTTGGCGCAGCGGCCGTCGGTCCCGGATCTGGATCTCACCTTCCATGAGCTCAGCGAGGCCGATTTAGATACCACCTTCCAGGTGGGTACTGTTTACTTTGGTCGCTCCGAAGCCACCTTGGCAAGCATCCGCGACGATCTGGCCGCCACTTATTGCGGCACCGTGGGCGCCGAGTTCATGCACATCGTGGATACCGAGGAGCGGCACTGGATTATGAGCCGCATGGAAGCGGTGCGCAGTGCGCCCGATTTTTCGGCCGAGCAGCGGCTCAACATCTTGCGGCAACTGAACGGTGCAGAGGGTCTCGAGCGTTCGCTCGGTTCTAAATATCCCGGAACCAAGCGGTTTGGTCTCGAGGGTGGGGAGAGCCTCATACCGATGATGAGCGAGGCAATTCAGCGAATCGGCGGTTACGGTGCCAAAGAAATCTGTATTGGTATGGCGCACCGCGGCCGACTCAACGTGCTGGTGAATATTTTGGGCAAAAACCCTGTCGACTTGTTTGACGAGTTTGAGGGGAAAGTGAACTACATCGGCTCCGGGGACGTGAAATACCATCAGGGATTTTCATCGAACATGATGACGCCGGGAGGCGAGGTGCACCTGGCGCTGGCCTTCAACCCCTCTCATCTGGAGATCGTGTCGCCGGTCGTCGAGGGTTCGGTTCGCGCTCGGCAGGACCGTCGCGATGACCCCGATGGGCAGACAGTGGTCCCCATTGTGCTTCATGGCGACGCGTCCTTCGCGGGCCAAGGTGTCGTCATGGAAACCTTCCAGATGTCCCAGACGCGCGCTTACCGCACCGGCGGGACCCTGCACATCGTACTGAACAATCAGATCGGCTTTACGACCAGTGAGCCTGCCGACGCGCGCTCAACAGAATACTGCACCGACATTGCCAAGATGGTTCAGGCGCCCATATTCCACGTCAATGGCGATGACCCTGAGGCGGTGGTGTTCGTGACCCAGCTAGCTGTGGACTACCGCAACCAGTTCAACAAGGACGTGGTTATCGACCTCGTCTGCTACCGACGCCGCGGCCATAATGAGGCGGATGAGCCGTCTGTGACGCAGCCCAGCATGTACGACAACATCAAATCCCATCCCTCGACGCGGGAGCTATATGCCCACCGCTTGATCGCGGACGGATTGCTTACACAAGACCAGGACGCGGCATGGGTTGAGGATTATCGCGAGGCATTGGAGCGGAACGAGCCGATGGTGAGCTCGTTGGTTTCTGAGCCCAATAAGGCGTTGTTTGTCGATTGGTCACCCTACCTGGGGCACCGCTGGGACACCGCCGCCGATACCACAGTGCCGCTGCGGCAGCTCAAGGCCCTGTCCGAACAAACCAATGCGGTACCCGAGGGTTTCTCCGTTCACCGAGTTGTAAAGAGGCTCATGGACGATCGGCTCAAAATGGGCGCGGGCGCGCTGGAAGTAAACTGGGGCTTTGCAGAGACGATGGCCTACGCGTCTTTACTAGAAGAGGGCTATCCCGTCCGTCTGACAGGGCAGGATGTGGGGCGAGGTACTTTTAGTCACCGGCACGCGGTGCTCCACAGCCAGCGCGACGGCCAGACCTATGTTCCTCTGCAGCAGCTGAGCACAGAGCAAGCGCCCTTCAGGATCTATGACTCTCTGCTGTCCGAAGAGGCGGTGCTGGCGTTCGAATATGGCTATGCCACCACGTCCCCCGGAGGGCTGGTGGTGTGGGAGGCGCAGTTCGGTGATTTCGCCAACGGCGCCCAGGTGGTCATCGATCAATTTATTTCTAGTGGCGAGAACAAATGGAGTCGGCTGTGCGGGCTGACCATGTTGTTGCCCCATGGGTACGAGGGCCAGGGACCGGAACACTCGTCGGCGAGGCTGGAGCGATTTTTGCAGCTGTGTGCTGAGGACAACATTCAGGTTTGCATCCCCAGCACCCCGGCGCAGGTGTTTCACATGTTGCGGCGGCAGGCCGTGAGGCCGCTCAGGACGCCGCTCATTGTAATGACGCCCAAAAGTCTGCTTCGACACAAGGAGGCAGTCTCTCGGTTGGAAGAGCTGTCAAAGGGTGGCTTCCAGACGGTCATTGACGAGACAGATGCGCTCGAACCCACGGCAGTGAAGCGAGTGGTGCTGTGTGCGGGCAAGGTGTTTTATGACCTGCGGGCCGCGCGGCGTGAGCGAGGCATTGAGGATATAGCCATTGTGCGTATCGAACAGATGTACCCATTCCCTCGGTTCGATTTACAGGCGGTGCTCGCCCGTTATCCCAATCTTGAGGACGCGGTGTGGGTTCAGGAGGAGCCTAAAAATCAGGGCTCCTGGTATGCCATGCAGAGTCGCTTGGCCACAGCGGTGCGCATAGAAAAGGTCGATGTCTATTTACGTTATGTCGGCAGGGAGCCGTCTGCGTCTGCGGCGGCGGGTTATTCCGCATTGCACCTGCGGGAGCAAGAAGAATTTATTGACGAAGCGCTGGGGCCGATGCCCTGGGGCTTTTAATACGAGGATGCTGGGATGACAGTTGAAATCAAGGCGCCCGCTTTTCCAGAGTCCGTTGCAGATGGGGTCGTTTCTGCATGGCACAAAGGGCCGGGCGACAGCGTCGCGCGAGATGAGCTGCTGGTAGAAATCGAAACCGACAAGGTTGTGATGGAGGTCGTCGCACCGGAGCCCGGTGTGATCGAGGCGATCATGGTTGCAGAGGGCGAAACCATCGCTAGTGAGGCCGTGTTGGCCACGTTAGCTGCAGGGGCCGTGAGCACACCAACACCGTCACCTAAAACATCTGAACCGACCGAAGACGCTCCAGAAGCCGCGAGCGGAAATGCTGAATCGATCCCGATGGGCCCCGCGGTGAGAGCATTGTTGGACGAACATCGTCTCTCGCCGGAGGGTATCGCCGCGACGGGAAAGGGCGGCCGGCTACTGAAAGAGGATGTGCTGTTTCACCTGAAGCAGACGCCAGAGCAACCTGCGCCTAAGCCGTCTGCGCCGGCGTCACCCGCCGTATCTCCAGCGGCTGATGATCTGAACGTAGATGGGCCCACCAGCGAGCGCATTGAGAAGCGGGTTCCGATGACGCGGATGCGTGCGCGCATTGCGGAGCGACTGTTGGGGGCCACGCAGCAAACCGCCATGCTGACGACCTTCAACGAGGTCAACATGGCGCCATTGATGAAGCTGCGCCGGCAGTATCGTGACGAGTTTGAGTTCGTGCACAACGGCACGCGACTCGGTTTCATGGGGTTCTTTGTTAAGGCAGCCTGCGAGGCGTTGAAACGCTTCCCCGAGGTCAACGCGTCAATCGATGGCAATGATGTGGTGTACCACGGTTATCAGGACATAGGCGTGGCGGTGTCGGTTGATGAGGGCTTAGTGGTGCCGGTGCTGCGCGATGCCGATTTTATGAGTATCGCTGATGTGGAGGCTGCGATCGCCAGTTTTGGTAGCAAAGCCCGGGATAAAAAGCTGACCATCGAGGAGATGACCGGTGGTACCTTCACGGTATCTAACGGGGGGGTCTTTGGCTCACTACTGTCCACACCTATCCTCAATCCACCGCAAACGGGCATTCTTGGTATGCATGCGATTCAGGAGAGGCCCATTGCGATGGACGGAGAGGTCATCATACAGCCAATGATGTATCTGGCGCTCTCCTACGACCATCGTTTGGTCGATGGCAAAACAGCCGTTCAATTTTTGGTCACAATTAAGGGCCTGATAGAGGATCCTGCGCGGATCCTTCTGCAAATTTAATAAGGGGGTATAAGTTGTCCAACCCATTCGATGTGATCGTCATTGGCTCTGGTCCTGCCGGGTACGTCTGCGCGATCCGCTGTGCACAGCTTGGATTGTCAACGGCAGTGATAGAGCAAAATATGAATGAGCAGGCTCAGCCGTTATTGGGTGGTACCTGCCTGAACGTGGGTTGCATCCCTTCAAAAGCATTGCTGGATAGCTCGCACCGCTATGCAGAGGCCGCGGGGCATCTCGCTGATCACGGCATCGCTGTGAATGGCGTCTCGCTCGACGTGGCCGGGATGATGGCGCGCAAAGACAAAATCGTGTCCCAGCTGACTGGTGGTGTTTCCGGCCTGCTAAAGGCTAATGGCGTCACAGTCATCACCGGTTCTGCGGTACTCCTGGCGGGGCGGCAAGTCGAGGTCACAGACGCTTCGGGTGCGAAGAGCACCCACGCTGCTGACAATATCGTACTGGCTTCAGGGTCAGAACCCGCAGCAATTCCGCCCGCGCCTGTAGACGGCGATCGAGTGGTCGATTCAACCGGAGCCTTGTGTTTCGAGGCTGTGCCGGAGCGTCTGGGTGTGATCGGCGCGGGGGTGATTGGACTCGAGTTGGGGAGCGTCTGGGCGCGCCTGGGCGCCAACGTGATTATGCTGGAAGCGATGGATCAATTCCTGCCTAACATGGACGAACAGATTGCCGCGGAATCCGCGAAGATCTTTGCCAAGCAGGGTCTCGATATCCGACTCGGTGCTAGGGTCACTGACGCCGCAGTTAGCAGTGACGCTGTGTCGGTGACTTACACACAAAACGATCGCAATGAGACGGTAGAATTCGACCGACTCATTGTTGCCGTGGGCCGAACGCCGCGTACAGAAAAATTATTCGCAGCTGACTCTGGCGTGACGGTCGACGAGCGCGGCTTTGTGTTCGTCAACGACTACTGCGCGACTGAGGCGCCAGGTGTGTGGGCGGTTGGTGACATCGTGCGAGGGCCTATGTTGGCGCACAAGGGCTCTGAAGAAGGTGTGATGGTCGCTGAGCGCATCCATGGCAAGGCCGCGCAACTCAATTACGACGTGGTTCCGTCCATTATCTACACCCATCCGGAGGTCGCTGGGGTCGGCAAGACCGAGCAAGATCTCAAAGCTGAGGGTGTTAACTACAAGGTAGGATCATTCCCTTTTGCGGCAATTGGCCGGGCAATGGCCTCAGGCGAGACAGACGGTTTGGTCAAGATTCTGTCTGATGCAGACTCAGACCAAATCTTGGGCGCTCACGTTGTAGGGCCGTCTGCGGCGGATTTAGTTCAGCAGATCGTCATCGCTATAGAGATGGCAGCCAGCACAGAGGATCTTCAGCTTATGGTCTTTGGGCATCCCACGGTGTCTGAAGCGGTGCATGAAGCGGCTTTGGCGGTTGATGGCAGAGCCATTCACATGGTGAATCGCGCCAAGCGGTAGCAAAGCAATAAAGCAATGATGTGGCTTCAGTTGCCCGATGCTGGAGCTGTGCGAGGTTAATCGGGCGTTACCCGGGGGGTTTTATGAATTTGCATGAGTACCAAGGCAAAGCACTGTTCGCTGACTACGGATTGCCGGTGTCGACTGGATACGCCGTTGACTCGGCAGAAGCGGCTGTGAAGGCGGCCAATGACATTGGCGGCGAGCGATGGGTCGTGAAGGCTCAGGTTCATGCGGGCGGGCGCGGCAAGGCAGGCGGTGTGAAGCTTGTAGACAGCCCCGCGGCGGTGGGAGAGTTTGCGGATCACTGGCTGGGTCAGCGCTTAGTGACTTATCAAACGGATGCGGCTGGCCAGCCAGTGTCCCGTATCTTGGTCGAATCATGCACCGATATTGCCGACGAGCTGTACCTCGGTGCAGTGGTTGATCGAGCCAGCCGACGGATCGTCTTCATGGCGTCGACCGAGGGTGGCGTCGAAATCGAAAAGGTCGCCGAGGAAACCCCCGAAAAAATCCTCAAGGCGGAAATTGACCCGCTGATCGGTGCCCAGCCTTTTCAGGGTCGGGATCTGGCATTCCGGCTCGGCCTCACCGGCGTTCAGGTGAAGCAGTTCGTCACCATTTTTATGGGTCTGGCAAAGTTGTTCGCTGACAAAGATCTGGCGCTCATCGAGGTGAACCCGCTGGTGATTACCGACGAGGGGAATCTTCATTGCCTCGATGCCAAGGTGGTTGTCGACTCTAATGCGCTATATCGCCAGCCTGAGCTTGAAGCGATGCACGACCCCTCTCAGGAAGACGAGCGGGAGGCCCACGCCGCACAATGGGAGCTCAACTACGTGGCGCTCGACGGCTCCATTGGCTGCATGGTCAATGGCGCAGGATTGGCAATGGGCACAATGGATATCGTTAAACTCCATGGCGGTGCACCCGCGAATTTCCTTGATGTTGGCGGCGGTGCTACTAAAGAGCGCGTCACCGAGGCTTTCAAGATCATTCTTTCCGATGAAAACGTGAAGGCCGTGCTGATCAATATCTTTGGCGGCATCGTCCGATGCGATTTGATTGCAGAGGGCGTCATTGGTGCGGTTGAAGAAGTGGGTGTGGACGTGCCGGTTGTCGTGCGTCTAGAGGGGAACAACGCGGTGCTCGGAAGGGAGGTGTTGGCCGGAAGCGGTCTTAATATCGAGGCGGCGGAGAGTTTGACTGACGCTGCCCAAAAAGTGGTCGCTGCGGCGGGAGGTGCGTCATGAGTATCCTGATCGATCAAGACACCCGCGTGATTTGCCAAGGATTCACCGGCTCGCAGGGCACTTTCCATTCAGAGCAGGCGATCGCGTACGGTACCAAGATGGTTGGCGGCGTGACCCCCGGCAAGGGAGGGCAGACGCACCTGGATTTGCCGGTGTTCAATACCGTGTCCGAAGCTGTTGCGGAAACACAAGCCCAGGCCTCTGTGATCTATGTCCCCGCGACCTTTTGTAAAGACTCTATTCTCGAGGCGGCTAATGCAGGCATTGAGCTGATCGTGTGTATTACCGAGGGCGTGCCGACACTCGATATGCTCGATGCGAAGGTCAAATGCGATGAGTTGGGTGTCAGGCTGATCGGGCCCAATTGCCCAGGAGTCATCACTCCCGGTCAATGCAAGATCGGCATTATGCCTGCGGATATTCACTTACCCGGTAGGGTGGGGATTGTGTCGCGCTCCGGGACGCTGACCTACGAAGCGGTCAAACAGACCACTGACGTGGGCTACGGTCAGTCCACCTGCGTCGGCATCGGCGGAGACCCGATTCCAGGTTCTCACTTCATCGATATTCTGGGCTTATTTCAGGAAGACCCTGCAACCGAGGCGATCGTGATGATCGGTGAAATCGGCGGCACGGCTGAGGAAGAAGCTGCGGATTTTATCCGCCGCAATGTGACTAAGCCTGTGGTCTCCTATATCGCGGGCGTGACGGCCCCCAAGGGCAAGCGCATGGGCCATGCGGGCGCGATTATTTCCGGAGGCAAGGGCACTGCTGATGAGAAATTTGCAGCGCTGGAGGCGGCGGGGGTCCGTACCGTGCGCTCTCTGGCGGATATCGGCGCGGCGCTCACTGAGCTCACTGGTTGGTGATCCTTCCCAGCAGTGCAAAGCCCGCCTAAGGCGGGCTTTTTTTTGCCTGACAATAGTTGACGGCCTTGAAAAAGGCGCGTGAAGCCCCATTTCGTCTGGAGTTGCGAAAAAAGGACCTCCTCATGACTGCTGAAGCCACCCAAACGATGGGTTTTCAAACCGAGGCGAAGCGACTGCTTCATCTCATGATTCATTCGCTGTACTCGAACCGGGAGATCTTTCTCCGTGAGCTCATCTCCAACGCTTCCGACGCCATTGATAAGCATCGTTTTGCGGTCATCGGCGATACGAACTTGGGTGCGGGAGTGGGTGACTACCGGATCCGAGTTGAAGCGGACAGCGAGGCAAAGACCATCACTATTGATGATAACGGGATTGGCATGTCGCGGGATGAGGTCGTGGATAACCTCGGCACCATCGCAAAATCGGGCACCGCCGCCTTTATGGAGCAACTGTCTGGCGACCAAAAAGCAGATAGCCAGTTGATTGGTCAGTTTGGCGTCGGTTTTTATTCGTCGTTTATCGTCGCGGACCATGTTGTGGTGGTGACGAGAAAGGCAGGAGAGGAGACGGCTACCCAATGGGAGTCCGCAGGCGAGGATGAATTTACCATTAGTGAGTCATCTAGGGACTGCGCCGGCACCACCATTACGCTGCACCTCAAAGATGACGCGGAGGAGTTTGCCGATAGCTGGCGTGTGCGATCGGTGATCAAGAAGTATTCCGATCACATTTCTGTACCGGTGATGATGCCCCAGCCGCCGGCGCCAGCGGGGGATGATGAAGATACTGCTGAGGTGCCAGCGGAACCCGAATGGCAGGCGGTGAATGAGGCCAAGGCACTGTGGACACGCAGTCGCTCTGAGGTCACTGACGAGGAGTACCAGGCGTTTTACAAACACATCTCGCACGACTTTGAAGATGCGCTGAGTTGGAGTCACAACGCCGTAGAGGGCAAACTTGAGTACACCTCGCTACTGTATTTACCGCAGCGCGCGCCCTTTGATCTCTGGCAACGTGAGGGCGCCCGGGGGTTAAAGCTTTACGTTCAACGCACGTTCATCATGGACGAGGCAGAGCAGTTTCTGCCCATGTACCTGCGTTTTGTGAAGGGCGTGCTGGATTCCAGTGACCTACCCTTAAATGTTTCGCGAGAGCTGCTGCAGCAGAACCAGCAGGTAGAGGCTATTCGCAGCGCATTGACCAAGCGTGTGCTGGACATGCTCTCAAAAATGGCGAGCAAGCAGCCCGATGACTACATCCGTTTTTGGGACACTTTTGGCGCGGTGTTGAAAGAGGGTCCCGCGGAGGACTTCACTAATCGGGAGAAAATTGCTGATCTGCTTCGTTTTGCCACGACCCGTGACGACGAAGCCTCGCAGCGGGTTTCCCTGAAGCAATATGTCGAGGCGATGAAGGACGATCAGCAGTCCATCTATTATGTCGTGGCAGAGAACCATGCGACGGCAAAGAATAGCCCGCACATTGAAGCGCTGCGCAAGCAAGGTGTTGAGGTGTTGTTGCTGTCTGATCGTGTCGACGAGTGGTTGATGAGCCACTTGGCAGAGTATGACGGCAAGCCGCTGCGGGATGTCGCGAAGGGCGAATGGGACGAGAGCGCCGACGACGAAGACGCCAAGAAGGCGCTTGAAGCGGCAGAGAAAGCCAGTGAGTCCCTGATTGAGCGTATGCAGGACGTACTGTCCGAGCGAGTCGCCGGTATTCGGCCAACGACTCGGCTCACGTCGTCACCGGCCTGTTTGACGGTTGCTGAGCACGAGATGGGTGCGCAAATGCGACGTATCATGGAGGCCGCGGGGCAGGAGATGCCCGAAACCAAGCCCACCATGGAGATTAACGTCGAGCACCCGTTGTTGCAGCGGTTGGATCAGGAGTCAGATGAGGACCGCTTTGCTGATTTGGCGCAAATTTTGCTCGATCAGGCAGCGCTCGCCGAGGGGTCCGTGCTCGAGGATCCAGCGACGTACGTCGCCCGTCTCAATAAGCTTCTGGTGGAAATGAGTAGCGCCTAAGTGCTGCTGACCCTGTGGCGTCACGGTGAGGCGGGTTCTGCTGCGACAGATGAGTTCCGCGCACTTACGACGCGTGGCCGCGAGGAGGTTATAACGATGGGCCGCAGTTTTGCGGCCTGGGTGGGTGCATCGGCGCCCGGGTCTGT
>CBFHSJ010000001.1:27262-42830 GCA_965658485.1 Luminiphilus sp.
TCTCGCTTCTGCGCTATAGCCCCTTCCGCCGGACAATCCAGACAGCGGATTTGTTGAGCGAACTGTTGTGTCCGAGCAGAAGGGAGGTAGACCCATCTCTGGCTCCGGGCGCTTATCCGGATGCTTTTTTGGAGCAAGATTACGCAGGGCACGAGCACGTTGTCATGGTCTCCCATCAGCCTTTTTTGTCCCAAGCAATCGCCCTCTGGACCGATGATGTGACGCTGGCACGTTTGGCGCCTGGCGGTTACTCGACGCTTGAGGTTACCTGCCTTGAACGGGGTGGTGCCGCGTTACTCCGACATTGGCCGGATCCTCGTGATCATATAAGCGAAGAGCAGACATGACCGCAGGTCGCACGTTCTCAGTTACGGCAGATGGTCTTAGTTATGCGGGGCTTGAGTGGGGCGATCCAAATGGGTATCCCATCGTCGCACTTCACGGCTGGCTAGATAATGCGCTGTCATTCTCGGTGATGGCGCCGTTTCTCAGTCAATACCGACTCATTGCGCTGGACCTGTCCGGTCAGGGGCTGAGCGGTCATCGCTCACCGGATGCGACGTACCACATTTGGGATGACGTCCCGCAGCTGCTCTCAGTGATTGCCTCGTTGGGGCTGGATGAGCTGGTGGTGGTGGGCCATAGCCGCGGCGCGGCGATCGCGGTGCTGTTGGCAACGGCGCTGAAAGAGCAATGCACCCGACTGGTGTTGCTGGACGGCATGTTGCCGCGCCCTGCGCCCGAGGAGTCCGCAGCAGAGCAGTTTCTGCAGTCGCAGCGCGATCATATCGGGCTGACTGCGCATCGGCCGCGCATTTTTGGAGATTTGGAGGAGTTCGTTAGCGCCAGAGTGAAGTTGGGATTTTCACAAGGTAGCGCGAGAATACTTGCGCCCAGAGCGCTGCGGGAAACCGCAGAGGGTTGGGCATTGACGCATGATCCCCGGCTGAATCACGCCTCCGCAGTGAAGTTGAGTCCGGGCATGTGCTCCGCATTTTATGCGGCCATGACACAGCCGACACTAGCGTTGGTGGCCGAGCAAGGCTTGCGTATTAGAGGGGGGCTGGAAGCGTCTCTCTCGGCGATTTCGGAGATGCCTAACTGTCGTGTCGAAACGGTGCCCGGGTCTCATCACACCCATATGGAAGGGGGCGCGCAGCAGGTCGCTGAGCGCCTTGCGGACTTCATCGGGGCGTAATGCCCTAGCTTAGAAATTCGGCACGCGACGCGGGGTCTGATTTGAAGACGCCACCCAAAGATGTGGTGCGAGTGCTGCTATTGCCGTCTTTCACGCCACGGGCTTTAACGCAGTAATGCACCGCAGAAATAGTTACCGCCACATCGTCAGTACCGAGCAGCGTTTGCATAGCCACCAGAACCTGCTGTGTAAGTCGCTCCTGAACCTGAGGACGCTGGGCAAAAAACCCAACTAGGCGGTTGATTTTGCTCAATCCGATTACCTTGTCTTTCGGTATGTAGGCCACCTTGGCGGAGCCATCAATCGTCACGAAATGGTGCTCGCAGGTACTGGTTAAGTCGATATCTTCGACGCAGACCATTTCCTCCACGTTCATTTTGTTTTCGATCAGGGTGATCTTCGGGAATTGGGAGTAGTCGAGTCCGCTGAAGACCTCATCCACGTACATCTTGGCAATGCGGTGCGGTGTTTCCTCAAGGCTATCGTCCCTCAGGTCCAGTCCCAGTGCCTGCATGATGTCGCCAAAGGCGTCACGTATGACCTCGTACCGCTGGTCTCTGGACAAATCATTTGTCGTCATAGGCGTTTCAAGGCCGCGGTCCAGCAGGGCGCCTCTGACTGCGATGGCTTCATCGGTCAGTGAGCCGGGCAGGGTGGTCGGGATCTGGGGTGTTACCGGTTGAATTGCCATATCTACCTCTACCCAATGTGTTGTGTATGGTTGGTACTGACCGCGCACTGGTTCAGATTTCAGCAGTGGACAATCCCGATCCCCGCTGAACGTTGAGGTCGAACTGCTGCAGGTTGCTCGCCAGGGTCGCAGGGTTTACCCATATAATGATGAATCTGCTAATGAATCCTCGCCAAAGGGTCGCATTGCCTGGGTTTTTCCAATGCGGCTAAAAACCTCGGATAATGGTACGTCTACTCGGTAGACTATCATGTGCTGTCCAAAATAATAGACATATTGAATGCAGACTTTCCGGACAAAACTGAGTCAAGTGGAAACCGCCCTGCATAATGCTGACGTTTTTTGCGGTCATGGCTATAAGTCGGTGTGGGACGAGGCGGTGGCACTCGTATTGGGCGCAGCGGGTCTCTCGCCAGAGCAGCCGCTATCATTGTTGGATCAGCCTTTTCCCGCCGAAGCCGAACTGCACCTTACAGACTTAGTGGAACGGCGATGTCGTCAGCGGCTACCGGTGGCCTACTGTCTTCAAGAAGCGTATTTGGCTGGCTTGCGGTTTATCGCCGATGCTAGGGCCTTGGTGCCCCGGTCACCGGTATCCCACTTGTTGGCCGATCGGCTCGTGCCGTGGTGGCCTAGTGGGCGAGCGCCTGATGTCGTCGTAGATGTGTGTTGCGGTGGAGGCAGTCTGGGTCTGATTGCTGCGGAGGCCTTTCCGGATGCCACAGTGATCCTCTCTGACCTTGATTTGCAGGCGCTGTCGCTCGCAGCTGAAAACATAGCCCTGCACGGACGGTCTGACAATGTCTATACGTTGCGCGCTGACCTCTTGAGCGCGATCCGCAGCGGCAGCGCCGATATTGTTTTGGCGAATCCACCTTACGTGTCGCGGGCAGAGATGGCTGAGCTGCCGCCTGAGTACTGTGTTGAGCCACAAATAGCGCTTGAGGCCGATGCAGAGGGCACCGAGTTGGCGGTTGGTCTGCTGCGCGAGGCGGTCAGAGTGCTGGCGGGTGATGGGCTCATGTTGTTGGAGGTGGGTGAAACTTGGATGGCACTTGAGGAAAGACTACCCAAGGTGCCCTTCTTTTGGTTGGAACTGCCGCAGGGGGGCTCGGGTGTTGCGGCTATCAGTGCGCAGGAATTACGGGACTGGGATGCCGCCGGCATCTTATAATTAAGCCCGGAGGCGCTGATGTCTGGAAATACCTTTGGCAAGTTGTTCTCGGTAACGACCTTTGGCGAGAGCCACGGGACCGCACTGGGTTGCATTATTGACGGGTGCCCGCCCGGACTTGCGCTGTCCTCATCAGACCTGCAACACGATCTGAACCGGCGCAAACCCGGACAATCCCGGTATACCACCCAGCGGAAAGAAGACGACGAGGTCGAGATCTTGTCAGGCGTATTTGAGGGCGTCACGACTGGCACCCCGATCGGCCTGATCGTCCGAAATCAGGACCAGAAGTCGAAAGATTACAGCAAGATCAAAGATCTATATAGACCAGCTCACGCTGACTATACCTATGACCGCAAGTACGGTATTCGTGATTATCGCGGGGGCGGTCGTGCCTCAGCTCGCGAGACCACCATGCGGGTGGCGGCGGGTGCCGTGGCAAAAAAATGGCTGGCAGAGCGCTACGGCGTGCTGATTAGAGGTTATCTCAGCCAGTTGGGGCCGCTCTCTGCCAGTGCGCACGACTGGGACCTGGTGGAGCAGAATCCTTTTTTCTGTGGTGACGCCGCATTGGTGCCTCAACTCGAGACCTACATGCAGGATCTCATCAAACAGGGCGATTCGGTCGGTGCGCGCATCAATGTCGAAGCAGATGGTGTTCCTGCTGGATGGGGCGAGCCTATTTTTGATCGCTTGGATGCGGATATTGCCCACGCGATGATGGGCATCAATGCGGTTAAAGGTGTGGAAGTTGGCGACGGTTTTGCCTCGGTCACGCAATTGGGCAGCGAGCATCGGGATCTCATGAGTCCACACGGGTTTTTGAGTAATCACTCAGGCGGGATGCTGGGTGGTATCAGTTCCGGGCAGTCCTTACGGGTGAGTCTTGCACTAAAGCCCACCTCCAGCATTCGCATCCCCGGAGAGACGGTGGATACCGCAGGTGAGCAAGCAGAGGTGGTGACAACGGGCCGCCACGACCCTTGCGTGGGGATTCGCGCGACCCCAATTGCGGAGGCGATGCTGGCGTTAGTTTTGATCGACCATGCACTCCGTCATCGCGGGCAAAATGCCGATGTGGAGCATGCCGTTCCGCCCGTGTCAGGGAGTCCTTCCAGCGGATGAAATCCCGGCAGCGCACGCGGACGGTTTTGCTGGCGCTTGCGGCTTCGGTGGCGCTGTTTTGGGGTGCGGTCGATATTGTGGGTGTGCCGGCAGCGCGACTTGCGGGGCAATTGGTGTGGGTAACGCTGGGTGTGGTGGCGGTGGTTATCGCTTCTGCGCTGACAGGCTGGTTGCTCTCTAAGCGACCCCGTTCAGGCCGACATTCGGCCGACGGCTAGTCAGTCATTTTTCTGGTCGCCGGGCAATCAGGATGTGTGGCCAGCAGTTAGGCGATACCCACGGACTTCCGCGACAACACGGTATAGTTGGTGCCAAGCGGGTCACACCGAGACGGACCCTTTAATGGATCCACAGAAACGGTCGACATGGATAAGGAGAAGATCATGATTAAATTCCCACAGCTAGTAGCGGGAGTGCTGCTGTTTTCTGCGATGAGTGCGCAGGCCGACCTCAACTGGGAGGCGGCGTTGTCCGGTGAGCATCGCTCCGAGGCCAATCGCGCTCGTGATGCCTACCGTCACCCCCAAGAGACATTGTCGTTTTTTGGCATCGCGCCGGGCATGACCGTGATGGAGCTCTCTCCAGGGGGGGGCTGGTATACAGAAATCTTGGCACCGCTGATGGACGGCAACGGCGCACTCATCGCCGCGCATTCGAGCCCCAATGGCGGCAGTTATGCGCGTCGTTCACTAGGCGGTTTTCTGAAGAAGCTAGGCGACAATGCCGATGTGTACGGGTCGGTCGAAGTCTCCATATTACAACCACCCAATGCAGTATCGCCCGCTGAACCTGGCTCGATAGACCTGGCGCTGGCCTTTCGCAATGTGCACTCATGGTTGCGAGCTGATCAGGCCGAGATGATGTTTTCAGTGATTGCTGAGACATTGAAGCCCGGTGGGGTGCTAGGGATTGTACAGCACCGCGGTGACGCAGGATTGTCGCTGGAGGAAATGAAAGATTCCGCGTACGTCAGCGAGGACAAGGTCATCGAGCTCGCGCAGCTTGCGGGGCTGGAGCTGGATGCGCGCAGCGAAATCAACGCGAATCCCAAGGACACCAAAGACCATCCGCGGGGCGTCTGGACGCTGCCACCGACGCTGGCCGCGGGAGACACCGATCGCGAGCGCTACGTTCGGATTGGTGAGAGTGACCGCATGACATTGCGCTTCGTCAAGCCGGCAGAGTGAGTCTATGGCGGAGCGCCAGCCGCAGGAATCGATCGATGCGATGGGCTTGAGGTGCCCTGAGCCGATGATGCTGCTTCACGCCGCGATGCGGCGCCTCGCCCCTGGCCAGGAGGTGACACTTCGCGCCACGGATCCCTCGACCGAGCGAGATGTGGCCAACTTCTGTGAGTTTCTAGGGCATGCGCTTCTCGTCGCTCGCCGAGAGGGCGATGAGTTTTTATATCGCATTCGCAAGGCAGAGAGTTAACAGGCTCCGCAAATGTCGTTCGTTGAATTACTCGACGCGCATCAGCTGACGCGCCTGTTCAACCGTGAGTTTGCTGTGAGCGACGAAACAGAATTGATTGGTGGTGCCGCCGAGCCGTACTATCAGCCGGGGGCGCCTAATCGCGTTTACTTCCGTGCCGATTATGTCCGTAGCGCGCTTCATGAGGTCGGTCACTGGTGTGTTGCGGGGGAGCGTCGCAGGCAACTTCCCGACTATGGCTACTGGTATAGCCCTGATGGTCGCGATGCTGAGCAGCAGCAGGCTTTTTTTGTGGTCGAGGCGCGGCCTCAGGCGATCGAGCGCTATTTTTGTGAAGCTGCGGGTATTCCGTTCTCGCCGAGTGTCGATAATGTCGGCGCCCACATTGAGCCCCAGCAGTTGCGCCGCTTCGAGGCGCGTATTCAGGAGTGGTGCGATGAGTTTGAGCGCATCGGTTTGCCGCCGAGGGCCGCCCGGTTTGTCACGGCGCTGCGATCAGTGACAAGACCGTCACGAGACCCGGTGCCGGACATTGCGGCATGAGGGCTGCGCCCGATCAATTGAGGTGGGTGATCGATGATGTGATCCCGCATACGGCCGCCTTGAGGGCGTTGATGGGTGATGTGACGATATTGCCGGGGCGTGACATTACTTCAGACACGATATGCGACGCTGACATTTTGCTGGTGCGCTCGATCACGCTGGTGAACGAATCGTTGCTTGCCGGGAGCTCGGTACAGTTCGTGGGTACCGCCACGGCGGGGGTCGACCACTTTGACATCGACGCGATTGAACGACTCGGTATTAGCTGGTCAGCGGCGCCGGGCTCCAACGCGGTGTCGGTGGTGGAATATGTACTGTGTACCTTGGCGACCTCAGGGTGGTTTGAGCGCGTGATGTCCGGATCCCCCGTGGGACTCGTTGGTCTGGGGCAAGTCGGCGAGCGGCTGGCGCGGCGGCTGTCTTGTCTGGGGTGTCAGGTGCTGGCTTATGACCCCCTCCGTGCGGACTGGCCGGGCAATATCCGCCAGGCCGAGTTGGAGGAGATCCTTCGACAGCCCGTCATCTCCCTGCACGCGAACCTCCATGATCAGGGCGCTCATGCTTCCCGGGGATTGCTCGATGCTGACCGGGCCGAGCAGATGATTGCCGCGTTGTCCAAGCGAGATGAGGGCGGATTATTCATTAATGCAGGCCGCGGCGACCTGATGACGCTCGAGGCGCTGAGCCGGCTGCTAGAGAGCCCTTGGACAGTGATACTCGATACCTGGCCGGGGGAGCCCGCTCTGAGCGCTGAATTATTGTCGCGCTGCGACTGGGTCTCCCCGCATATTGCGGGGCATTCTATTAAGGCGAGAGAGAACGGCAGTGACCTGCTGGCTGCGGCGGTTGCGCGATGGGCTGGTGTCGAAGCGCCAGACTTTCCTGAGCCCATGAATCACGAAGGCTTAGTCAGCAGCATCGAGACAATGAGTATGGAGCGAAGCGCTTCGGACAGCGAGGCGGCTCGTTGGATGACTGAGTTTTTGTGTCAGCAAAGCATTCTGCCCCGGGAAGACGTGCGCCTGCGCGAAGCGGGTAAAGCGGGGCTCAGCTTGATAGAGTTTGATCACTTGCGTAAGTCTTATCAGCAGCCGGCCGAGTGGTCGGGTCAGCACGTTACAATACCCGTCAGCGATGTTGGCCTCCGCGCCGCCGCAGAGCGATTAGGTTTGAAAGTAGCGTCCGAATAGGAGAGTGGCGATGTCCGGGCAAGATAAAGATGAGGCAGCTTGGCGTGAGCAGCTAACTGCGGAAGAGTTTTATGTGCTGCGGGAGAAAGGCACCGAGCGCGCCTTTACCGGGGAGTACTGGAATGTGTGGGAAAACGGCAACTACCACTGCCGAGGCTGCGGTGAGCTGCTGTTCCAATCCGATACGAAGTTCGATGCAGGCTGCGGCTGGCCGAGCTTTGACCGACCCGCGACCGATGGTGTGGTCGCAGAAGCGCGGGACGCCAGTCACGGTATGATCCGAACCGAGGTATTGTGCCAGAAGTGTGGCGGCCACCTTGGTCACGTTTTTCCCGACGGCCCCACCGAGACGGGCCAGCGGTACTGCATCAACAGTCTCTCGATCAAGCTCAAAGATGAGGATCAGTCGACCAAGAGCGACTGATTTGTGACAGGTAGAAAAATGGAGCGGGAAACGAGGTTCGAACTCGCGACCTCAACCTTGGCAAGGTTGCGCTCTACCAACTGAGCTATTCCCGCAGAAGTGGCGTCCCCTAGGGGGTTCGAACCCCTGTTCCCGCCGTGAAAGGGCGGTGTCCTAGGCCACTAGACGAAGGGGACTTTGATCCTAACAACAGAAGGCGCGCATGTTAGTGAGCCCCCGATGGCGCGTCAAGGGCGAATTTCTGTTCCTTCTGAAGCGAGCCGCGATTAGTTACACTACGCCGCTTTCTTAGTAATACCCCCCGGGAATAAGCTCAATGTCGTACGCGCTGGAAATCGAAGGCTTGGAGAAGGTCTACGCCAATGGTCTGCAGGCGCTGAAAGGCATTGATTTGCGGGTCGAGCAGGGTGACTTTTTTGCGCTGCTGGGCCCCAACGGCGCAGGTAAGTCTACGACCATCGGTGTAATTTGCTCATTGGTTAACAAGACCGCGGGTACGGTGCGGGTGAATAGCGTGGATATCGACGAAGACTTTCCTCGCGCCAAACGTCATCTGGGCGTTGTGCCTCAGGAGTTCAACTTCAACGTCTTCGAGAGCGTTGAAGATATCTTGATACACCAGGCGGGGTATTACGGGATCCCGCTCAAGATCGCCCGTGAGCGCATCGATACGTATCTGACAAAACTGGGCCTGACCGATAAGCGGCATACCCGAGCCAGAATGCTGTCGGGGGGTATGAAGCGGCGGCTGATGATTGCGCGCGCGTTGATCCATGAACCCAGCGTACTGATCCTCGACGAGCCCACGGCCGGCGTCGATATCGAAATGCGGCGCTCGATGTATGATTTTTTGCGCGAGATCAACGCATCGGGTACGACCATTATTCTGACGACGCATTATCTTGAGGAGGCCGAGAGCCTCTGTCGCAACATTGCGATCATCAATCACGGTGAGATCGTGACTAACACCTCGATCAAAAACTTACTTCGCGAGCTGCGCCGCGAAACCTTCATCCTTGATTCGCGTCTTGCCTTACCCGAGACGCTGGCTGTGAGCGGTTTTGAGTTGACACGTATTGACGATTATTGCCTCCAGGCACATATCGAACAGGGGCAGGATCTCGCAGAATTGATGTCGCAGCTCCACGGGCAGGGCATCAGTATTCTCAGCATGCGTAATCGGGAGAATCGTCTGGAACAGATGTTTGTCTCGCTACTGGAGCCGGCGTCGTGAGCGCTTATGAGCAGTGGGTGGCGCTGCTGACGCTGATGCGCAAGGAGATTCGGCGTTATACCCGGATCTGGTCGCAGACCCTATTGCCGTCTGCGATCACCATGTCGCTGTATTTTCTTATATTTGGCAGCCTGATCGGGTCGAGAATTGGGGAGATGGGCGGCGTCAGCTACATGGAGTTTGTGGTGCCTGGGCTCATCATGATGGCGATTGTGACCAACTCTTACGCCAACGTTGTGTCTTCTTTCTTTGGGTCCAAATTTAACAACAGCATTGAAGAATTGCTGGTATCACCCACGCCCAATAATATTATTTTGTTGGGCTTTGTCTCCGGCGGGGTGAGTCGGGGAATGTTGGTAGCGGTCATCGTGACGATTGTCGCGTCGCTATTTGTTGAGATGAACATTCATAGCTACGCCGTGGTGGTCGCGGTGGTGGTGCTGACCTCGATCCTTTTCTCTCTTTGTGGTCTGATTAATGCGGTGTTTGCCAACACGTTCGATGACATCAACATCGTGCCGACTTTCGTACTCACGCCCCTGACCTACCTTGGCGGTGTGTTCTATTCGCTGGAGCTATTGCCTGACTTCTGGGCCACCGTGTCTCAAGCCAACCCACTGGTGTATGTCGTGAACGCATTCCGCTTCGGGATGCTGGGTGTCAGCGATGTCAGCGTGGGTTTCGCTTTCGCCATGATCACTGCTTTTACGCTGGTGGCTTACCTCTATGCAGCGCATCTGCTCAGAACCGGCAGACGCTTGAGAACCTGACGCAGGTGGCCGGTGTACTGGGTCAAACGGTCGCCGCGCCCGAGCGCTATGCGCCCGAGGTGCTTGAGCCGATTAGTCGGCTGCAAAGCTCGGCGATCGGCCGTTTTGGGTGGGATATCTGGCACGCCTATGAATTGTCGTGGTGTGTCGGCGATGAGGCCTGTCACTGGGTGGGCTGGTTCGCCATCCCCTTGGACTCGCCTGCCACAGTGGAATCCAAATCGTTAAAACTGTACCTCAATTCACTGAATTTTCACTCCTTTGCTGATCATCGCGAGGCGGTGAATACGATCTGTGCCGATATTTCAGCCTGCGTCGGCGCCACAGTCTCACTCGAATGCTTGCCGGTTGAGGGGTTATCGAATATCACGGATGAACTCGACGGTGTGAATCTGCCCGCTTGCGCGGCTTACCGAGGGACTGAGAGAATATCAGCGGATTTATTGACACACTCACCAGGGAAGGGGAATGTCGTGTCTGAGCATCTTGTAAGCCATAGCCTGCGTTCTCTATGCCCTGTCACCGCGCAGCCGGATTGGGGCAGCTTGTCTATTTGCTATAGCGGCAAAGCCATTGATCACGAGAGCGTCTCGGCTTATCTCACTGGGTATCGATCTCATCAGGGTTTCCACGAGCAGTGCGTGGATCAAATCTTTGCGGATCTTTTGGCGCTGAAGCCAGATTTACTCCAAGTGGTGGGTTTTTACCAGCGCAGAGGGGGTGTTGATATCACCCCTTGGCGCAGCACCGAGCCACTGGCTGCCAACCCACAGCGTCTGGGTAGACAGTAACCCTAATGTCCTCCAAACGAGTTGGACTTAGTGCCTTATTAGGGGCGGTACTCTGCGTGTGTACGGTTTTGTCCTCCGAGCCTTCTCGCAGTGCGCCGGGCCTGACAGAGGTTGAGCTGAAAGCCTTATTTCTACTCAGGCTGCCGCAGTTTGTCAGCTGGCCTGACCAGCGTCTCGGCGCACACTTCTGTGTGGACTCGTCTTCTCAAGTATCGGCCCTGTTGTCGGAAATGGTGGCATCGGAACCCAGAGGGCGGACGGTCCGCACTGTAGAGGTAGGCGATACGGAAGGGTGTGATGTGGTGTATGGCGATCCTGCGCTGTTCCTCCCGGATGAGTCCGTAGCGCTCAGAGTTAGTGATCAGCCGGGTTTTGCACAAGATGGTGGCATGGTGGAGCTCAAGCAGCGCGGCGCGCGCATGGGGCTTGTTGTGAACCTAGGTGCGTTGGAATCTGCAGGCCTCAGAGCCAGCAGCAAGCTATTGCAGCTTTCTGAGGTGGTGGGGGAGACGCAAAGTGATTAAGTCGGCACGCGCAACCTCAATCCATAGTCATTTGGCTGGTGTCGGTGCGTTTATCACCGGCGCGGTGGGCGGCTTGTTCTTGCTGGTGCTGGTAGGGGTCTCCCTGGACACCTCCCGGGGTCAGGTACTGGAGCGTAGCTCTGCGTTGGGTAACGTTCTGGCCTCGAATCTCACCGCGTCTATTGTATTCCAAGACCCCGGAACGGCTGCTGAGTTATTGAATGGTCTACGTACGGTGGACGATGTCATTGAGGCGCGAATTACCTTGCCGGGAGGCGAGGTTTTCGTGACCTATCGACACTCTCTTCTCGAGGGTCATTCTGGCGTTCAGAGGTTGTATTCCGAGTCACTGAGCGTTCCTGTATTGCTCGATCAAGAGCAGATCGCCTCGCTGGAGATTCGTGTCGATCTGTGGCCTGTGTACGAGCAGTTGGTGTGGATTTCGGGAATTGCGTTTGTGCTCTGGTTGCTTGGTATGGTCGCGGCTTATGTGCTGTCGCGGGTGTTTAACGCGCGGATCACAGAGCCGCTCTCCGATCTTGCCGACATGATGTCTAAAGTCACTGATCGCGAGGATTACAGTCAGCGGTTTACTTATGGGGTGAAAAATGAGCTGGGCTCTGTTGTCGACGCCTTTAACGAGATGCTGGTGCGCATCGGTGACCGTGAGCAGCGGCTCCGTAAAATGATTGTGGACCTCGAAGAAGCTCGCGACCAGGCAGAGTCTGCGGCGCGCTCCAAATCAAGCTTCCTTGCCAATATGTCTCACGAGATTCGCACCCCGATGAACGGTGTGGTGGGGATGATTGCCTTACTGAAACAGGGTGGCCTGAGCGAGCAGCAGCGGGCGTATTTTGAGACGATCGAACGTTCGGCTGATGCACTGTTGCTCATCATCGACGATATTCTTGATTTCACCAAAATCGAGGCCGGACGCCTAAAGCTGAGCCGTTCAGCATTCAGTCTTAGAGACAGCCTGAGCTCGATCGAAGCGCTGTTTTCAGAGCCCGCATCGCAAAAAGGCGTGGCGCTTAGTTTTACAACCGATCCCTCTGTGCCGGAGGTCGTAGTCGCCGATCCGGGGCGAATTCGGCAAATCCTGCTAAACCTGATTGGTAACGCAGTGAAATTTACCGACGAGGGCAGCGTCACTGTTACGGTAGGTCTCGTCGAAACTGATCAGGGTGAGCAATTTCGATTTACGGTCGCAGACACCGGGCCGGGTATACACCCGGATGATCAAACGCGTATTTTTGGCGAGTTTTATCAGGCCGATGTCAGTCTCACCCGTGCCCACGGTGGCACTGGCTTAGGGCTTGCTATTACAGATCAATTGGTTCGTCTGATGGGTGGGCGGATTGGCTTTGAGTCTCGGCATGGGGACGGAAGCTTGTTCTGGATTGAGTTGCCCATGGAAGTGCCGGGTGACAACAACCTTCAAGAGTTGGCGCCAGAGGTATTGAAGAATGCTGAGAGAGGCTCAGAGTCAGCCAGATTAGAGCGCCTAACGAATCCGGCCGCCGCCGCCTCTGCGCCCACCGCGGGTGCGACTGAGTATCCCTTGCCCGTTACCTACGATTTGCAAGTGCTTGTCGCAGAGGACTCAGAGGTCAACCAGTTCATTATTCGAGAGTTGCTGGCGAAGTGGGGTATCGAGATCGCTGTTGCGGCGAACGGGCTGGAAACTGTCGAGGCATTTAGAGAGCGTGAGTTCGACCTCATACTGATGGATATCCAGATGCCCGAGATGGACGGGCTGGAGGCGACACGCCAGATTCGTTCTCTGCAGTCCCGCGAGGGTTTGCACGTGGACTGCGACATTGTGGGTCTGTCGGCGCACGCGATGAGTGGAGATCGAGCGCGATATATGGCTGAAGGCATGGTCGGTTATCTGACCAAGCCGATCAAAACGGAGGAATTGAAGGAGGTCCTTGATGCTTGTTTTGGTAAAAAGCAGGGAGGCTTTTGAGCATGAATATGCGAGGAGTTCTATGACAGCCAAAGTGTTCCAATGGCTCGCAGTATCCCCGCGGTTAATAGCGCTTTGCGCGGCGGGTAGCCTGCATGTATCTGTGTGGGCGCAAACCGTGCCTACTGACTTGCTGGATCTCTCGATCGAAGAGCTGTTCGGTGCCAACGTTGTGACTGAGGCGGATCGCACCGAGACGCAAAATCGTTGGCACTTGTCCTACACCTATGCGATTTCTGAATACGACGAGTATTACCTCGGTGCCCACAGCGTTTCCTATGATGAGGTGCTGTTCACACCGGGCGTCGACACGCGCACTGAAAATAACTACCCCGTGATACCCACTGAAATTAGTCAGGAAGTGCATGCCATTCGGGTTGCCTATGACCTGACTCAGGCAATGACGCTTCGCGCGCAGTTACCTTTCGTTATGCAGAGCACCGATCACATCTCGATTATTCCGGGCTATGACGCCTTCAATATCAGTTCTGAGGGCGTTGGTGATATTGCGTTGGTGGTGGACTCCACCGTCAGTCAGTCGCTCAACAGCATCTGGAAAATTGGCGCGGGTTTGAGTGTGCCAACCGGGTCGATCGATGAGGAGGGCGATACACCGCGGGCGCCGGGCAATCAGCAACTGCCTTACACGATGCAGCTGGGCTCAGGCACTTGGGACTTCCCGCTGTTCGTGAGTTTTCGAAAATACGAGGCGCAGTGGGACTGGGGCGCAGATGGCAGCTTTACCCTGAGAACCGGCGCGAACGACCGCGACTATCGTCTCGGTAACAAAGCCAGTCTTGGAGGGTGGCTGATGTGGAAGGGCGCATCGGCTTTCAAGCCTGGCGTTCGCCTCGATTACCGTTGGCGAGATAATATTGCTGGGGAAGATGCATCGCTTCGTGTGCCAATACCTGCTTTTCCTTACCCCGCGCCGGTGACCAATCCCAATGCGTTGGGCGGCGAGCAGGTTGACCTGACTGCCTTCGTAAGGGTGCCGCTCAATAAAGGCTGGTATGCGGAAGCGTCCTACGCGCAACCGATTTATCTCGATTTGAATGGTCCGCAGTCGTCGGAGAAATATCATTTCAGTCTTGAGATTGGCACGTCTTTCTAGCTTCGTGTGGCGCTATCAGAGGGGTGACGCTGTGCTAGACTCTGTGCCTACGGAGAGGTGGCCGAGTGGTCGAAGGCGCACGCCTGGAAAGTGTGTATACGGCAACGTATCGAGGGTTCGAATCCCTCCCTCTCCGCCATCCAAACAGAAACGCCTCCCTTGCGGAGGCGTTTCTGTTTAGAGGAGGAGTGGGCGTTCTGATGAGAGTCCTATGGTTCGATAAACTCTTCCTGTGGAAGCGTTTAGACGCGGAGCCGCAGGGCGGAGCGCCCCCTTAGGGGTGAGAGCGGCGAAGGCAGTGTCGCTCGAATCAATCCCTCCCTCTCGGCTATCAAATGAAAAGGCCACCCTGCGGGCGGCCTTTTTTGGTTTCATTCGAGACAGCTCTCGCTCGCTCGATAAGAGGGTTAACCCTCGGTATCCGGCAAGTTGTTAAACATCGTCTCAAAAACAAACGAGCTGGTACCCTCGCAGGAGACTAGTTCGTCCATCGCTTCTTGGGCCTCAGGATTTTCGGCAGCGAAGGCCCCATAATTTTGCGCCGCATGGGCTCTGGCATCGAACGAGTACCAGTAGTAATTCATCACGAAGTCGAAATCAGGTGCTCGATTGAAACCCATATAAGGCACGTGATAAGCAATGGCGAGACCTTTAAAGCCAGCCTCCTCCATTTGCTTCACGTTCTTCACTTCTTGTGCGACAACCTGATCCAACGTCACGCCCTCGTTTAGAGAGCATCTGGAAAATTGTACGGGGCGCTTTTTATCGCGCTCGTTGGCGTCCATTGGAATACGAGCAACTAGATTGAAGAATGTAGCAATGCTGTTCCGACAGGTACTCGCTGCACCGCCAGTTCCTTCATCAGTCGCGCCGTCGAAGTTGTTGGCGAAAGATCCCCATTCTTCGTACATCGCCTTACCGTCGGGCCAAGTACCCCAAGTGATGTAGTCATAGTCCGTCTCACCAGCATGCATAGGTGTCAGGATAGCCTGCGTGTAATGAGTGCCGTTCTCTTTAGAAAACTTGCCGTATTGCCTGCTTTGTTCTCTCACGTCTTCCAAGGTCTTGCCATCGTTGAGCGTGCAATAAAAAAACTCTGACCGCATCTCGGTCATTTCTTGAGCCGCCGTGAAAGAAGAAGCCAGTGCCATGAAGAAAGCAACGATACCTCTCATGTTTACCCCCTGTATGAGTTAACACGGGCAACTTGCCGCGGCTTACAGTCTAGTTACGGTGTGGCAAACCGCAAGCCCTCGCGCTTCGCAAGCGGGCCAAGTTTCCTCTCTGTCACCCAAAGCGTGACGAACAAAATTCTTCTTGTGTAGGTGCGGGCATCTGTTTGAGGGCAGTTGAAGAGGCCGTAAGCGCCAGTGCGCTAAAGTCTCAT
>CBFHSJ010000001.1:42929-50587 GCA_965658485.1 Luminiphilus sp.
AATCCCACCGACAATAGCAGGTATCTGGCAATGATCTACTTCAGAATATTTACGATCGCATTAGCCTCAGCGTTTATGGTCATTGTGTTCTATGGTGACATGCCAACCATAATGTCACTCTTAGCAGGCCTGTGTGGCGGTTTCGTCGCGGTGGTGGCTGCACAGAATAACGCTAGCGCTCGCTTAATTGCCGTTGAAAAACGCTTGGACGACTTAGAGCTGAGGTAAACCCGTTGACCAATTCAAGGAATGTCACTTTCTGGTCACAGTCCTGGGGTGGACCGTGGCTATAATCGAGCCCGACTGTACGTTTTGGGTGCGTGAACATTAACCGGGGGGTAAGAGCAATGCTTGAAAGAAAAGACGATTTGAATTGCAGCATTACGTCGACTGAAGTCAGGGACGATGGCGTAACGCTCCACTGCATGACAAACATGAATGATTACGGAAAGGTTCGTTTTTCACTGACGCTGGTGTCCGCTGCGTCACCTGATCGGAGTGGTGGCGAATGCTATGGGTCGGGCCGTGGTGCGATGAACGACGGCACTTTTTTTGCGGGCTCTTTTTCGGGCCGGTGGAGAAGGGAGGGTACTAAAGTCACCGCTCGGTACATTGACTTGGTGAGTAACGGCGATATGAGCTTATACATAGTCCATTTCGACGCAACTCAAGACGAGATGACTATAGAGCAGCACAGCTTCACCTAATCGGTTCCGAGAATATTCTGACTCCTGGGGCTAATCTTGGTAATGCTCTGAGCAGTCGCGTAACCGAGATTACAGGGCCCCATGGGGATAATGGCGATATTACGTTTGCTGACTATGGTTTTGTTATTGTCCGGTTGCACCTCGGGACCACATGGGACAACTGGTACTTCGCAGGATTGCCGGGTAGTCGCAAATCCCGACGGTTCTGTTCGTCAGGTTATGTGTCGGTAACCTGTAGGCGGGTGTCTTGCCTGACAGACTTGGACAGGACGAAAATCGCGCGCGTCGGGGCCTCACCAATCCGAAGGCGAGATCACTCACCCATGCTTTTCTCGTCGCGACTTTTTGCCCAGGCCTTAAATCGGCGGGCGCTGCGCATAAACCAAACCACCGCGACCACCATGACAACGCTGAATAAAGCAAAGAAAAGCTCGTTGGATAGCTGCATATCTGAATCCCTCATTGAATACCCCACATCTAAGCACGCTGGATCGCCGATTCAAAGTAGCCTCGGATGCGGAGTGAGCGGTAACCCCGGAGTCGCTTTGCTGAGCGCGTCTAAAAAGACCGCATGTTGGCTCGTCAAGCCCTCTGCGTTATCCGGTCGCAGAATTGTTTTAAAAATGAGACGCGCCCAGCCCGATACCGCCGTCTACCTCTAGCGCCACACCCGTTACCCACTCGGCGCAAATGAGGTACTCGACCCCCTCGGCGACCTCGGTGCCCGTGCCGATGCGCCCTAACGCGTGCAAGCCTGCTACGGCGTCATAGCGGTCTTTGGCCTGCTCCGCTGTGAATAGGCCAGCGCGGAGGTTCAACTCGGTCGAGACGGCGCCTGGCAGAATACACCCGGTGCGGATCTGTTTGGGTCCAAGTTCAGCGGCCATCACCTTTGTCAGGCCTTCAAGCGCCGCTTTGGTCGTGGCGTAGGGCGAGGCGCCCGGAAACGCACGGCGCGTGTGGGTGGAGCCAATGAAAACGATCGCGCCTTGCGTTGATTCAAGGTGCGGTACTGCCATGCTCGACAGCATCATGGCCGAGACCACGTTGGTATCGAACGCGTCTTTCAAGAAATCTTCGGTGTAGCCGTCGACCGGCTGCCGGTACATGTTGGCGGCATTATTGACCAGTGCATCCAATTTTCCGCCATGCTCAATCGAGCCGGCGAGCATGGCCTCCCGGTCAGCTTGTACAGTGACGTCGCCTTGAATGACGTGGCAAAGCTCGCCGAGTTCGTTCTTGATCGCCTCGAGTTTTTCGAGGCGTCGTCCGCTAATTGTGACCCGGGCACCTCGGTCACAGAAGCGTCGCGCGCAATCCGCGCCGATACCCGAGCCGCCGCCCGTCACCAGAATCGACATGTCCTCCAGTTTTCTCATCGTGTCCTTCTCGTGTTCCGGTTATTTACGCAAACCCGCCTGCCGCATCATGGGAAGGAGAGTATCGCGAAATTGGGTAAGGCCTTCCTCGTAATTGACCCAGCTCAAGCTAATGCCATCTATCCCCGCATTGGAGAACGCCAGCATGCCATCGACGACTTGCTCGGGCGTACCGACCAGCGGGATCGCCCCATAGCCTGCAATCAGATTCGCGGCCATTGCCTCCCAGCCATCACCGAGTGCGCTCTGCGAGTTTGGAACCAGCACATCCAGAAGGTTGCGAACACCTTCCCAGTCTCCGCGGTCGTAGACATATTCGCGGACAAAGTCTCGCGCTTCCTGCTCGGTTTCTCTGCAGACAATGTAGGCTTGGCCAAAAATCTGTATGTCGCGATTAAATCGCTCTTTTGCCAAGCGCCGGCCGTTAGCGGCGATGTCACCCGCGGTAGCCATGTCCTGTGCCACGACAAAGTTAAAGTCGGCATGCGCTGCGGCGAACTCTTGGCCCCTAGGGCTATTGCCAGCGCTCATCAGCGCTGGCCATGGCTCTTGCAAGGGTTTGGGTTCCGAGTAGCACCCGGGTGAGGTGAAGTGGGGGCCGGCGTAGTCAAACTCGCCTTCTACGGTCCAGAGTTCCTTGCATAGCGAAATCCAGTCATCGGCTACGTCATAGCGCACATCGTGCTCTTTCTGCGGCACACCAAACATGGCGATTTCGCGCTCATTCCAGCCCGCAACGATGTTGAGTCCGAAGCGACCACCAGAAATGTGATCAATCGTTGCCACCTCTTTGGCGGCGCGGACGGGGTGTACGGTGGGTACATGGAATGTCGCAAATACGCCGATTTCCTCGGTTTTAGCGGCTAAACCAGCGGCCCAGGTAAAAGTTTCGAAGTTGCGGTGATTGAAATTCACCTTGCCACCCATCCCCTTCCATCGGGCGACGGGAATGACGGCTTCAATACCAGCCTGCTCCGCCAGCTGCGCAATTTTCACCGACTCATCCCACTCAACCTTGAGTGTGTCCGTTCGCTCTGTCATGGAGCAGCCGCTACTAACGTTCAGCCCAAACACGCCGAGCTTGAGCTTGTGAGGACTGCGTTTCAGTGGGTGTGTTGGTGCGGTGCCGGTCATAGATGATCGCCTCGTGATTTCATTATTCTGAGGGCGGGCCCTGTCAAGTCGAGCCAGTGTGTCAGAGTCTGCGGGGCTTGCAAAGCGCACCTGACGTGCCAATTAATATTAATAATAACAGCAGCTTAAGATAAGTTTCTTAATTATTTACTGGGCTAACGATAGGCTGCATAGGGGAGGGTGAGCGCGCCACGGGAAAACCAATCAAGATGATGTCGCGTAAACGCTTCAGTACCAACCTTCGGAGCGCGTCGTGGTCAAGTCCACATCAGTTGATCAGCTGAATTCTCAGGGAGCTTGCAGCCGCAGCGAGTTTAAGGCCCAACGTGCTAAGTTGGAGGCGTTGCTGCGGGATGCGGGTAGGGCGGCTTTGCAGAGCACCGATGTATCTGCGGGTGAGCGGCGAACGGCCGAAATGACGCTAGAACGTGATATTGAGCATCGCTTACAGCGGCTGATTTTGCGCGCCAAAGGCATGGTCTCGGAAGAAATGCTGGTCCAGCACCGACGCGAGATTCCCGTTGATGAGATTCCTGACTATGCCGTAACCCACCTATTGATCGAGCTGGGCGAGCAAGAGCTCCGAAGTGGAGCGGATCAGTAGGAGTCAAGCAACCTCGTGCTTAAGTCTAGTGTCATAAGGCTACCTGAGCGGTCCTGGTCCTATCGGTGATCCCCCGCAACGGCTCGGGACGGCCATTTCCATGCGAACCTCCACACTGGCTTACTTCGTGGATTGCCGCAGCAGTCTCGCTTACCATCATCTGAGAGTACGTTCGCTGTTACCATCTAACCTGCGCTAGTTTTAGATCTGGCGGTGCTCGCGAGTAATCATTCACGGGAGACAGCGTGCAGCAATTTATCAGTGAGTATCTTGATGGGCACCAGAAGGTGCTCGCCAAGCTAAAGGCCTCCACAGGGGATATTCAGCAGGCAGCAGAGCGCTGCATCGCTGCGCTTAGAAATGGCCGCAAGTTGCTGATTTGCGGTAATGGCGGCTCGGCGGCAGACGCACAGCATATGGCTGCCGAACTGGTAGGCCGATTTATTGCCGATCGTCCTGCACTCGCCGCCATTGCGCTCACCACTGATACGTCGGCGCTCACAGCGATTGCCAACGATTATGGCTATGACGATGTGTTCAGCCGTCAGGTCGCCGGATTGGCTCATGCGGGCGATGTGTTGATTGCTATCTCCACATCAGGATCGAGTCCCAGTGTGCTGGCTGCGTGTATGCAGGCCCGCGCTCTTGGCTGTGAGGTTGTTGGCTTAACTGGGCGAGATGGCGGCGCGCTTAAGGAGTGTTGTGACACGACCGTGATCGCTCCCGCAGATGACACGGCGCACATTCAAGAGTGCCATATTGTGGTGATACACCTGCTCTGCGCACTGATCGAGCAGGGGCTTGAGTTGGCGTGAAGGGATACTCGCCGGTTGGGAGTCGGTTCGCGGCATGACCTCGGCCGTATTTTTGGACCGCGATGGCGTGATCAACGTCGACCACGGGTACATCAGCAGCTGGGAGCAATTCGAATTTCTGCCAGGGGCTTCCGAAGCGCTGCGCGCGCTTCAGGATGCCGGTTACCTGCTGATTATTGTCTCGAACCAGTCGGGCATTGGTCGCGGTTATTACAGCGAGAGAGATTTGGAGACACTGAATCAAGCCATCGCAGAGTATCTAGACGGGACTCTTGGCGTCACGCTCTCGGGGTTCTATCACTGCCCGCATCATCCAACCGAGGCGGCGGGTGAGTTCCGGCAGCAGTGTGATTGCCGTAAGCCAGCGCCCGGTATGATTCAGCAAGCGGTTTTTGACCACGGCATTGACGTTAAGACGTCGCTGTTGGTGGGCGACAAGGATTCCGACATTGAGGCGGGTAGGGCGGCTGGCGTCGCAAGGCTCTTCAAAGTGGTGGATTCATTACAATCGGGGGCGTCTGCGCCCGATATTCAGTTTGTCACCGCATTGAGTGAGGTGCCCTCGCTGCTTTAGCTGCGCCAAAACGGTCGAAGCCAAGTAACGGGGCGCGGGTCACGCCGTGGCCACGTTAAAACTCGTATCCAAAGGCCTCGATATCAGTGGCGAAGTGTCGCTCGACTAATGCTTTGGATTCTTCGTCATAGTACTCACGATAAGCGCTCCGAACGTCGGCTCGTCGTCTGTGCGGTAGCGCTTGTATCGGGAGACCGATTCGCTCACAGCAGTGATCGAAGTCGGTTTGCAATGACTCATAGCGGCCCACAAAGTCTACGATTTGGTTGCCGCGTAAATCGATAAGGTAGTCCAGTTGCGGCGTGATGGAGGTGTCGATGTGGTATTGCCAGTCGCGCTGTGGATCTAATTTTCGTTGCAAAAACGCACTAAACGATTCGTTGTCTTCCAGCAGGTGGGGTCGCTCACGTTTAATGTGATGGTAGGAGCTCACCTGCAAATCCCATGGGTTGCGCACAAATGCAAATTTGAACAGTCCCTGATAAACCTCCCTCGGAAGCATTTCCTGAGCGGTAATCGCTTTACAGTGCCGCGGTAGCTTGATTCCCAGACTGTGTCCGGTGACGCCACTGAGCTTGCTGGCGATCCACTGCGGAAGGTAATAGGGGTCTTTCCACCGGTAGCGTTGCAGTGCGTTGCGGACGCTCGTGCCACCGGTTTTGGCGATGTGAACGAATAAAAACTGGTAGCGTCGCGATAGCAGCATGATTCGAAACAGTTCCTTTTCGCGGTCGCTAATCGGTGGCGACCTTTGGCTGTAATGCGCTGGCCAGCGGAAGGCGGGAGTGGCACAGGCGATGCTAAACTAGCACATTGGCGAATGTTAAGAGCGTTTCATGCCCACCTCACCCAGCGAGCAGTCCCTTCTGGATCAGTGGTCCCAGCGATGCCGAGATATGCACACTGCGTGGTGGATTGTGGGTTGGGTGGCGTTGTACGGCGTGCTGTCAGCAACGCAGTTGTTGATATGGCTTGCCGCGGTGGGGTCGCTGGTATTGCTAGTGGTGACTCGTGGTGCTTGGCGTCAACAGCCGGGGGCCGCGGCGCTGTGGCTATTGGTACTGTGTTTCTTGCTCCCGGGGCTGCTGTCACTCCCCGGCGCAGTCGATTTTGACCGTGCACTGTCGACCGCTGTGCGGTTCGCGGCATACGGATTAGCCGGGCTTCTTTTTTTGAGACTTTCGCCCAGTGATTCGCAATGGCCGAACACAGTGCTATGGATGACCGGGTTACTCGTGCTCTGGAGTCTCGATGGCATCGTTCAGGAGTGGCGAGGCGTCAGTCTCAGCGGCTATTCGCTTTTTACTGCGCTGCCGGAAGGACACAAAGTCACAGGATCAATGGGTCTCGACTACGGGCCCAATTTGGCGGTGTTATCGCCGTTTCTGTTTGAAACACTCCGCCTGCATGGTCGACGCCTGCCTTTGTTGTGGTTGACCGTGCCGCTGTTGGCAGCGGCGGTGTCCTTGAGCGCTAGTCGTTACTCGGCATTGTTGCTACTGGTGAGTGCGATACTCTTCGGGGCGCTATGGATGCGGGGTCGTTCCTTGAATCTTTATTGGACGGCAGCACTTGCGGTCGTTTTGGCGATAGGGGGCTTGGTGCTACCCATTTTGCTGGTGCCTCACCTCGCTGAGCGCTTGTTGCTGCTCGGGGGCATTCTGAGCTTGAGTGAGGTGGAGGCGAACGCAGCACTCGCGTTCCGGCCAGAGCTCTGGAAAGCCAGTTGGGTTCTCTTCACCGAAAACTGGTTGAACGGCGTGGGGCTGCGAGGTGCTTCGGGTGCCATGTATCCGATTCTTGCCGCGTCAGACTTTTTCCCTGACGCCATGCTGTCGCGAACCTGGCATCCGCACCTTGGCATTTTGGAAGTCGCCGCCGATACGGGTGTATTAGGCGTGCTCGGTTATTTGCTGTTCCTGATCATGTTGGTGAGATGGATGCTGGTCACCAACGCAGCCGGGCAGGGTGTGGCGACCACTTTTTACTGTATCGCGCTCCTCGCCATCTTTCCCTTGTCCAGTGCTTTATCAATGTATTCGTTCCCAACAGGGTCCATTACCTGGCCGGCTCTGGCTTTGGCCCTGGGGGCGCATTTCAGAGAGGCTCAGTGAGCGGCTAGTTAGCGCGTTATGAGTCCGTAGTATTCACATCCCCGCTGGTTAAGGGTGCGTCTAATCAATACACTCAAGGAGTTCAGTTAACGGATGCTGTGCACCAGCTATGGTGCGCGGTGGCTTTGATGCAACGACTCTCTGACCTCTCACCGTCGATTATCTGGGTGTTTCTGTTTTTCACCCTGTCTTTGTCCTCTGCAACCAGACAGTTGATCTGGTTGATGGCTTTGGTCGGATTGATTGTCTTTGCAAGAGGCCCGCGCGACTTTCTCGCCACCGACGGTGTGCGCAAATTCTGGATAGTGCTCGCTTGCTTTCTATTGCCGGC
>CBFHSJ010000002.1:0-10035 GCA_965658485.1 Luminiphilus sp.
CCAAAAACAATCGCTGTTTTCGAACCGGATGCATCAGACGTCAGACCCCATAGCCGTCGACTGAGTGGTCGCGGCTGAACGGCGTTGCTCTGCCTGAAGCCAGCGCAAGTGCTGCCGCATGCGCTTAAAGGGTAGCCACACCATGAGGATGAGCGGTAACGCTGTGAGAGCGTAGGCCAGCCAAACGTAGAAGCCGTGGCCGTCCATATGCCACAGCTCGCCAAGCGACTCGAAATACATCAGGCATCCCCCACAAGCTGCTTCAACCAACCGGAGTCTCTGTGGGTCCAGAGCAGCTCAGCTCGCATATTCAGTAATAGCGTCAGCGCAAAGAAGCAGTAGAAGGCTAGTATCATCAGTAGCAAAGGATAGAGCATGCTCGAATCAATCGCCGACTCCCCGGTAAATTTAATCGACGCGGGCTGATGGAGTGAGTACCACCAGTCGACTGACTTGTAGATGATCGGAATATTGACCATCCCCACAAGGCTGAGCACGGCGCAGGCACGTGCTGCTGCGGTTTTGTTTTCGTAGGCCTCAAACAGCGCCACCACACCCAAATAGAGAAACAGTAGTATCAACATCGAGGTGATGCGAGCATCCCAAACCCACCATGCTCCCCAGGTCGGCTTGCCCCAAATGGCGCCAGTCACCAGTGCGATCGCCGTCAGGACGGCCCCCACCGGCGCCGCGGCGCGCATCGTCACGTCAGCCATCTTGATCCGCCAGATCAGGCTGACGGCGCCCGCCAACGCCATCACGTAGTAACCGGCAAGGGCCACGACGGCTGCGGGCACGTGAATATAGATGATCCGGTAAGAATTCCCCTGACGGAAATCCGGTGGCGCCACCATCAGACCCCAGACGGCACCCACTACCAGCAAGGTCACGGTAATAGGCAATAACCACCGGACGAGGGTGCCACTGAAACCAAAAAACCAGGGTGGTGAGCCCAATTTGTGAATGAACGTCCACATACCCGCAGTATAGCGCCTAAACGCCCTCAATGACGCGCCCGACAGGCGCCCTCACCCAATGCTGGAGGCGAGATCAGCTGTCAAGCGAGACGCGGAGTGCTGCGCCAATCGCCAGAGGCGCCACGACCAGCGACCCGAGCGCCAACCCGGCGAGCAACGCCAGCCAACTCTCGGGGTTACCACCCAGCACTGCCTCACGAACCGCCGTGGTACCGAAGATCAACACCGGCACATTGAGCGGAATAATCAGCAAAGACAACAGCAGGCCGCCGCGACGAATACTGACCGTCAGCGCACTACCCAGCGCGCCAATTAGCGTCAGACAGACTGTTCCCAGCAAAAGACTTACGAGAAGAGTGAGCAAGCCCTCGTCGGGCAATCCCAACATCACGCCAAAGAGCGGTGACAGCAACGCCAATAAAAATCCGGTCGCCAGCCAGTGCGCAGATACCTCGGCGAGCGCAGTGACCGCTAGCGGATAGGGTGCCAGCGCCAATTGCTCCAAACTGCCATCCTCAAAATCAGATGCAAATAGCTTGGCGCTGACCATTAGGCTAGCCAACAAGGCAACCACCCAGAGGATCCCGGGCGAGAGCGCCGCCAACCTGGTCGGGTCCGGCCCCAGCCCCAGCGGAAATAGCGTGATGACCATGAAGAAGAACAGCAGTGGATTGGCGACATCTGCAGGACTCGTCATGATGCTTCGACCGTGGCGCAGAAATTGCGTCAGGAAAACGACCCTGAGAGACAGCAACGGCTGATCAGACGGCATACCGACCCAAATCCAGATCCTGCTGCAGTGGCCCGAACCGGCTCGGCTGATGACTGGTAAACACTGCCGCTCCGCCCGCATTCACGTGTCCGCGAACGCAAGCCTCGAGCCACTCACATCCGGCCACGTCGAGCGCTGTAAAGGGCTCATCCAATAACCACAGCGGTGCGTCACTCAGCAGCAGTCTCGCCAGCGCCACCCGCCGCTGCTGCCCCGCCGACAACGATCCAGTCGGTCGATATTCGTAACCTGCCAGATTCACCGCGGCCAAAGCCTCGCATATCTCACCTACTGAAGCGGTGACATCGCTGGCCGGGTGCCACCGGAGATTGTCCACCGGGCTGAGACTCGATTTGAGTGCGGAGGCATGCCCCAGATAGAGAAAGGCGCCGGCATGGCGGATCTCGCCGGTCACGCCCAACCTGGCCACCCCCGCTAACCCCCGCAGAAGGCTGGTCTTGCCCACGCCATTCGCGCCCACCAGCTGCCAGATTTCACCTCCTGAGACGCGGAAGTCAACGTCACTCAGCAGCCTGCGGTCTCCCCGCTCAATCGCAACCTGAGTAACCTCCAGCAGCATCAGAGATTTACAACGCGGATATCGGGCAGACCTAAACTGTCATCCACTTCGACCTTGAGTCCCTGAAAATCAAACAGACTCTGATCAAGCAAATGAGAAGGCGCGACATTACCGAGCGCTCTGAAGATAGTCTCTGTTCTTCCAGGATATTGTCGCTCCCATCCGGTCAGCATTCCCTTGATCTCCTGCCGCTGGAGGTTTTCCTGGGTGCCACAGAGATTGCAAGGAATGATCGGAAATTGCATAGCAAGTGCGTAATTTGCGATATCCGACTCGCGACAGTACGCCAGTGGCCGGATCACTACATTGCGTCCGTCGTCGCTTCTTAATTTGGGCGGCATGGCTTTTAACTTGCCGCCGAAAAATAGATTGAGAAAAAGCGTCTCAACAATGTCATCGCGATGATGGCCCAAGGCGATTTTGGTCGCGCCAATCTGCTCAGCAAAACCGTAAAGCGTGCCGCGGCGCAGCCGCGAGCAGAGGCCACAGGTCGTCTTGCCTTTAGGAATAATGCTACGCACAACGCTATAGGTGTCTTTCTCCAATATGTAGAACGGCACGCCGAGCGTTTCCAAATAATCTGGCAAGACATTCTCCGGGTAACCAGGCTGCTTTTGATCGAGGGTCACTGCCACGATCTCAAAGTCGATAGGTGCACTGGATCTCAGTGAGATCAGCAGCTCGAGCATGGCATGAGAGTCTTTGCCGCCCGAGATACACACCATGATGCGATCACCGGCCTCAATCATGTTGAAATCGGCGATGGCCTTGCCCGTCTGTCGACGCAAACGCTTGCGCAGCTTGTTGAACTCAAGCCGGTCCTTGCGGGCGCCCCTGTCGTAACCGACTTGGGTGTTGTGCTGGTCTGCGTGCGACATCATTCCTTCCTGCCATGCCTCGGCGCCTTGAGCATCATGCGCGCGCCGTGGTGCTGCGGATGATATGAGAGACCACTGCGCGGCGCAAAAGGGGGTTGGCGGTACGATTTGGCCGATGACTTGAGTTTTCGTTCGTCTGACAGGACAATCCGTGCCGCCTCTAACCCACTATAGATTGTCGATAAGCAAGGAAACCCATTATGAAAGCACCCGCTCGCGTTACTGTCACCGGAGCCGCAGGACAAATCGGTTACGCCCTGCTCTTTCGAATCGCTTCGGGGTCAATGCTGGGTGATGATCAACCCGTCATCCTGCAGCTTCTCGACATCACCCCGGCGATGGATGCGCTCGGCGGTGTCAAAATGGAGCTCGATGACTGCGCGTTTCCGCTTCTGGCAGACGTGATCTGTACTGACGACCCTGAAGTCGCGTTCAAAGATTCGGATTACGCAATGTTGGTGGGCGCACGCCCCCGCGGTCCCGGCATGGAGCGCAAAGACCTGTTAGAGGCGAACGCCGCCATTTTTGGCGTGCAGGGCAAGGCGATTAACACCGTCGCTAGCAGAGACATCAAAGTGCTGGTGGTCGGCAATCCTGCCAATACCAACGCACTGATCACCCAGCGCAACGCGCCGGATATCGACCCCCGACAGTTCACCGCGATGACACGGCTTGATCATAATCGGGCTAAAACCCAGCTTGCCCAGAAGACGGGTGCTACCGTGAATGACATTCGCCAAATGACGATCTGGGGTAATCATTCCGCAACCCAGTACCCCGACCTGCATCACGCTTTGGTCTCTGGCGAGTCAGCCATGAACGGTCTGGACATGGACTGGTACGGCGAAACCTTTATCCCCACGGTGCAACAGCGGGGTGCAGCCATCATTGAGGCCCGGGGCGCTTCATCCGCCGCCTCAGCGGCCAACGCCGCCGTGGATCATATGCGCAGCTGGGCGCAGGGCACGCCAGCCGATGATTGGGTGTCCATGGGGGTGATTGCCGACGGGTCCTACGGCATCGAACCCGGACTCATTTACTCGTTCCCCTGTCGTTGTGTCGGCGGCGACTGGGAGATCGTGCAGGGTCTAGAAATCTCCGCATTCAGCCGGGAAAAAATGGATGCCACCGCGCAGGAGCTGACAGAAGAACGGGATGCGGTTGCACACCTACTGGGGTAAACGGGTAGTCAGACTTCCCTGAGGAGCACCACGGGCGGCACGTTCACAACCCGCCGGCACGACCAGACGCCCAACGCGCCCACGATCAGGGCACCCAGAGCAGGCCCAAGGGCCCACATCAGAGGTGTTGGGGTCCAGCTCATCTCAAATACCTGCGTCTGCAGACCCCAGGCCGCCACCTCCGCACCCACACTGGCCAGCGCCCCGGCCAGTCCACCCAGCACCAGGAACTCCACCCAGAGTGCCCCTAGTACCACGCCCTTGCGGGCGCCAACAGCGCGCAGTAACGCACTCTCACGCAAGCGTCCGTCTAAGCTCGAGCGAACACCAGAGATCAATACCAAACCACCCGCCAGTAATATGACCCCGAGCACGAGCTCCAGCGCGCGGGCAACCTGGTCGATCACCACCCGCATTTCGCGTATGACAATATCGAGCTCGATAACTGTCACCGTGGGCAGAACCCCCACCAGTTGATTGAGCAGCGACTTCTGCTCGGGTAGCAGTCGAAAGCTAGTCATATACATGCCGGGAAAAGCCTCAAGCACCTTGCGCGGAAACACCATAAAGAAATTGGGGCGCATGGACTGCCAATCCACAGTCCGAATGTTTAGCACCGTCACCTCAAGGGCGTCTGCACCAATCCGCAACGACAGCCGATCGCCAACAGCGGCACCGATGTCACTGGCGAACTCCTCCTCAAGCGACACCCAGGGCTGGTCGGTATCCGCTGTCCACCACTCTCCGTCCAATAACGCGTTACTGGTGGGGATCTCATCTGACCAAGTAAAGTTCGCCTCCCGCTGCCGCGGCGCACCGTCCTCCTCGAGTTCCTCCCATCGGGGTAGCGCCGCGTCGTTGACACTGATCACCCTACCCCGGGTCATCGGGTAAAGCGTCTCCGACAGAATCTCATTGTCGGCAAAAAACGTTTGCAGTTCGGATCGCTCCTCGGGAGCAAGATTCAGCAGAAAGTGATTAGGGGCGTCGGACGGCAACTGCGCTTGCCATTGACCGATGAGCGATGTTCGTACCACCGACAACAGCAACATCAGCATGATCGCCATGGCAAAAATCACCATCTGCAGGGCGTTCGCTCGACCTCGCCGCTGCAATCCCGCCAATGCCACCCGCCACAGACTGCCCGCGAATCCACCCACAGACCGACTCCCGGAAAGCAAGACGCTGGCCGCCATGTAACCCAGGCCCATCACGACACATAACCCCGCGACGACGGCGCCGGTCACCAACGCGCTGCCGCTGTACCACCACATCAGCGCCACGATTGCCACGCTTCCCATAACAAAGTCACTGGAACGCTGCGCTTGGGCAATCCCCATGTCGGCGCGGAGCACTCTCAGGGGTGAAGCCTGCCCCAGGCGCCTCAACGGCGGCCAGGCGAAAAACATCAAACACACCGCCGCGGTCACAGCACCTATCAGGATCGGCTTCACACCAGCGGCACCGGGCGCAACCGGCAACAGGCTGCCCAACACCCGAATGAAAGCGTCCTGAAGTACCCAGCCGAGCAGACAACCGATGAGCGTGCCGAAAAGTCCGATCCAGAACAGACTCCGGCCGTACAAGCCGGCAATTTCCGGGGACTGCGCACCGAGGCTTTTCAGAATGGCCACGTATTGCGTATGTCGCTCACCAAAACGCCGACTGGACAGCGTGATCGCCGCTGCGGCGAGCACGACCGCCAGACTACCGGCCAGCAGTAAAAACCCCTGCGCCCTATCCAGAGTCTCACCAATGCTGGGCTGAGCGCTTTCCACGGAGTCCAACCGCTGCCCCTGCCCCAACTGAGGCTTGATCCACTCTGTGAACGAGGCGATCGCCTCTGGTGCACCACTAAGCAGCAGTCGATACTCGACACGACTGCCCGGCTGAATAACGCCGGTAGCAGGGATATCAGCGATGTTCATTAATAAGCGGGGGCCAAAGCCGAAAACAGCGGTTGTGGCATCGGGTTCGCCGCGGACCGCCCCGCTGACCCGCAAGGGTTGCTCCCCAACGAGGATCGACGCTCCCAGCTCCACGTCAAGGAGCGAAAATAATCGCGGCGCTAGCCAGACCTCACCTACCTCAGGAATGGCGCCCGTGGCAAGCACCTCACCGTAGGGCTCCCGAGACCAAAGCAATTCACCCCGCAGCGGGTAACCCGATGAGACCGCCTTGATCGACGAGAGCGCCATGTGATCGATATCGGCTACCGCCATCGAAGGAAAGCCGACCACCTCGGTGGGTTGCAGCTGTTGCTCGTGAGCGGCAGATACCCAGGGCTCTGGGAGCGGCGATCTACTGACAACCACCATATCCGCAGCGAGGAACCGCGCACTCTCAGACAGTAACGCTGACTGTAATCGGCTGACGAAACTGCTGACGCCCACCACTACCGATACGGCAAGCACCAGCGCCGTGAGCAGGATACCAAGCTCGCCGCTCCGCCACTCGCGCGCGAGTAACCTCCAGGTGAGCGCCTGTTTCACGGCCCGGACAACTCCCCTGCCGACATCGAGAAACGTTGATCACACCGCTCGGCGAGTCGCTCATCATGTGTGACGAGCACCAGCGTGGTACTCGCGCGGGCATTTAGCTCAAACAGCAAATCGATAATTCTCTCACCGGTGCGCGTATCGAGATTTCCGGTCGGCTCATCGGCAAACAGCACCGCCGGCTCCCTTGCAAAAGCGCGTGCAATGGCGACCCGCTGCTGCTCACCCCCCGATAGCGTAGTGGGGTAATGCCCCAGCCTGTCCTGCAGGCCGACCTCGCCCAGAAAGCGCTCAGCGATGTTGCCCGCCTCATCAATGCCCGCCAGCTCCAGCGGCAGCATGACGTTCTCTTTCGCGGTCAGTGCGGGAAGTAATTGGAAGTTTTGAAAAACAAAGCCTACTTTTTCAGCGCGGACCCGCGCACGCGCGTCCTCGTCCAACGCGCTGAGATTCACCCCGTCGAGCCACACGTCCCCCGCGGATGCCACATCCATACCCGCAAGCAACCCCAGCAAGGTAGACTTACCAGAACCGGAAGCACCGACAATCGCGGCGGATGTACCCGCTACAATCTCCAGATCAACGCTGTGCAATATGGTGAGATCGCCATCAGCGGTGGGAACCGTTTTTAGGAGCTGACTTACTTTGATCATATTGCGTGTCCTCGCACAACGCTTACGAGCCTCGGCTTTGCTCGGATTGCTGATGCTTGTTCTTGCCAGCGCAGCCGCTGCACAACCGACCCGGCCCATCCTTGTGCTAGGTGACAGCATCAGCGCTGCCTACGGACTGTCACTGGAACAGGGCTGGGTGGCATTACTAGATTCACGATTGGAGAACGAGGACAGGCCATACCACACCGTGAATGCCAGTATATCAGGGGACACTTCCGCCGGCGGCCTGCGCAGGTTACCCGCGCTTCTCGATACTCATGAACCCCGCATTGTGATCATCGAACTCGGGGGGAATGACGGGTTGCGGGGCTACCCTGTGGGTCAACTTAGAGACAACCTGATCACCATGATCGAATTGAGCGAGGCCGCCGGCGCCATGGCCCTGGTGTTGCCAATGGAGATCCCCCCAAACCTTGGCAAGTTCTACACCGATGCTTTTCGCGCCACCTTTACCGAGGCCGCTAAACAAACTGGCGCCGCGTTAGCTAACTTTCCTCTGGCATCGGTCGCACTGGAGCCCGAACTCATGCAGGCCGACGGCATTCATCCGACCGCGGCGGCGCAGCCACTGATACTCGACGCGGTATGGTCGAGCCTAGAGGAATTGCTGTGATCGCGAAGCCCAACCCGCTAAGTGAACATCCAGAGCCGGGGCAAAGCGCGTTACAACGCAGGCTCGAAATCGTTATTTTCGGCACAGGGACCCTTGCGGGCCGACGTTTCGACATGACGCTGATTGCGGCAATTCTGCTGAGCGTTGCCGTCGTCGTATTGGATTCAGTACCGGAACTAGACTCGGCAGTGGGCGCTGGCTTCTGGCATGCAGAACTTTGCTTCACCGGCTTGTTTACGCTCGAGTACGTCACGCGCGTCTGGTGTACGCATAATCGACCGGCCTATATCCTGAGTTTTTGGGGCATTGTTGATCTGCTTGCGATTGTCCCCACCTATATCGCTTTTTTATTTCCAGAGGCCGCGCCGCTGGTGGTCATCAGGTTATTGAGAGTGCTCAGGGTTTTCCGCGTCTTACGCTTGGTCAACCTGTTTGCCGAGCTCAATGAAATTCTCGCCGTCCTGCGCAGCACTTCGAGATCGATTTTTGTTTTTCTGGTGATGGTGATGCTGGTCGTGGTGGTCTTTGCCTGCATCATTTATGTCATCGAAGGTCCGGCGCACGGATTCACCAGCATTCCCCTGAGCATTTACTGGGCAGTGGTCACCATTACTACCGTGGGCTATGGCGATTTAGTTCCGCAAACGGCAGCTGGTCGATTCGTGGCAGGTTTCGGCATGCTGGTTGGCTACTCCATTATTGCCGTGCCGACCGCCATCATCACGAGAAAACTCTGGGAACGCATTAACGAGCAACGGGCGGCAAAACCGACACTGCCCTGGAACTGCCCGGTCTGCGCGAAGCAGGGGCATGCTCTGGCGGCAATGTTCTGCCAGCATTGTGGTGCAGAGCTCGATGTACCCAGCGACATTCGAAAACGAGCGCAGCGCGATGCCTGACCAACCCACATCACTCTATGGCTACCGCAAGTACTGGGCAGAGTGTCTTGGCCCGGCGCCTTGGCTACCCATGTCGCGAATCGAGATGGAGCAATTGGGGTGGGACAGCTGCGACATCATTATCGTCTCCGGAGACGGCTACGTTGATCACCCTAGCTTCGGCATGGCAGTCATCGGGCGGGTGCTTGAAGCACAGGGATTTAGGGTGGGCATGCTCGCGCAGCCCGATTGGCAATCCGCTGAACCCTTCACCGCACTCGGGCGCCCCAACCTGTTTTTCGGCGTCACCGCGGGCAACATGGACTCCATGATCAACCACTACACGGCGGACAGGAAACGCCGCAATGACGACGCCTATACCCCGGGTAACATTTCGGGCAAACGCCCCGACCGGGCCGTCACCGTCTACAGTCAAAGATTGAAAGAGGCCTATCGCGATGTCCCCATCATCGCTGGCGGTATCGAGGCCAGTTTGCGCCGCATTGCGCATTACGATTACTGGAGTGATCGGGTTAAACGCTCCGTGCTGCTCGACAGCCGGGCCGACCTGTTGGTGTTTGGCAACGCCGAACGCGCGATTGTCGACATTGCCCACCGCCTGGCGAACGGTGAGGAAGTCAGCGACCTAACGGACATTCGCGGCACCGCCTTTGTCACCCGCCACCCTCCTGCAAACCGCACGCTGATCGACTCGACATCGGTCGATGAGCCCGGTCGGATCGAGGCCCACCCGAACCCTTATGAGGGAATGGAGAGCGAACCCTGCGCGGAGGGGCAGAATGAAGACAACAATGAGCCCGCGCCCGTCCGGCTGATGGCCAGCTCGAAACAAGACACCCACGCGATTCGGCTACCCTCGGCCGAGGCGGTCACCGAGGACCCGGTACTTTATGCGCACGCGTCAAGGGTGTTCCACAAGGAGACAAATCCTCACAACGCGCTGCCGCTCATTCAGGCGCACGG
>CBFHSJ010000002.1:10133-13491 GCA_965658485.1 Luminiphilus sp.
CTAAAGCAGCATCGCTTTCGGGCTGATCAGGTTCAGACTTTCTACCCTTCCCCTATGGCGACCGCTACGGCGATGTATCACACGGGGATGAACCCTTTGCAGCGGGTGAAACGCAACAGTCAGTCACTGGGCACCGTGAAAAAATTGAGCCAGCGACGTTTACACAAGGCCTTTCTTCGCTACCACGACCCCGACAACTGGCCACTGCTGCGTAAAGCGCTGAAACAGATGGGCCGTCGGGATCTCATCGGCAACGGCTCAAAGCATCTGGTCCCCTCACGGCAACCACCCAAACGCCATCGTGTCGTCAAGTCCGGGAGCAGCAACTTTCGCACCCAGCACACGGGCGAGCATCGGGGCAAAGGCCGCCGCCGTTAGAGAGTCGCGCCGGGTAGATTCTCGACCGAAGCCGCGATCAACTCACCGAATTGTCGAAACTCGACTCGCCGCGGTGTCTTCTTCCGCCACATGAGGCCGATCTGCCGGGTGATATTGGCCTGATCAAATCGCTTCACTGCCAGTGGCGTATTGCCGGCAATACCCGCCTCTACCGCCATGCCGGGCAACAGCGTCACACCAATACCATTGGCCACCATCTGCACAATGGTGGCCAGGCTGGTGGCCTGATATGGCACAGAAATTTGGGAGTCTCTGAGCTTACACGCCTCCAGCGCATGGTCTCGAAGGCAGTGCCCCTCCTCTAAAAGCAGTAGTGACTCCCCTTTCAGATCAGCACTGCGCAATGGCGTCCGGCTCGCAAGTGGGTGCTCCAGCGGGCAGGCCAGAAGGAAATCGTCCTCGAACAGCGGCATGGTCTCCACCTGCTCGGCGGGAAACGGCAGGGCAAGCAACAACACATCAAGCTCACCAGACAGGAGACCATCAACCAGCGGCTGACTGAGATCCTCTCGAATGAACAGCTTGAACTCGGGATACTGCGACCGGATCCGCCCCAGCAAACTTGGAAGTAAATAAGGCGCAACCGTCGGGATGACCCCCAAACGCATCCGACCCTGAAAAGGCACCCCTTGACCTGCACACAGGCTCACTATGTCCTCAACGCTGACCAATAAATCCCGCGCCCGCTCCACCACCTCTGAACCCAGAGAAGTCAGAAATACCCTGCGGTTGTTACGCTCCACAAGACTCGCTCCAAGGGTCTCCTCCAACTCGAGCACGCCGGCGCTTAGCGTGCTCTGACTCACATGACAGGCAGCTGCTGCCTGACCAAAGTGCTGATGCTCTGCTACCGCACAGAGATAGCGGAGCTGTTTCAGTGTCGGTTGGCGCACAATTACTCTCCCTGCAAACCCACGGCTCAGGCTATATCGCCCCGCCCAGTCGGGTTAACGTTGCGGGCAAAGGCGACCAGCCACCAGGCGGGTTCGCCTCCCCAGAAACTGGTTCAGATCATAATCGGTTTTTCCGATCGATTTTTTTTATATTTCAAGTAAGCCAAAACTGAGTGATGCCGGTATATTACCTGCCACCTGATGGTAGCCGCAGTTTGCGCTGCCTCTGTAATTCGACGGGAAACACAAAAGGAGTAAGTCATGGAACTGAAAGGCAGTGTTACGGAGCAAAACCTGAAGGACGCTTTCGCTGGTGAATCTCAGGCGAATCGACGCTACCTCTACTTCGCCTCAAAGGCGGACGTCGAGGGCTACAACGACGTAGCGGCGGTCTTTCGCTCTACAGCGGAAGGCGAGACCGGGCATGCGCATGGCCATCTGGAGTATCTCGAAGAAGTAGGCGATCCCGCCACCGGGCTGCCAATGGGCGACACCAAAAAGAATCTTGAGGCGTCAATCGCCGGTGAGACTCACGAGTACACCGATATGTACCCGGGTATGGCTAAGGCCGCGCGTGACGAGGGTTTTGACGAGATCGCGGACTGGTTCGAAACACTGGCCAAGGCCGAGCGCAGCCACGCCAATCGCTTCCAGAAAGCGCTGGACAACTTAGACGGTTAATTCTAGCTCTCGCTTAAACGCAATAAGGGGAGCAATTTTGCTCCCTTTGTTTTTTCCGGCTCACGCCCCCGGTAATGCATCCCGTTCGGCAACCGGCTCACCAGCAACGAGGTGAATGAGTCTTTTCGTAACCAAGAGCACAACAGGTCATGAGAGAAGGCAGTATTGACGCACCCACTCGGCACCCTCTGGATTGGCAGAGTGAGGATTTTTGGGATAAAAGCTCGCTCAACGAGGAGTTGGAGCGGGTTTTTGACGTCTGTCACGGATGCCGCCGTTGCGTCAGTCTGTGCGATGCATTCCCTACCCTGTTTGATTTGATTGACGAGTCGGACACGATGGAGGTCGATGGAGTCGACAAGGCCGACTTCGGCAAGGTCGCCGAGCAGTGTTACCTCTGCGATCTGTGCTACCTCACTAAATGCCCCTACGTACCACCCCACGAATTCAACGTCGACTTTCCCCACCTAATGCTTCGCGCCAAGGCACAGAAGTTCAAAAATCAGGGAGCATCACTCAGAGACCGCACGTTAACCAGCACGGACAAGTTGCTGTCGACGACCTCTATCCCGCTAATTGATGTGACCGTTAACGCGCTCAACAACACGGGCGCCTTCCGCAAGGCGCTGTCCGCCAGCCTTGATATTCACCATGAAGCGCCGCTACCCAAGCTGCACAGCAAGACCTTGCGCAAGCGGGTTAAACCCCTGCTCAAGCCCCAAGACCCCAAACCGGTGGGCGGCACCACCGGGAAGGTGGCGCTCTATGCGACCTGTTATGGGAACTACAACAGTCCCGAGGTGGGTGAAGATTTTGTCAAAGTGTTTCAGCACAACGGCATTCACCTCGACATCGTGCCGAAGGAGCAGTGCTGCGGCATGCCAAAGCTCGAGCTGGGGGATCTGGATAGTGTGGACGCACTGAAGCGGGCCAATATACCTGTATTGGCCAAACTGGTTGATAAGGGCTACGACCTCACGGCGCCGATCCCCTCCTGCGTGCTGATGTACAAACAGGAGCTGCCCTTGATGTATCCGGATGATCCGGATGTGATCAAGGTAAAGAACGCCTTTTATGATCCTTTTGAGTATCTCTGGGCGAGACACAAAGGTGATGCGCTTAAAACCGAGTTCACTACAGCGCTGGGCAGCGTGGCGTATCAGGTCGCCTGTCACCAGCGAGTGCAGAATATTGGCTTGAAAACGAGGGATGTACTGAACCTCGTGAGCGACACTGACATCACCGCCTACGAGCGATGCTCAGGTCATGACGGCACCTATGCGGTTAAAAAAGAGACCCGGGATAAGTCGGTGAAAATTGCGCGCCCCACCGTCCGCAAGGTCGACGAGCAGGCGCCTGACCGCTTTATCAGTGACTGCCCTATG
>CBFHSJ010000002.1:13587-25571 GCA_965658485.1 Luminiphilus sp.
AAGTCGGTGAAAATTGCGCGCCCCACCGTCCGCAAGGTCGACGAGCAGGCGCCTGACCGCTTTATCAGTGACTGCCCTATGGCGGGCGAGCACATCGCACACTTGGCAGCAAACGTGGACAAAGCGGAGCATCCTATGACGCTCCTGCGCGAGGCCTATGGTCTGTAATCCTCTACACTGGTTGAATTAATTGAATACACATTCGAGGAGTAGAACATGACACAGTTAACGCGTGATGACCTATGGAGCCTTGAGGAGTACGCCGCCAAGCGCTCAGATTTCCGGGCTGAGGTCATGGCCCATAAGAAAAACCGACAGCTGGCATTGGGCGAGCACGCGCGGGTTTACTTCGAAGACGCGACTACCGTTCGCTACCAAATTCAGGAAATGCTCCGCATCGAGAGAGTCTTTGAGGCAGAGGGCATCGAAGAAGAACTCAGCGCCTACAACCCGCTCATTCCAGACGGTCACAACTGGAAGGCGACATTTATGATCGAAATCCCTGACCCGGTGCAGCGCGCAGTCAGGTTGGGCGAAATGATTGGCATTGAAGATCAGGTGTGGTTACAAGTCGGCGATCTAGATCGCATCGTGCCGATTGCCGATGAGGATCTCGATCGCACCACTGCTGACAAAACCGCGTCGGTGCACTTCCTCCGCTTTGAGGTAACGCCGGAGCAGATCAACGCGCTCAAAGATGGCGCCACGTTGTACGCAGGCATTGACCACCCTAGCTATCCTATTGATCGCTATGAGGTCCCTGCCGCCATCCGGGAGTCACTCACAGCCGATCTGGTGCTGACAGAGCATTGAGATTATGCCGACGAGTGACACGGCGTTCTGGCAGACGGATCTCTAGCGTATGACACTGGTCGTGTTTGATCTTGATGGCACCTTGTTGAACAAGGGCTCAAAAATATCGACCTATACTGCCGACACGCTCGCCAAAATGCGGGCCCGCAATATCCCCTATACCGTCGCGACAGGGCGTACATTGCAGGCCGCCACTGCGCCAATCAAGGATCATCATTTCACGCTACCGCTCATTCTCAAAAATGGCGCGATTATCTGGTCGCCGGAGGAGGCGCGTTACAGTCATCATCATTTACTGACCCGTGAGGAGGTATGGCATGTGCTGGCTGCCTTTACCCTCAATGACCTCACGCCGTTCGTTTTCTCGCTGCAGCCCGGGCAGCGCCATGCGCTGTATCACGGGCCACTGAAGAACCAGAGCGAACACAAGCTGGCCGACCTGTTTGAGGCAGAGCGACAACTTCCCCTGGCGCCCCTGACAGACATGCCCGACGAAATCAGCGTCATTAACGTGTTCTCTCTGGGTAGCGCCGATGCAGTCGAACGAGTCAGCGCAAGCATTGCTGATGAGCCCCACCTTGTCGCCTACTCGGGCATTGCGATTCACGAGCGCGAAATGGGAGAACATGCGACCAAAGAGCCGGCCCTGCACTGGATAGACATTCACCACAGCCTGGGTAGCAAAGGCAACGGCATCAACCATCTGCGAAAAGAGCTGGAGATTGACCATGTGATTGCTTTTGGTGACGGCGACAACGATTTGAGCATGTTTGAATGCGCCAGCGAGTGCTACGCCCCGGCCAACGCTGATCCTATGATTCTTAATGCGGCGGACGAGATTATCGGCCATCACGATGAGGACGGCGTGGCACGCTTTCTTCGCAAACGGTTTGAGCTCTAGACCCTAGCGCGGCTGCCTGACTTGGATAAGGCCGACACCTAGCAGAATCATGGCCAGCGCGACCAGATGCTCCCAGCCCCAGGGCTCGGCCAAGAAGAGTGTTCCCGCTGTAAAAGCGACCGCAGGAATCAGATAGTTAATCGTCGAGAGAAACCCGGGGCCTCTCTCGGTCACCACCACAAAGTAGCACCAGGTGGCGACACCCGTTGCCATCACCCCCAGTACAACGAGCACACTCGCCGCGCCCGCCGTGGCATCAAAACCCGGCCCCGCGAGCTGTGCCCAAAGCGCCGGCACCGCCAACAAGATACTGCCAATGGCGAGGGTGCCCACGGATAGCGCGACAGGTTCTTGAGCAGGAAGCCGCTTCGCATAAACGCCATTAAACGCGTAACTGATCGTCGCCAACAATGCTGCGACCTGACCGGTCCACTGGCCACTGGCGCCTGCCGAGAGGAAGTCTTCGCCCACCAAGAGACCCACCCCAGCAAATCCAACCACGACGCCAGCGAAGCGTCGCCAAGTCAGTGGCTCGTGATCCAGCAACCAGTGCGCGAGCAACAGCGTCGCGATGGGCATCAGTGCCATGAGTATGCCCACCTCAGCCGAGGGAACTGATTGCTCCGCCCAGGCAATCAGTGAGAATGGAATAATATTACCCGTCAGGCTCAACAGAGTGAGCCTCGGCCACCACTCCCGGCCGAGACTCCAGCGCTGCTGGCGCCATCGCCATACGCAATAGACAATCAGCGCGCCCATCCACAGTCGACACCACACGATAAAGAGCGGATGAAAGGACTCCAATGCGACGGCAATCATTGCGAATGCAAACCCCCATACCAGCACGAGGTATCCGAGCAACGCCCAATGTTTGAAGGTGTTTTGTGCCATATCACTCACATCTGCGTGACGATGCGCCACAGCGCAATAGTGCCGCTAAAATAGTGGAAAACTTTTGTTAAGCTCGATTTCCGCAACGAGTGCAGATCATGGTTCAGCGAGCACCCTCTCCAGAATCCGACCCGGACGCCTACGTCGAGTATATTTCTCGCTATGGCATGCCTAACGCGCCTCAGGTCGCCCTAGCGGCCGGATTAGCTCGTGCGTGGTTCAAGCCAAAGTTTGTCGGTCTCGAAAACCTGCCCGACAAGCCCGCATTATTTATTGGCAATCACGCCTTTATGGCCCTTGATGCCGTATTGTTTCATCTTTATCTGTATTACGACCACGGCCGATATGTTAAAGGCTTGGGTGACAAATCGCTTTTCGCCAATGCCCACTACGCGGCCATTGCCCACGCGATGGGGGGCGTATCCGGCCAGGCGCCCATTGTCGAGCGACTAATGACCCGCGGCGATGATCTTTTACTATACCCCGGTGGGGCGTATGAATCTGTAAAACCCCTCGAGGCTCGCTACCAGCTGCAGTGGAAGCAGCGTTACGGCTTCGTCAAGCTGGCTGCAAGGGCGGGTTATACGGTGGTGCCCGTTGCCTCGGTCGGGCCTGATGAGTACTACGATCACGCCATTTCCTCACAGGCCGTGTTTAACTCGGCACCGGTGAAACTGCTCATGAAAAATGGGTTATTACCGAAGGATCTCCGTCCTGATCTGGTACCACCAATCCCTGCAGGCATGCTCGGCGGGCTGTTACCAAAACCCAAGACCACGTATTTTGCCATCGGGACACCAATTGAACTCTCGCAATACCAGGGTAAGACGCTGTCAACCCAGAAACTGACCGCACTGCGACGTCAGTTCGCCACGGCGATCGAAAAAGAAATTCAAGGCCTGTTGCTACTGAGAGAACAGGAGCGCCACCATGACAGCTGGCTGAGGCGCCTGCTGTCTGCCTGATCTAACATGGGATTGACTCGCATGAGACGCACCATATTTTCGGTCCTGCCCAGCCTGTTGCTGGCTTGGATACTGCTATCGGTTTTTTGGGCTCCCCCGCAGCTGATCTCAACCACTCCTTACCCGGTTGACCAAACGCCCGCCACCCGCAGTCTCAATTATCAGGACATCACGATACCTAGCGACGATCTACTGCTTGAAGGCTGGTGGATACCGGCATCCCAACCCATCGCCGATCTCATTTTTGTGCATGGGGCCGGCTCCAATCGAATCTCGCAGTACATCGGCTCGCTTGATTTCTATCGAACGCTAAACGAACTGAACATATCGGTTGTCACAATGGACATCCGCAATCATGGGAATTCACCAGTGACCGACGGCACATTGCGCATGGGACTGGCAGAATGGCCAGACGTGGTCGCCGCAGCACAATGGCTGGATCGAAATCACCCCAGTGACCGGCCGAGAATTCTGTTCGGCGCCTCGATGGGGGGCAGTACGGTCATCCACGCCATGAGGAATGGACTCGCAGCCGACGCCATGATTTTGCTCGACCCGTTGCTCGATGTGTTGGACACCATGATGGAGGTTGGCCAGGTTGAAACAGGGTTTCCTCCGCTGCTGTTTTCCATAGCCGCGCGAGCGGCTATCCACCGATACGGCTTGCCTCACCGTGAGACGAGCCCACTCGCGATGGCTAAGACACTGGACTTACCAATACTCCTGATGCAGGACTGGGAAGATCCGGTCACGCGCTCACCCTTTGCCGCTGAGCTTGCGAACACCAACCCACGCGTCACCTTGGCCCGGGTACCCGCCATTTCGATGGATGAGGCTTGCCTCGATGGTAAGGAAGAGTGGGGTACGCACGTCGCTGCGCACCCCTGCCGACCTGACTGGACCCGGAAGACCGTATCGGCATTCATCCAATCTGTGGTGAACCAGGTTCCCAACTCTTAGCTGGGAGGCATCTGGCGTTTGGGACGTCGCGTATATAGCCTAAATTCGCAGGAATACAGCCTTATGAAGCAACTTATATTGACCATGACCGCGCTGTCAGCACTCTTCAGCCACGCAGTGTTCGCTTCTTGTCCGGATTTTCTAAACCACTCGATGCGTAAGCTAGCATCCACAGAGACCATTCAGTTTTGCGAGGCCTACGAGGGTAAAGCGTTGTTGATCGTGAATACCGCCAGCTACTGTGGCTACACCCCACAATTTGAGGGTTTGGAGGAGGTGCACCAGACCTACAAAGAAAATGGACTGGTTGTCCTCGGATTCTCCAGTGACGATTTTTTTCAGGAAGACAATGATGAAGGCGATGCCGCCGAGGTCTGCTTTGAGAAATACGACGTGTCGTTTCCGGTGATGGCCACATCAGCAGTCCGCGGTTCGGATGCCAACCCGATCTTCCGCGGCCTTGGAGAGGCTGCGGGTTATCCGCGCTGGAACTTCAACAAGTATCTGGTTTCACCAGCCGGTGAAATCGTGGAACACTTCGCCAGCGGCGTGACGCCTGACAGCGAAGAAATGCGCACAGCCATCGAGGCGGCGCTTCCGGCTACTCAAAGCTGAGTCAAGTCGTGCCGGAACCCTGCGCCTGCTGTCGTCGCAGGGTTCCACTCACCTTCCATCACCTCATCCCAAAAAAAGTGCACCGCCGGGCGCATTTCAAACGGCAATATAAAAAGGCCGATCTACAGCACGGCGTGCTGGTCTGCCGGTTGTGTCATCGCGGCATTCATCGCGAATATGACGAAATGACCCTGGCACGTCAATTCAACACGCTAACGGCGTTAATGAGTGATGAAACGCTCTCGAGACATTTCGAGTGGGTAGCAAAACAGCGGGAGCAGTAGCGCTCCCTGGTTCACCATGCGCTTTTAAGCGCCCGCGGCCTCAACGCAGCCCCGCACATTAATCGTGCTGTTGGCTCAGATAGTCCGAGACCAACTCAGTTATCACCGCGACTTTCTGACCTCCGTCCACAACCAGATCCGCATTGCTTTCAGCCAGAGCGCCCCACTCCGCAAAACTGCCCTCGGCTCGCGCCCAAAAGCGCTCGATCGACCCCAGATCGCGCCCCCGCTCATGCTGATCGCGCTGAAGTCGCCGTCGCCAACGCAACTCGGCGTCAGTTGCCACGAAAATCAATGTATCAAAGGTCGCCCTCAGGTCGGCACGGGATGCCACCAAAATCCCCTCGACAAGAATCGTACTCCGCGGCGAGATGGTAGCGGTATCAGGCAGTCGGCAGTGGGTAGTGAAATCATAGATCGGACACGACACCGCGCACCCCGAGCGAAGCGCACCAATGTGCGCAGCGAAGAGATCCAGATCCAGCGCGTCGGGGTGATCAAAGTTGACCGCCTCCCGTTCCTCGGAACCAAGATGCGCCAGATCGTAATAGTAGGCGTCGATCGGCAGCAAAGCCGCATTGTCTTGGCCCATAGAGGCTACCAGCGCAGCTGCCAGCGTAGATTTACCGCTACCAGAACCACCCGCGATCGCAATGACGCGACGCACTAGCCACTCCGCAGTGTATGTCGCGCCCGCTTAGCCAGAGAAATAAACGCTGCCATATTCCTCTTCCAGCGTTTCGCGAATGCGGCGTTTTTCTCCTGGTGCGTCAACGCGAGCGCAACGTCCACCCTCCCAGGCGTCATAGGCATCGTAGCTTGGCACACCCACCGCAGTGAGCAGCTCCCAAACTAGCAGGCATCGCTCCAACTCAGATACCGCGTCGCTGCTTGCCACCCTACTGAGCAATTCATCGCGACTCGGGACGTCGTCGCTCAGGCCCAACTGCCCGCCGACGTCGAGGCGCATAAAAGCAGGTGTCGCCGGATCGTAACGAGGCCAGTCCCTGCCGTCGGGTAGACGCGGGGTACCGTCTCTCGCAAACGCGCCCCATGCGGTCATCATGATCTCGGTCATCTCCGCGGCTGAGTCGGTATCGGGATACATGTAATCGCCAATGACGCCGTACATTGGCGCGCCCATAATAAAAGCAATCTCACTGGCGTGCGCCGCACCCAGGATCTCGGAGAACGGCACGAAGTAGTTGTCAGGTTGCTCGTCCCAGTCATACCGATAGGCATACAAGTCGGTGTAGCCTGCCTCATGCATACCCGACAGGGGATCATCCACAGCGCCCAGTTTCCAGCCGCGCGATCGGATATCCACCCAGAAAGAATAAAGCGCCGGGTTCTTGATGCGGAGCTTCGCAGGCAAGGCCTTGGACAGCGGATAACTGACATCAACAAAGTAACGACTCAAACCCAGCCACAAGGTCACTTCATCCCGCGTTGTGCCCGCCAGGACCGGTACGCTTTTGGCGTAACGGGGATCGGCCAGTGCGGCTAGCACCCCCTCTTGCGGGATCACCACACCGTCGCGAATGACGGCCGGCTGAATATGATCCTCTTCCAGCTCGAAGTAGGCAGTCAGTAAATCATCCATGGGGACAGCTCGCAGCGTCTCGGCATCAACCCCCGCGTTAGTCAAACCCAACTCCCGAACCACTTCCCAGCTTCCCCGGTCGACCATAGGATACTCGCGCTGGGCGTTGTAGGCCTCACCGGCCGTCAGGCTGCGCACATGTCCGGATTGCGCGATGGCGCGATGAAACAACCCCTCGGAGACAGGTGATGCCAGCAGGCTGAAGACATTTCGTCCTCCCGCGCTCTCACCAAAGATCGTGACGTTATCGCGATCGCCGCCAAACAGAGTGATGTTGCGCTGCGTCCAGCGAAGCGCTTCCACCATATCCAGCGTGCCGAAATTGGCCAGGGGTGGGGTTTTTAAATCGGCGCCATTCAAGGCGGGATGCACAAACCAGCCAAACGGACCGAGGCGATAATTAATGACCACCACGACCACCTGCTCCAGCGCTGCAAAGCGCGAGAAATCATAGGTGCCCTTATGCCCCGTCAAGTTGCTCCCGCCATGAATCCATAGCATGACCGGCAGGCCTGATACCGCTGACTCTCCGGGCGCGTAAATATCCAGATAAAGACAGTCCTCTGAGCCAAGGTATTCACCCTCTGCACTACCGGATGCCATGCTCTGCGGCTGAGGGCACATCACCGGTTCTGGCTTGGATAAAATGACTTGCTCCGGAGTCTCAATCCTACCAGGGGCAGCCCAACGTGCGGCTCCTTCGGGTGGTTGGGCAAAGGGAATATCGCGGAAGATCAGCGATCCTTCCGGCCCCGACTCAGCGGACACCACACCGCTCGAAGTACTCACCGATATGCCGGTCCCAGGGTCCGGGTCGGGCGCCGCGCACGCAGCGCAGAACAGCACCCCCAAGAGAACTAATAACCGGCTTAGGACATCATTTTTCATGGTGTGGTGGTGAGCTCAATAATATGTCATCAGATACGATCTGCAGAAAGGGGCGGACCACAGCGGCGCTGCGACGAGCATGTAATTAAGGATCCGGGCTTGCGGGAGGCGGCTCGTCGGCCTCGAGGTCGGCGACGCTGTGATCCACCCAGACCATGAGCAGCTTGTAGCTCACCGAAAGCATGACCGCGCCAACAAATAAACCAATCAACCCTTCCGCAGCCATGCCACCTAATGCACCTACCAGCACGACAGGCATGGGGGTTTCGACGCCACGGCCGAGCAATATTGGCTTGAGCAGCCCGTCAGCCAAACCCGCGGCAACCAGATAGACGGTTCCCAGTACATGAGTCAGCATGGATCCGTCATCTGCCAGCCATAGCCATGCCAGTACAGGGAGCACCACCAGCGAGGACGGCAATTGAGTCACGCCTAAAAACAGCACTACCAGGGCCAGCACACCCGCCGCCGGCACATCCAACACGAGAAAACCCACTCCCAGCGCCAAAGCCTGCAGAACGGCTACGCCGACCACGCCGTTGGATACCGAGCGAATCGTGGCAACCACCAGTTCGTGGATCTCTTCGCCCCGCGCCGGGTCAGTGAACGTCATGAGCAACCGACGCATCTGCTGCCCACCCGGCGTTGCATTGGCCATCATGAATCCGGCAATCAGCAGTGCAATGAAAAAGAGCACCAACGCCAGCAACGTATTACCGGCAGCGGCGAGCAGAGAGCGTCCGCCAGCAATCAGCTGCGGCTGAATCATCTGCGCAGCCGAGACCAGGTCTTCGTGCGCCTTCTGCCACAAATCATATAGCGGTGCACCGATCACAGGCCATTCGGCGACAGCAGGGTCGGCCTCGGGTACCGTAAACCCTTGCTCGCTGAGCGTCATCACCCAATCGCCCATGTGCTGCGCCATGGACACGCCCAACAACCCCGCCGGAATGCCGATGATAAGAAAGGCGATGCAAATGAAGATAACGGCCGCTTTACCCTCGCTCAAATGCAACCGCACTGCCAGCCAGTGGTTCAAGGGATAGAGCGACACAGCGAGAATCAGCGACCACAACGCCAGCGTGAGAAATGGCGCAAAGACCTCCACCGAGAACCATACGACAGTCAGCAACAAGAACAGACGCACATAAACCTGCATCAGGTCATGCGCCAGCATCTTGCGGATGACATTGAGGTCTTCGCTACTCATCCTGCCGCCCTCTGCGCGCTAAGTGTGACGCCTCGTCTCTGCGAGAGTGACGAGATCAGTGGTTGAATGCAACCACTACCGTCCCTTCCACTCCGGCTTGCGCTTCTCGGCAAAGGCGGTCGCACCCTCAATCGCGTCCTCACTGGTAAACACCGGCTGCGTCAGCGCGTTCTGGTTGGTCCACGCTTCATCCTCGCTCCAATCTCGAGAGGCCTTAATAATGGCTTTGCTGACCTTGACGGCCAGCGGGCCGTTCTCGGCGATCCGTTGGGCCAGTGCCTTCGCCGTGTCCAGGGCAGAGCCGGGCTCCGTCAACTCGTTGATCAGCCCCATTGCCATGGCGCGATCCGCACCCATGAATTCACCGGTCAGCGCGAGCTCCATCGCCACCCGGTAGGGGATTTGAGAGGGCAGTCTGACTAAACCACCGGCTGCGGCGACCAAACCCCGCTTGACCTCTGGGATACCAAACTTGGCGTTCTCTGCGGCCACGATCAGATCGCAAGCAATCGCCAGCTCGCAGCCACCGGCTAGGGCATAGCCCTCTACCGCTGCAATCAGAGGCTTGTCAGCTGAACGCTCGGTCATGCCGCCGAATCCGCGACCCTCAATCTGCGGGAACTCTCCCGAGACAAAGGCCTTCAGATCCATACCGGCACAGAAGGTGCCGCCAGCACCGGTCAGCACGCCGACCCGCAATGAATCATCACTGTCCAATCGCTCGAGCGCCGCTGCGACGCCCTGCGCGACCGAGAGGTTGACCGCATTTTTCGCCTCTGGACGGTTGATGGTGATGACGAGGACGCCGTCCGCCTCGTCGGTTAAAACTGTCGCTTCGTCTGACATTACTTCGCTCCTTGTTAGCGCGGCTGCATCCGGATGCCGCCATCCATTCTGATGCATTCACCGTTAATGTAATCGTTATCGATGATAGACGTCGCCAGCTGCGCGATTTCTTCCGGGCGACCCAGGCGCTTCGGATACAACACTGACTGCGACAGGGACTCGACGAATTCGGGAGTCAGGCCATTGAACAGTGGAGTGTTGATCAGACCGGGAACAATCGTATTCACCCGGATACCCACAGTTGAGAGATCCCGGGCTATTGGCAGCGTCATGCCGACAATACCGCCCTTACTGGCGCTATAGGCGGCCTGGCCCATCTGCCCTTCATAGGCGGCGACTGAGGCGGTGTTAATGATTACCCCGCGCGAACCGTCATCATTGACGGGGTCATGCTTCGCCATGACTTCTGCGCATAACCGCAGCACATTGAAAGTCCCTGTCAGGTTCACTGCAATAACTTTGCTCCAGACATCCATCGGAAATGGTCCGTCCCGGCCAAGGGTTTTTGCCGCGTTACCAATACCGGCACAGTTTACGTTGATATGAATGGTGCCAAAGGCACTCACAGCAGCCTCGATACCCGCTTTGGCGGAGTCCTCGTCCACCACGTTTACCTTGGCGAACAGGCAATTGTCGGCACCAAGCTCAGCGACCATCGCCTGTCCCGCATCCTCGTTCAGGTCAAAAATGACCACCTTGCCGCCGGCGCCGGCAATACGCCGCGTTACCGCCTGACCTATGCCTGAGGCACCACCGGTAACCACTGCTACTTTTCCGTTGATATCCATGTGTTAACTCCTATTACTCTCTTAAATTAAGTTCTTTTCATTGAGCCCGTCGGCGCACGACATTGCGCTCGCCTGCGGACACCACAATCTGCTCACCGAGTGGGTCCGCCTTTTCGAACCACGTAAGCAATTCGGCATCCTCCGGGTCAGCTACCCCTACCCAACGGCGCCCGTCGGACATTTGACGGCCGACAACAACCGCCCTTGCGGACCCTTTCTGGGGCTGAAAGGTATAGCTCTCTATCACTCCATCCGGTTCCGGGTCAGAGACAACCTCGACAACCTCAGCGGCCTTGAACTCCGGGACCGCTTCAGGAAATTCGGCGGGAATGTTGGCATAAACGCCCACCGCATGCTTGGAAAGATAACCGCCATTGGCACCGACTACGCCATATGAGGGCTCGGGCTGCACTCTCAACCAATGCACCATCTCGGCAATGCCATGGGTCGAGTAGTTGTTACCCGGCCCGCCAAAAAACGGCAGCCCTCCAGTCAGGGTCAAGGGCCTCGGATCATCAAGCGTCATACCCAACGCATCCATCGCTACCCAAACAGCAATAGGGAAGCAGGAATACAGGTCGGCTGCGCCAATCCGCTCAGCTTCAATACCCGCCCCCGCCAAAGCGTTGCGGTAGGCCGCCGCCATAGACTCTGACTGCCCCAGGGAGTTTCGGTTGAGTACCTGAGGCTCAGACCCCGTAGCGTGGCCGTGGAGAAAAATAGCGCGACCCGCGACACCGAGAGCCTGCGCCGTCTCCCAACGGGTGAGCACCAATGCCGAGGCCTGATTCACGCCATCTTTGGCCACCATCGATTTCAGGTGTGGGTCACCCATCAGGCGGTTTTTACTCGACTCCTCGCCTATTTCGGCAGCCGTCATCAGCTCGCTAAACATGGCATACGGATTTGCCGCCGCCACACTGTTGAAGCGCGCCATCAGTTCTGCCAACCGCGCCCGATAAGCCGATTTACTGAGGCCCAGCTCACTCCGACGCACCTGCTCTTGCATAGGATAGATATCGACGGGATTCCACGCACCGTGCCGATTGAACTCAGCATCGAACAACAGATCGATACACGCGCCACGATCGTCGGTTTCTCCCTCTGGTTCGTCACTCCAGTCCGTCGACAGACCCTGTCGCTGCAGCTGGCGTGAAGTGGCCAGCGCCTCAGCACCGCAGATGATCGCGCCGTTAATTTCACCTCGCGCCAGCGCGTTG
>CBFHSJ010000002.1:25669-46368 GCA_965658485.1 Luminiphilus sp.
ACTCAGCGACGCCGCTGCGCCGGTATCGGCCAGGGCGGCTTCGCAGGCCCGCGCCGCCAGGTCCTCTGGCATCAATCCCTCAAAGCTGTCATCGAGACGCTCGGTAAACTGACCTGCGCCCAGCAAAACTGGCGTATTGGGATCGATAGACATCTCAGTGACTCAGGTTATTTGACGCGGATTGTGCAATCGCCATGAAGGAGGCAGCTTGCAGAGAAGCGCCGCCCACCAACGCACCATCGACGTGCGGGCATGCAAACAGCGCATCGGCGTTCTCTGCATTCACACTGCCGCCGTAAAGGATCGGCATGGCGTGTGACGCTCCGAGCAGCCAGCTGACTTCCTGCCTGATCATCTCGTGCATCTCATTCGCTTGGCCCGGCGTTGCCGTGAGACCGGTACCGATCGCCCACACGGGCTCATAAGCAATCAGCAGATTCGGTTGAGCTGTCGCCAGAGCCGATCTTAGTTGCGCGCGCACCACCTCATCCTGCTTCCCAGCTTCCCGCGCAGCCTGCTGCTCGCCCACGCAAAGTATGGGGGTCACCCCCGCCGACTGGGCCGCCGCTAACTTCTCGGCGATCAATGCATCTGTCTCATCGTGATACTGCCGCCGCTCAGAATGACCGACAAGCACATACTGGCAGCCGAGATCTACCAACATACCGGCGGACACCTCACCGGTGTGCGCGCCCTGCGCGTGAACCGAGCAATCCTGTGCCGCCACCTGACAATCAGGTAACGCCTCACTGAGGGCCTGCAAAAACGGAAATGGAGGCGCGATGGCAATGCGCAGCTGCGGATTGGGATCGAAGGACCACTGTTCCGAGAAGGCCTGAACCGCGGCGCGGCTGCCGTGCTGCTTCCAGTTGCCAATAAGATAAAGGTTGGTCATGGGCTAAGCGTGATATTCAACGCGGCGGACCATAACAGAGAGCGCCATGCTTCTCACCCCCTCTCGACGGGACAATCGGGTCGAGCACCCCACTCGGCCCACGAACCGTCGTACACCGCAACGGGAGATCGCCCGAGCTCATGCAAGGCCAACGCCAACAGGCAGGCAGAAATGCCTGACCCGCAAGTCGTCACAACCGGCTGACCGTGACCAGTCCCGACAGCGTCAAAAAGCGCCTCCAGCTCAGGGAGTGGTTTCAGGATCGCAGGATCGCCGTTTAAGACCCGGGCGTAGTGCAAATTTTTAGAGCCGGGAATATGACCCGGGCGCACGCCCGGCCTCGGTTCCGCCTCCTCGCCGGCAAACCGGGAAGCGGAACGCGCGTCGACCACGGTGTGGCGCCCAGAGGACAGTGCAGCCTCAACACCTTCCACATCGGCCAGCCACGCCGGCTGATGCACCGCGACAAATCCCGCACCGGGCTTGGGCACGGATGGCGGACCCTCTGCCGTGTCATACCCTGCAGCAATCCAGCCCGGTAGTCCGCCTTCAAGAATCTGCACCCTGTCATGACCAAACACGCGGAACATCCACCAAGCCCGAGCGGCAGAAAACAGCCCCTTGCCGTCATAGACCACCACCCGGCTGTTCGCGCCGATACCTAGCGCCTGAACACATTGGGTAAATACCGGCTCACTGGGCAGCATATGGGGGCACGCGTGCTCCAGATCAGCAACGGTATCGATGTCAAAGAATTGGGCGCCGGGAACACGGCTAGCGAGGAACTCTGCCTTGGGATCGCGGCCGTCCGCGGGCAAATACCAAGAGGCATCAACAACATTGAGGTCGGATCTCTCCAGCTTTGAGGCGAGCTCTGCGGGCGATATAAATGTATCTGACTCGGGCATTTTCAGGTTCTCGCGGGTGAAGTAGAAGGGGGCAGTGGGTCAGCGTTCGGCAGCCAAATGGCGCCCAGTCGCCTCTTCTCTTCTCATCTCATGGGCCAGCAAGTGTATGGGCTGACCCAGCGCTTGGAAACCAGAGCACTGCCGTGCCGAGGCGACAACCGCTGCCCCGCTCTGGGTAACGCGACTAAGAAGGGGTTTTCATTCAGTGGCGACTTTGGTCACAATGGCCGACCTTCGATACCAACAGCCCGTATGGGGCACCCAGAGGAGACAGTTATGCCTAACACGACAATTACCTGCGCCGATGGATTCGAACTCGGTGCCTACGAGGCGAGCCCCTCGGGCGCTGCAAAAGGCGCTGTCGTGGTCATACAGGAGATCTTCGGTGTCAATTCGCACATCCGTTCGGTTGTCGATGGTTATGCCGAGGCCGGCTTTTATGCCATTGCCCCGGCCATTTTTGACCGTCTTGAGCGAGACGTGCAGCTGGGCTACACCGAAGACGATATGACCGCCGGTATCGAGCTCGCTTTTCAAAAACTGGATATGAGCCAGACCTTGGCAGATCTGCAAGCCACCATTGACGCTGCTGCGAATCACGGAAAAGTCGGCTTGGTGGGTTACTGCTTCGGTGGCCTGCTGACGTGGCTGTCAAGCTGCAACCTGAATCAGGTGTCGGCAGCTTCCGCCTATTATGGCGGCGGCATCCCAGACAATGCAGAGTTGACACCTTCGTGCCCAATCATCCTGCACTTTGGTGAGCAGGACGCCCACATTCCTATGGATTCTGTGGCTGCATTTCAGGAGAAGCAGCCCAACCTACCAGTGCACGTTTACGCAGCGGATCATGGCTTCAACTGTGATCAGCGAGACTCCTATGATTCTGCTGCAGCGAGCCAGGCCAAAGAGCGAACGCTGACATTGTTTAACGACAACCTGGCTGCCTGAGCGCCAGCGTGAAGATCGGCGTCATCGTAGGGAGCCATCGCAGCGACTCTGAGAGCGCAAAAGTCGGTCGGTTTCTCAGCGAGGCGCTCTCTCGCGAGGACGGAGTCAGCACGTGGACACTGGACCTCGGCAAAACCCCACTGCCGATGTGGGACGAGGAGTTGTGGAGCAATGGGCCCCAATGGTCCATGATGCCGGCGCTCAAGTCCCAGCTTGACGCCTGCGACGGATTCATTGTGATTGCGCCCGAGTGGCACGGCATGGTGCCGGCAGCGCTGAAAAATTTTTTCTTGTTGTGGGCCGCTACCGGCGAGCTCTCTCACAAACCTGCTCTCCCCTGTGCTGTATCAGCGGGGGAAGGCGGCGCCTACGTGATCTCCGAACTCCGGATGAGCAGTTACAAAAATAACCGACTCTGCTGGATCCCTGAGCAACTGATCGCTCGACAAGTGAAATCCGTCTGTAACGACGACACCGCGCAAAATGATGCAGCAGTCCATGACACCTTTGCCACCCGAAGTCGCTACGCGCTTGGCTTGCTGCTTGCCTATGCAGGGGCACTGACCGCCGTCAGAGAGAGCGGCTTGATCGACCACGATACTTTTATGAATGGCATGTGATCGCTCGCAAGCCCGATTAGGACAACGCCCGGTAATCCCCGCTGTAGAAGATAAGGGGGTCAGCCTCTACTGATTCAAACTGCAATACTTCTCCGACGATGATTTGGTGGTCCCCGCCGGGATGTACGGCGTAGGCCGCGCAGGTGAAGTGCGCCAAGGCATCAATCAGCCTCGGCTCACCCTGCGGCCCGACTGTGAAATGCTCAGCTTGAGCACTGTGACCTCCGCGCTGGGCGTATTGGCTGGAAGCTGCACCCTGCTCCGAGCTCAACACGCTGATTCCGAAGTGCTGACACTCCGTGTATACCGCGAGGTGGTCCGAGGAGTTCTGGATACTCCAAAGTACCAGAGGCGGATCCAGAGAGACCGAAGAGAAAGAGTTCACAGTGGTTGCCAGCGGCCCGAGCTTGGAATCGTCTACCGTCACCAGGCAAACACCGGTAGCAAATCGCCCGAGCGCCTGTCGAAAATCTCCTATATCCACGGTCGTTAGCGCCCCTTCCGCAACGGACGCCATGCGCGCGTTGTCACTGACAATCTTTTCATATGGCTCTGCAAGGTTTCAGTCGCATCCCGGATCTCACCATTACCGATCTAGGCCGCCCATGAGGATGTATTTAATCTCGAGATAGTCATCAATGCCGTATTTGGAGCCCTCTCGCCCTGAGCCCGACGCCTTCACGCCACCGAAGGGCGCCATTTCGTTGGAAATGATGCCTTCGTTAACGCCAACCATGCCGTAGTCCAAGGCCTCGGACACTCGCCAAACCCGACCGATATCGCGGGTGTAAAAATATGAAGCGAGACCAAATTCCGTGTCGTTGGCCAAGGCGATCGCTTCAGCCTCATCCGCAAACGACATCACCGGAGCTACAGGCCCGAAGATTTCATTTCGAAAAACCGCCATGTCCGAGGTAATCCCAGTCAGCACGGTAGGTTGATAATAGCAGGGCCCCAGATCGGAGCGCATGCCGCCCACCGCAACCTGCGCCCCTGCCTCAGTCGACAAGCGCACCAATCGATCCACATCATCCACCGCCTTCTCATTCACCAGCGGGCCCTGCTGCACCCCATCATCAAGGCCGTTGCCCATTTTGAGCTCGGCCGTGGCCGCCACCAGCTTTTCGACAAAAACATCATGGATCGTGTCCTGCACGAAAATCCGATTGGTGCACACACAGGTTTGTCCACTGTTGCGGTACTTTGAGATCAGTGCGCCCTGCACTGCCGCATCGACATCCGCATCGTCGAAGACAATGAACGGTGCGTTGCCGCCCAATTCCATGGAGGTCCGCTTGAGTGTCGCGGCGCAGGCTTGCTCTAATCGTCGCCCGACCTCTGTCGAGCCAGTAAAGGTCAGCTTTCGCACCAAGGGACTGTCGGTGAGCGCCGGTCCTATCTCAGAGGATGCACCCACCACAACATTCAGAACGCCTGCTGGCACGCCTGCTCGCTCAGCCAGCTCTGCCATGGCCAGAGCTGACAAAGGCGTCTCGGAGGCAGGTTTGATCACAATGCTGCACCCTGCGGCGAGGGCTGGCGCGGCCTTGCGCGCAATCATGGCGTTGGGGAAATTCCACGGTGTAATTGCGGCGACAACGCCTATTGGTTGTTTGATACACACGACCCGCTTATCGCTCGAGGGCGCCGGGATCACATCGCCGTCAATACGCTTGGCTTGCTCGCCGAACCACTCCATGAAGGCCGCCCCGTAAGCAACCTCACCCCGGCTCTCGGTCAGCGCTTTCCCCTGCTCGGTCGTCATAATGATGGCCAGGTCTTCCTGATGCGCCATGATGAGATCGAACCAACGCCGCAAGACCTGCGCCCGCGCTTTAGCTGGCACCTCTCGCCATGACTGCATGGCATCGTGGGCCGCTGCGATGGCTTTGAGTGTACCGGACGCGTCGATCATCGCAACCTCGGTGATGACATCACCCGTAGCCGGGTTGGTCACTGCGAGCCGATTAGATGAACTGGGCATCCACTCACCGTCCACGTAAGAGGATGTCTTGAACAAGTCCGAATCAGATAGATCAATAGCCATCACTCTCACTCCATAGACCGCAGTCGGCTGCAACCAATCGGGGGCGTGAACATCACGTTATGGGTCCAAAGGCGATTCACCATTGACGGCCGGTTTGCCCGCCCACAGCCGCGCATCGTGCATGAATACCTCCCCACGCACCATACCCATTTGGGTGATGCCCGTTTAAGACCGCATATAAAGTGACGCTGCGCTTGCGGGAATAGCGGCATAGTCCGCAAAGCGCCGCGTTTTATGGGCTCCAATGAGGTGCTGTGAGGCGCCGCTTTCCGTCAGTCGCCAATACTGCGTCAGGGGAATCCAGGGCAGCGCGATCCCATAGTTCGCACGTTACCTGTTTGTGCTTTTGGTCCAAACCCTCGCAGTAGTTGCTGTAGCGACACAACAGCACTTCATTTCCACGACCGAGCCTCACTTTTTGAAACCAATCCGGGTCAGCCAGCGCCTGCCGAGCGAACCCCACCACGTCCGCTTTATCTTCAGCGAGTAGCGCCTCAGCTTGATCAAAGCTGTGAATCCCCCCCGTCGAGATAATGGGGGTACTCATCCCGGCGGAATGAACAGCTGCTCTAATCTGCGCCACAGGCTCGCTATTTCTACCCCATGGACCTCGCTCATCAGAGAGATACGCCGGCATGCATTCATAACCACTCTGCCCTGTATATGGATAAGCCGCCCAGCCCACTTTAGGCTGCTTGGCATCGTCAAACTTGCCGCCTCGGGACAAGCTCAGAAAATCCATGCCCGCGAGCGCAAATTCCCTGGCGAAAAAGCAGGAGTCATCGATGTCGCTTCCCGCTGCGACAATTTCATCACTCAGAAATCGACAGCCAACCGCGTAATCTTGGCCGACTTCCGTCCTAACAGCTTCATAAACCTCGAGCGGCAATCGAACCCTGTGTTCCCGGCTGCCTCCGTAACCGTCGGAGCGGGTATTGGTGGCGGAGAGAAAAGACGCCATGGTGTAGGCATGAGCATAATGCAACTCGACGCCGTCAAACCCTGCATCTTGTGCTCTCCTTGCTGCCTGAGCGAATAGCGCGGGCAAAGTATTCGGCAAATCGGCAATAGCTGGCAGATGGGTATCGGTTACGCGCTCACGATAGCCTTGCTGAAGCGATTCCAGCTCCCGCGGCGAGAGCACATCCTCCAATTCAGAATCACTGAGTGACAGAAGACGCTGCCTTACGGCCCGCTCATCTTGCCGCTCCATACCCAGCCGCTGCCGATGTATCGCCTTCACCTCGAGGAAACGATTAAAAAAAGCCTCTGGCTGAGGCCGTCGCCGAATGGTCAGGAAATCAATGAGCTGAATGAGAAGTCGAGTCCGACCACCGCTCGCCTCTCGGACAGCGTTGGTCAACCGCCGCAACCCTGCGACATATCGGTCGTCCGAGATCCGCAACAGCGGCCCGCTGGGGATATCCCTGATGCCCGTCGCTTCGACCACAATCGCCCCAGGCTTGCCCTCTGCGAACCGCACATACCAATCGATCACATCGTGTGTAACGTCGCCCTCTTCGCTGGCACGCCATGGCACCATCGCGGGCACCCACGTGCGTTGCTCTAGGGATAGATTCCGGGAGGACAATGGCGAGTAAAGGTGACTCCCACCCGCCTCTTCCTCGGTAGGCCAGCGCGCTACGGTGGTTTGATATTTAATTCTCTCCGGCGGCTTCCACACGATGTCAGTCCTTGATCGAGCTCACGCCCGACTTGATGTCTTTTAGCAATGCCATCAGGTGCTCATAGTCGGCGTCACTGAGTTCACCTAGGCAGTCCACTATCCAGCCCTCATGGGCAATTGCCATCTCAGCAAATCGCTTATTACCTGCCGCAGTCAAGGTGACACAAAAAGCACGGCGGTTGCCCGAGACGGGTTCTCGGCTAATCAGCCCCTCTTTCTCCAACTGAGTCGCAATACCGGATACGTTGCCGCCTGAGACCATCATCCGTTGTGACAGGTCACCCATGGTCAGTCCCTGCGGCTCCCGCGCCAATTGCGCCATCAGATCGAATCTGGGTAGAGTGATGTTGAATTCACCCCGCAGACGATTCCTGAGGTGCCGTTCAATCAGATTGGTGCACGTTAGCAAGCGCAACCAGAGCCTGATGGCTTGGTGGTCATCGTGTCCAATGCGGGATTCATGGTCTAGGCTCAACTGAGCAATTGATGGATCCATTAGGCTTCACTCATGTTGCCGGGCGCGAGGCAATCCAATATTTTAAACATAAAATGTTTCTTCTATACTAACTCAATATTTTAGATATAAAACGTCTGGGACGTCACGTCACTATGGAGGAAATGCAGTGAAGGTCATCTGTCTTGGAGGAGGCCCCGCCGGTTTATATCTGGGGATTAGCCTCAAGCTGCGGAATCCTGAACACGAGGTTGAGGTTTACGAGCGCAATAAACCAGACGACACGTTTGGATGGGGAATCGTTTTTTCAGACCAGACCGTCGACAACATTACGGCTAACGACCCCGTCAGCGCCCAACGCATTGTCAACGAGTTCATTCACTGGGATCTCATCGACTGCCATGTGTCAGGGGCAGTAGAGCGTTCCGGCGGTCACGGCTTCATTGGGCTGGGCCGAAAGCGCTTCTTGCAGCTTCTGCATGAGCGGGCGAGAGAGCTGGGCGTGGGACTGCATTTTGAGCAGGAGATTGACTTGGATGATATCGGCACCCGGTTTGCCGATGCCGATGTGATTGTTGCCAGCGATGGCCTCAACTCAAGAATCCGAAATACTCATCTCGACGAATTTGGCTGCACGATCGAGACGCGCCCAAACAAGTTCGTATGGCTGGGCACACACCAAACTTTTCGTGATGCCTTTACCTTCATCTTCGAGCGAACGGATCATGGCTGGATCTGGGCGCATGCTTACCAGTTCGACGACAACACCTCGACTTTCATTGTCGAGACGACCCCTGAGGTCTACGACGCGCTGGGATTCGAATCGATGTCACATGAGGAGAGCGCCGAAACCTGCCGGCGCATTTTTGAGGACTACCTGGATGGCCACACACTGCTGACCAATTCCGCTCACATCAGAGGCTCAGCGTGGATCAACTTTCCCGCCGTGTATTGCGACAACTGGATTAAAGATGATCGCATCGTGTTAATCGGCGATGCCGCCCACACAGCGCATTTCTCTATCGGCTCCGGGACAAAATTGGGCCTCGAAGACGCCATCTCCCTTGCGCGGCACCTCGACAGCGGAGAAGCCATTCCTACGGCGCTTATGCAGTATCAGGAAGAGCGCAAAATAGACGTGCTACGCCTTCAAAATAGCGCACGTAACGCTATGATTTGGTTCGAGAATGTGCCCCGATACATCGAGGCGTTTGACCTCAAGCAGTTCAACTACTCCATGCTTACCCGCAGCCAGCGCGTGAGTCATGAGAATCTGCGCTTGCGCGACAAAGCGTGGCTGGACACCATGGAGACACACTTAGCACAACGCTATCTCGGCCCCGCCGCGAATGACCCCGTGCCGCCGATGTTTCTTCCTTTCTCCCTGCGCGAGATGACCTTGAATAACCGCGTATGCGTGTCGCCCATGTGCATGTACAGCGCGACGGATGGCCTTCCCGATGACTGGCACCTGGTGCACTACGGCGGTCTGGCCAAAGGCGGCGCCGCACTGGTCTATACGGAAATGACCAACGTCAGCGCAGAAGGCCGCATTACGCCGGGGTGCACCGGCATCTGGAGCGATGCCCATACCGATGCCTGGCGCCGCATCACCGATTTCGTTCATGAGCACACTCAAGCCAAGATGGCTATCCAGATCGGCCACGCAGGCCCGAAAGGCTCGACCCTTGAGCCGTGGAAGTGGGACCCGAAAATTCTTGACGAGCCTCTCCCAGAAGCCGAGCAATGGCCGCTCCTCTCAGCTAGTGCAATTCCCTTTGACACATACAGTCCCGTGCCCCGCGCGATGACACGCGAGGACATGGACACCGTCCTGGCGCAGCACGTGGACGCGGTGAAACGCGCCCATGCGGCGGGTTTCGACATGATTGAGATGCATGCCGCTCACGGCTATCTACTCTCCTCGTTCGTGACGCCCATTCTGAATCAGCGTGATGATGAATATGGCGGCTCTTTGGAGAACCGACTACGCTATCCCTTGGAAGTCTGCCGCGCGATGCGAGCCGCATGGCCTGAGCACAAGCCCATGTCCGTGCGCATTTCAGCGCACGACTGGATGGGGGACTCTGGAGTGACCGAGGACGAGGCCGCCGCGATTGCCGAGGCCTTTATCAAAGCGGGCGCAGACATTATCAACGTGTCCACCGGACAAACGAGCCACGCCGCTCAGCCGCAGCCGGGACGCATGTTTCAAACTCCACTGTCGGATATCATCCGGAACGACGGCCATATCCCGACCATCGCGGTGGGTAACATCTACGAGACAGACCATGTGAATAGCATCATCGCCGCCGGACGCGCTGATTTGGTCTGCCTCGCCAGACCCCATTTGGCGGACCCGAACTGGACGCTTCATGCCGCAGCAGAGCTCGGCTATCGAGGCCCTGGAGCGCCCGAACAACACCAGTATTTTCTTGGATACCGTCAGGCTCACACTCTGGCTGATCGCGAGCGCGAGGCCGCCTCATGAGCCGGCATGCCCTGATCACCGGCGCGGGCACGGGCATTGGCGAAGCCATCAGCCGACAACTCCATCATAAGGGCCATGCCGTCACGCTGGTAGGACGGCGTAGCGAACCCCTCGAGGCGCTATCGCAAGCGCTCGGCAAACAGAGTTTTGCCGTCAGCGGAGATGTGACGGACAGAGGCGAGATTGAATCGGCCTTCAAAGCCGCAAAAACCCAATTTGGCGATATCGAAATTCTGGTGAACTGCGCGGGCATGGCACCGACTGCCCCGTTTCACCGCATTGACTTCGCTGATTGGCAACGCACTATGGACGTCAACGTCAATGGTGTTTTCCATTGCACGCAGCTTGCGCTTGAGAGCATGCTGGAAAACGGCTGGGGTCGGGTGGTTAACATTGCTAGCGTCGCGTCACTGAAAGGATTTCCTTACGTGAGCGGCTATTGCGCATCGAAACACGCCGTGTTGGGGATGACCCGGGCCCTCGCTCTGGAGGTTGCGACCCAGGGCATCACCGTTAACGCGGTCTGCCCCGGCTACGTGGATACTGATATCGTCAGAAACGCGATCGCAGGCATCGTCAGCAAAACGGGCCGGACGGAAGCAGAGGCCATGCGCCACTTCACCGAGAGCAACCCGCAAGGCCGCCTGGTGAAAGTGACCGAGGTCGCGAGCGCCGTGAGCTGGCTCTGCAGTGAGGCAGCTGCCAGCGTGACTGGGCAGGCGGTCGCAATAGATGGCGGCGGCACCGCCTAATACGGAGAGACACCATGGACACCACTTCTCTGGCCCATTACAACGCGACCCATTTTCTCTGGGAGTGTACCGACGGGGTTGCCACCATTACGCTCAATCGCCCGGACCGCAAAAACCCACTGACCTTTGAGTCCTATGCGGAACTCAGAGACCTGTTTCGCGGACTGGTTTATGCAGAGGATATCGATGTCGTGGTCATCACGGGTGCCGGTGGTAATTTCTGCTCCGGTGGCGATGTCCACGAGATTATCGGTCCCTTGACAAAGATGAACATGAAAGAGCTCATGGCCTTTACCCGCATGACAGGTGACCTGGTAAAGGCGATGCGGGCCTGCCGCCAGCCCGTCATCAGTGCGGTCGAAGGCATCTGCGCCGGCGCCGGCGCAATCATTGCGATGGCGAGTGACCTCCGCTTCGCGAGCGAGGGCGCCAAGGTGGCATTCTTATTTAATCGGGTCGGTCTCGCCGGATGTGACATGGGGGCGTGCTCAATATTACCCCGCATTATTGGACAGGGACGCGCCAGCGAGCTCCTCTATTTTGGCCGCTCAATGAGCGGAGAAGAAGGCGAGCGCTGGGGCTTTTTTAACGGCCTGAGCAACGATCCACTCGGTGATGCGCAGGCGGCTGCCGCACGGATTAAAGCAGGCCCCACCTTTGCCAATGGCATCACCAAGACACAATTGCATCAGCAGTGGAACATGTCCGTCGATCAAGCCATTGAGTGTGAAGCGCAGGCTCAGGCAATTTGTATGCAAACTGAGGATTTTCGGCGGGCATACAATGCCTTTGTCGACAAACAACAACCCGTTTTCGAGGGCAACTGACGCGATGACTTTCCGCTGGGGGATAACAGTATGAGCGACCAGAGCTTCTTAGACTGGCCCTTTTTTAATGGAGAGCATAGGGAGCTCGCCGCGCGCCTTGACCAATGGGCGTATGACCACCTTCCCACCGTCACGGCCAATGAACACCATGATTTGGACAGCACCTGCAAAGCGATCGTCAAAGCCCTTGGCGAAGCGGGTTTCACAACCTACGCAGTGCCCGCGAGCGCAGGCGGACACCATGACAAGCTGGACGTGAGAAGCCTCTGTCTAATCCGGGAAACGCTGGCGCGCCATAACGCGCTCTCTGATTTCGCTTTTGCGATGCAGGGACTGGGTAGCGGCCCGGTTTCGCTATATGGCAGCGAAGCGCAGCAAGCTGGCTATTTGAATGCAGTGGCAGCCGGAGACAAGATCGCGGCGTTCGCGCTCTCGGAACCGGACGCCGGCTCTGATGTTGCGGGCATGTCCTGCCGCGCCCAGCGAGACGGTGATGACTGGATTATAAACGGCACCAAGACCTGGATATCTAACGCCGGCATCGCCGACTTCTACACGGTTTTTGCCCGGACTGACGACACGGGTGGTGCAAAAGGCATCAGCTGTTTCATTGTCGAAGCCGGGGCTCCAGGGTTTGAGGTGACTGAGCGCATAGACCTGGTCGCGCCGCACCCTCTTGGCACGTTGACCTTCACAGACTGCCGCATTCCTGCCGCCCAACTGGTGGGCACTGAGGGCAAAGGTTTCGCAATCGCCATGGCGACATTGGATGTCTTTCGCTCCACCGTCGCCGCAGCCGCACTCGGCATGGCGCGGCGTGCGCTGGATGAAACGCTTGATTACACAGCAGAGCGCGGTATCTACGGTGGCACGCTGGGAGAACTACAGCTAGTTCAAAGCAAAATTGGCGAAATGGCGCTCGGCGTCGACAGTAGTGCGCTGATGATTTACCGCGCGGCCTGGACCAAAGACTGCGCCGCCGATCGTGTCACCCGCGAGGCCGCGATGGCCAAATACCATGCCACCGAAACCGCACAGCAAGTCATTGATGCTGCAGTGCAACTGCATGGTGGCAAAGGCGTCACCAAGGGTTACATTGTTGAAGCTTTGTATCGAGATATTCGCGCGCTGCGGATTTATGAGGGCGCCAGCGAAGTTCAGACCACTATTATTGCGAGGCAGACCATCGCCAACCACGCCTAGCAGCGCGTTTCAAAAGGCAGGGGCGCTCAAATCCTGAATGTGACTTCGGGTTAGAATGGCGACACCTCGTCATCACAGAGCGTTATCTTGGCCAACCCCTCCCCTAGCGACCACCTGGAAAGCACCAGTATCGAGCTGGATAAAAGTGCCATCGTGGCCTTCGCTTCACGGTTTGATCCTCAGCCTTATCATTTGGATGCCGATGCGGCAGATCAATCGATATTCGGGGGCCTGTGCGCTAGCGGCTGGCATATCGCGGCTTTGGCAACACGACTCGTCATCGAGACTCTGATAGACAACGGCCTGCCCTTTGTGGAAATGACTGCAGTCAGCCAGTTGAAGTGGAGCCGCCCCACATTTGTGAACGAACAAATCAGCGTTCGCGTCACGCTGGGCACATCCGATGAGGAAAGCCCTATCGCCAATACCCGAAGCCAAACTCTAGAAATCGAAATTTGCACCGGAAATAGCGCGGTTGTGGCAACGATGACCGCAACCGCGGCCATCGCAATCGAACCAGCGCTGGCGGCGTTGACATGACCGACCTATATCTCAGGGACCGATGGTTTGAAGACCTGCCGGTGGGCGAATTTCATGTCTTCGGCTCGCATACCTTCAGCGAGCTGGAAATTGTTGAATTCGCTGAAACATTTGACCCAAGGCCAGAATCGACTGACCCTGATCAGGCTCGACTCAACCACCGGCAAGGCTTGATCGCCAGTCCGTGGCTAGTGACGGCTATGTGGATGCGCAAAATGGTCGACTATATGGAGGTCTATGCGCAAGGCGTTAACGACGGCCGCCGAAATGGCGCGGGCGTTTCCATCAGCGATCTCCAATGGCTCGAGCCCGTGCGGCCCGGACATACGCTTACCTACACCTACGAAATTATTGCCAAGCCAGACCGAGTGATCCGGGAAAAATGGGGCTTGATTCGGTCACGCAATGAAGCATTTAACCAATACGGTAATAAAGTGATGCAATTCGAGATCGACATTCTTGCTGAGCGCAGGCCCCAGGAGTCAGACGATCTCCAGCAACAATAAAGCGGCGATTGTCGCCGCGAGGAAGAGGGTCTCTCCTGCCAGCAAGATAAGCGGTCGCCAGCCAATCGAGGCAACCTCGCGCAATGACGTCCGAACACCAAGTGCCGTCACCGCCAAAAGCAATAACGCAGTGGCGAGGTGAGACAGCCCCTCAGTGAGCGTCTCGGGCAGTAACACGGTATTGTTCAGCACAAATAGTGCGAGAAAGCCGAGTAAGAAGACGGGGAATGATACCGGGGGAGAATGGCTTGCTTCCTGCGCCTTCAAGGAGATGCGGCATACCAATGCAATCGCCATCACAATTGGGACCAGCATAGCCACGCGCAACAGCTTCACGAAGGTGGCGAGGTCACCCGTCTCGGGAGAGACGCTATAACCTGCCCCTACAACCTGAGCGACATCATGAATGCTCGCCCCTATGAAAAAGCCCATGTCTCTGGAGCTAAAATTAAGAAAGTCACCGGCAATGGGATAGAACACCATTGCAGCTGTGCTGAGAGTGGTCACCCCGATAACGGTAAACAAGGTGAGTCGATGCTTCGCCTCCGATTCTGGGAGTGCCGCACTGATGGCCATCGCTGCTGAGGCGCCGCAGATGCCCACGGCGCCTCCGGTCAACAAACCGAGATCTCTCCCGCAACCGAGCAAACGTGACCACAACACGCCGAAAGCCAATGTCATAGCAACTGCAGCACAGACGGCTATCACCGCCGGCCAGCCCAACAGGGCAACATCCGCAATGCTCAACCTAAGCCCCAGCAACGCCACCCCAAACCTAAGGCAGGGGCCCGATGCCCAAACCAGGCCTGTCATAAAGCGACCGGACTCAATGAGAAAATGACACGACAGGCCCAGCAACAGCCCCATCAACATGGCTGGCGCACCATATCGATATGATATGGCATAGGCCGTCACAGCGAGAGCAATGCTGAGAGCAACACCGGCCGCTATACCCCTCAGCCGGAATGGCTCATCCAGATTCAAGCAGACTCCGGTTTCGAGGAGACCACGTGACCCGGCGCGAAGTCTGATTCTGGCTCCATAGCCGCCAATTGGAGGGCTGCAATAGCAGACGGGGCGCTGTGAGGTGACTGCTCAACATAATCCAGAATTTGCATCAGCCGCGATGTCGTGCGATGACGAGTCTCGCCGTAACCCTTCACCATCCCGCCGAGCGCTGCAATCGCCATGGCCATGTCATGTTCCCCAGCAGACCGCACGGCGTCGAACCATCGGTCGATCATTTTTCGCTCATGCGCATAGCCGAACGTAGACCGCCGAAAGCGACGAAAACTCGCCAAACCGCGCAACAATACTTGCATGCTGACACGGTCCGTTCTCAACGTTCTAGGCCCAAGGAGTCGACTCAACCAGCGCTTTGCAGTCTGAGACCTCAGCAACCCCGACCCCCAACCCACGGGAAGCAAGGCTGCCACCTCCTCAATCCGCGGGTGAAAAAATTCAGCCACTGTGACGGGCTGACCAGCGGCCGCTTTGACCTCCGATCGAATCATGGACTCTCTGTCAGGGCGCACCTTAAGTTGCGCAACGCGCGGTATGTCCTCGAACGCCATCCAGAGTGCAAGGTGTCGCCCGGCCTCATGGGCGAGAGAGAAGCTTTCTCGATCCAAGTCACGATCTATTAGAGCTGACACACGGCTCAACCATTCTTCCGCGTACGCCTCGTCCTGATAATCAATCAGCCTGTTCACGCTGTGGTAGGCCATTTCCTGCAGTGCCGCTGGCAAATCTGCTATGCGCGGCAACCAGCGCTCCCCGAGGGCGTTACTCGCTACTGGCAGCGAAAAGGCCTTTATCTCAGGAGGCACATACTCGCCGACACCGCCAGACTGGGCCCGGCGAAAACTCTCGTCAAAGGCTGCGAGATTGGCCCCTGCACTGCCGCCGGATGAGAGCAGATCTCGGAAGCTGTTCTGCTCAAACGGGAGCGCGCCACTGCCCGCGATCGCGCCCAACAGCGCCGCCGAGATAACAGTGCCGTGCCGCTGCACAATTTCTGACATATCGAAATGAATAAAGGCTCTGCCATAGCGCTCACCCATCTCGAGGATGAGATCTCTGTCTACGGACCCATCGCCCGTTGCACTTTTTTCTGTAATGCCGAAAACCCGATGATCAGACGCAATCAGCACGCTTTTATCGGGGGAAATAAAACCACGACTGATCATTCTCCCCGCCTCGGCAATTTCCGAGGCCACCGCTATATCGATATCTCCCTGAGCTGGGAACAGCGACATCACGGGAGGAGACATGCCGTTTTGTCGAGGGATGAATTCAAGGTAGTAAATCGTGGCGCCTGTCCGTTGCGCTACGCCTGCAAGTGAAGTGCTCTGACACCACCAGCCGCTTTGCTCCGCCGCCATGATGAGCCAGTTGGTGAGCACCCCGCCGCCCTCACCACCAAGGGCGGCGATCACCATATTGATGGTCCGATCGCCTCGGGACATCAGAACTGCCGTTGCGCCATACGCTTCCGATCACGAATTCGCCACCACTCGCGAACGCGAGCGCGGGTCGCATTGAGCAGCCGGTCCCAAGCACTGGGATTGTCAACAAGCTCGACGCGGGAGAACGAGGGGCAAAGCACTGCAGAGTGCGCATTGGTGCCGCAGACGCCGCAACCGACACAGCTGTTGTCAACGTAGGACACGGGATCCGAGCGCAGAGGGTCGGGATTCTCCCTGATAGTCAAAGAGGGGCAGCCCGACAGGCGGATACAGCCATGATCGCCAGTACACGTCTCCGGATCGATATAAAAGCGGGCGCGCTTCACGCGCCGGCCTTCAGATACTGCCTGCCGGATCAGCGGCTTGACCCGGCGCTGGCGGTTCAACATACATTCGCCTTCCGCCACCACCACCTTAAGCCCGGGAGCATCGGTCGTCAGGGCCGAGCGCAGGGTCTCCTTCATGGCGACTATGTTGTACGTGCTCACAGTCCGAATCCATTTCACCCCGGCGCCACGGCAGGCATCCTCGATAGTCTGCCAGCTGTCACGTTTAGGTTGACTGGAATCCAGGGTAGTAGCGATGAGATTGGGCTCTACCAATGATGGAATGTCCTGCCCACCGGTAGCAGCTGAGTAGCCGTTGTCGATCACAATGAGTAGGCCGTCATGTTCATTGAACACCGCACTGGTCACGCCGCTCGTCAGGCCGTTATGCCAGAAACCACCGTCCCCCATGATGCTGATCGCCTTGTGTGGCAGCGCGTGGCGCATCCCCGAAGAGCTCGCCAATGAGAGACCATAGCCCATGATGGTATTACCCAGATTAAAGGGCGCAGCGGTGGCAAAAGAATGACATCCAATATCTGAGGAAATGTGAAAAGGCCCCATCTCTTCTTGCAGCTGTTTGATAGCCGAGAACAACGGACGTTCGGGGCATCCCGTGCACAAACCCGCAGGTCGAGGCGGCAACTCTGCCATCAGTCGCTTGATATCGTCATCTGACACCGGGGTCTCGGTGCCCAGTACCCCCTCCAGCGACAGCTTCAGAGGAATATCTTCCCGCGATGCCTCGCTAATAAACCGGGTAATACCCTCCAGCATGACCTGGCCCGTGTACTCCCCCGCCATGGGCATGATGTCCTTGCCATAGACGCGCGTTTGCACGTCCTGCCGACGCAAAACGGTCTGAATCCCTTGCTCGATATACTCCGGCTGTCCCTCCTCCAGAACCAGAACCTGCTCTTTACCAGCACAAAACTGGACGAGCTCATCCGGAATCAGCGGGTATGCCACGTTAAGACAGTAAATGGGGATATCGGTCTCGCCATATACGTCGGCCAGTCCTTGCCGCTGCAAAGCGCGAATCACCGTATTGTAGGAGCCACCGCAGGTGATAATCCCGACCGAATCATATCGCCCAGGGAAAATCTCATTGAGCGCATGCTCCTCGATAAAGCGAATGGCCGCCGGCAGCCGTTCAGCGATTTTTTCTCGCTCCTGCTGATACACAAAGGGCGGCAGAATAATTTTCTCTGGCTCGCGATTCGGGGTTACGGGAGCCTGACTATGGTACTCGGGGGCCACATTATCCCGAGCAATAAACTCACCCGTAACGTGACAACCACGGATACGCATCATGTAAAAAATCGGCGTATTCGAGGCTTCAGACAGCTCGAAGCCCTTTCCCACCATGTCGACAATACTGGGCAAATTGGGTCGCGGATCCAGGAGCCACATCTGCGCTTTCATGGCGAACGCATAGCTGCGCTCCTGCATGATGCTTGAGCCCTCACCGTAATCCTCACCCACGATCACCATGGCACCACCGGTCACCCCGGAGGAGGCAAGATTTGACAGCGCGTCAGACGCAACGTTGGTGCCCACTGTCGACTTCCAGGTCACGGCGCCGCGCAACGGATAGTTAATAGACGCCGACAGCATCGCAGCCGCAGTGGCTTCGGAGCCGTTCGCTTCGAAGTGGACGCCTAAATCGCCGAGGATATCCTGTGCGTCGTTGAGCACATCCATCAAGTGCGATATTGGAGATCCCTGATAGCCGCCCACATAGGAAACGCCGGACTGAAGCAATGCCTTGGTGATGGCGAGAATACCCTCACCCTTAAACACCTCACCTTCCCCGGCGCGGAGCTTTTTGACTTCCTCAGTGAAGGATCGTTCAGCCAACGGACTAGTCCTGCATTAGCCCTGTGGGACCAGCGCGATGACGCGACACGGACTGCCGGATCCCTGCTCAATTTTCAGGGGCGCTGCGATCAGAATAGCACCGGTTGTAGGGAGCTGATCGAGGTTGCGGAGACTCGCCAACCCACATTTATTGGCGCCGTGCATCAGGTTATGGCAGGGAAACATGGGGTCCTGACCTGCCGCCTGACCGGCATCCGTACCCACAGTCTCGACCCCCACCCCAATGATATTTCGCTCTTGGGCTAAGAAAGCCACCGTTTCGGGATCCCAGCCCGGCGTGTGGCCACCGGCCTCATCTTTATTGAGGTAAGCCTCTTTGGATTCTTTTTTGGACCAATCGGTGCGGTATAGCACCCAAGCGCCGTCAGGAATTGTTCCATTTTCCGACTCCCAGGATTTCAAAAAATCGAGCGACATTAAAAAGTCGGGGTCGTTCTCCGCCTCGGCAACAGCGTCGATGACTACGGCGGGGCCGATAAACCGCTCCGGAGGTAGCGTATCGGTTGCGTTGTCCGGAAGATCCTGCCCCGTTACCCAATGCACCGGCGCGTCAAAATGTGTGCCGGTGTGCTCACCGCACTTGATATTGTTCCAATACCACGCGGGTCCACGGTCGTCGTAACGGGAGATTTCCTCTTTCGAAAACGGCCAGGACTTGCCCCAACCGAACTCTTCAGGCAATTCCAGAATGGGCGTATCGGCTGAGAGGGTCACACTCAGGTCCAACACTTTGACCGCACCGCTGGCCAGCCCCACCGCCAAATCCATCAACACCGCATTTGTCATCTGTCTTCTCCTGATTGTTGCCCAACCGCAAACCCCTTTGTAGCGGTTGGGCTGCTCTTAGGACATGTTTTCGCCATCTGGTAGATATTTTAAGTATAAAATATAATGCTCCTATCGTCATTACAAACCGGGAACTCGGAATGCACAAGACCTTGCTGCCTGAAGGCTGGAACCGTCCTAAGGGTTACGCCAACGGTGTCATCGCTGAGGCCGGTTCCATGATCTTTTGCGGGGGCCAGATTGGCTGGAACAAAGATGAGATCTTTGAGCACCACGACTTTCTTGGCCAGTTCCGACAGGCCCTAGAAAATGTGGTTACCGTTCTAAGAAGCGCTGGAGCAGGACCCGAGCACGTTACCCGAATGACCTGGTACGTCACAGATCGTCAACAGTACCTCGCGGATCTTGGCGAGGTAGGACGCACTTACCGGGAAGTCATGGGTAAGCATTTCCCCGCGATGTCTGTGTTAGAGGTTTCAGCCCTGATAGAAGACGAGGCGCTGGTCGAGATTGAAGCGACTGCCGTCAAGTAGAGCATAGTCTCATAGTTCGCTCAGCTTTGAGCAGAGACATCCATTAGGCATGCGGGCGTACCCGCACGAACGCGTGGGTCGTCATCTTAAGCACATCAACTTTTTGCTGATTCCACAAGCGCACACTCGTTGTCAATATCCCACGATCGGGCTTCGAAGCAGACAGTCTCGCTTGCTCAACGATTGCCTCGCCACTGATCACATCTCCCCCCCTGACCGGCGCTAACCATCGCAACTCGTCGACGCCAGGGGACGTCAGCACCGCGGCCTTACCAAGGTAAGCATCGACCGCAAGGCGCATAAAAATCGCAGCGGTATGCCAACCACTGGCCATAATGCCGCCCAACTCCAAGCTCAGTGGATGACTCTCATCAGTGTGAAAAGCTTGCGGATCATACTGAGCAGCGAACCCAACGATCTCGTCGCGGGTCACCGTGTAGCAAGCAAAGGTAAGTCGCTGGTTGACCGAAAAATCCTCAAAGTAATCCATTGTTGCCTCTCCCTCATCTGTGGGGTTTATCTGTGCGCCCGCGAGCAGCGGCGAGCGGCAGTATCGCGATTAGCGCTATCACACAACTCTCCCGACCCACTCTATCCCAGCGGTAAGCTTTAAGCTTAAAATGTTGGCAATCGCATCGCTCTTCAACCGTTGGCCAAAGAGGAACGCTCATGCACAACACTTCGGCACCGATGTTCAACGAAAATAAACTCAAGCTGGGAACGTTTTCTGCCAATTGCTCAGGCGGCATGGCCGTGACCAAGGTCGACGAGCGATGGAATAACGATTGGCCGAATAACATCGACCTGGTGAAACAATGTGATGAGGC
>CBFHSJ010000003.1:0-5003 GCA_965658485.1 Luminiphilus sp.
CGTTGGCGTAATGCCCCGCGCCGCCATCGGGCAGATCATCACGATTCACCGAGGTCAGCACCACATATTTCAGGCCCATCAATTGGACGGCCTCTGCCGTATTCTGCGGTTCTTGCGGATCCAGCCAGCCCTTGGGGTTACCCGTATTGACCGAGCAGAACCGGCAGGCGCGTGTGCAGACATCGCCCATCAACATGATCGTGGCGGTACCGGCACTCCAGCACTCGCCAATGTTGGGGCACTTAGCCTCCTCGCAGACCGTGGCCAACCCGTGCTCATGAACGATGCTCCGCACCGCGTCAAATTTCGGGCTACTCTGCACGCGCATGCGTAACCATTCCGGCTTGGCCAGTCGCTCGGTATCACTCGACGACGCCTTGATGCCATCCTTGATCACCGACATGCCGCGGTCGTTAGTAAATTTTCGGCCGCTGTCGATCTGGGTTGTCGGTATCCGTTTGCCGCTCACCGCATCTCGCCCTCGGCGGCTCAGGCCGCGGCCGCGCTGAGTCGCACGGAGACGCCGTTGACCGCCGCATTTCCGGATAACCGATCAACAAACTGCTCATCGGTAATGTCGTTGCAACTGACCCCAGCATGGCGACTCGCGACCTCGCCCCGCGTACCCGCCAGGCCATGGCCGTAACCGTGCGGCAAACTGACCACACCCGGCATCATTTCGTCAGACGCCGCCAGTTCGGCATCGATTGCACCCACCCGACTCTCAATGGTGACGACCATACCTGACTGCCAACCCTCCTTGGCAACGTCATCGGGGTGCATAAGCAACTGACAACGCGGCTTACCCTTCATCAATCGGTGATGATTGTGCATCCAGGAATTGTTGTCTCGCACGTGCCGCCGTCCAATCAGGCGGTAGTGGTCGCCCGCGACTTCGGTGTCTTGCACAAAGCGCTCGATATCAGCCAGCACTTCGGGTATCGCCAGCTGAATACGTTGATTGGGCGTCTGCAGACGCTCGGGACACGACGGCTCCAACGGACCCAGATCAATGCCCGAGGGGTGGGCTTTCAACTTGTCGATACTCAGCTGCCACTCCGTATGTTCGCCATAGGGGCCACTTCTCAGAGCCGCGTCCACCATGCGGTCGGGTGGATAAGTAGACATGGGCTCTAGATTCAGTCGCGCCGCTACGCGCTCACCCAATTCACTAAAGATCTCCCAGTCGTGCATCGCGCCCTCGGGCTTGTCGAACACCGCAGGGCTATAACGCGCCGTGTTGCGAATCGCCAGATTGTGGAAGGCGATATCGTAGTGGTCGTGCTCCAACGGTGAGGTGGGCGGCAAGATCACATCGGCATGCCGCGTGGTTTCGTTGAGCGCGGGGTCGACAGAGATCATGAAATCCAACTCTTCCAGTGCCTCATCCAACGCCCGACCATTTGGCGTGGAAAGCACCGGGTTACCCGCTCCGGTAAACATCAAGCGGATCTGACCCTCTCCCTCTGTGCGAATTTCATCGACTAAGGTGGCCGCAGGGAGCTCGTAATTGAACTCCGGCAGGCCCCGCCTGCGGGAGGCAAAGCGCCCGAAACCACCGGGGTTCGTGTTCACCACCTGATCCATCGCGGGGCGCGTGAACAAACTGCCACCCGGCTTGTCGAGGTGCCCGGTTGCCACGTTAATCACCTGAATCGCCCACTGGCAGAGTGCGCCATAGGCCTGCGTGCTGACCCCCATCCTGCCGTAGCAAATGCCAGCCTCCGCTTGCGCCAGTTCATGCGCAATACGCTCGATATCCCCGGCAGCGATACCGGTCAGCGCAGAAGCCCAGTCAGGGCTCAAACGACTCACCGCGCCCGCCACCTCAGCCAACCCATCCGTAAAGGTAGCCAGTGGTCCCGGTGCGACGAGGTCGTCGCGAAACAGCACGTGAATCATCGCCAGCAGAAACGCCGCGTCGGTACCCGGTCGAATGAACAAATGCTCACTCGCCAATTCGGCGGTCTCGGTGCGCCGTGGGTCGACGACGACTAGCTTGCCACCCCGGCTTTTAAGATCCTTCAGTCGCTGACGCACATCGGGTACCGTCCAGATACTGCCATTGGACGCCAGGGGATTGGCACCCAGCATCAAAAAGTAGTGGGTGCGGTCCACGTCGGGGATCGGGTGCAGAAGCATGTGCCCGAAACACCATAGCGACACCAGGTGATGCGGCAGCTGGTCAACCGACGTCGCGGAAAAACGATTGCGTGTGCGAATATGCCGAAACAGGTTCCGTTGATGCGTCAGCATGCCGTAATTGTGGACCGAGGGATTACCAAAGTAGGCGCCGACGGCATCGACCCCCTGCTTTTCGATTGTCGAGGCCAACGCGTTAGCGGCTAAATCCAGCGCCTCAGACCACTCGATCTCCACGTGTTGGTACTCGCCGGGTGCCGTGCGGATCCGTTTCATTGGCTTGCGCAGGCGATCCGGGTCCTCGTGAATATCCTGGAGCGCGACTGCTTTGGGGCAAACATGACCGCGGCTCAGTGGATCGTCCTTATCACCCCGGATGTCCGTGACTTTGCCGCCCTCGGTTTGAATCACCAATCCACACATCGCCTCGCAAAGGTGGCAGACCCGGTGATGGGTCCGGGGACTTGTGTCGCTCATAGAATGCTCACTTTAAGGTTGCTTCAGAGGGAGATCAGGGACTGTCCGGATAGGCCGCCAGCCTGCCCTCCATTTGAGACATGACCGCCTCGATCTGGTTGGGCTTGCCAATGATTTCGGTCTGCTCCGCTGATTCGGCCAGCAACAGCGCCTCATCTGTGCTGGCTGCCAACGCATTGGAGAGACGCTTCGCGGCGCGAATGGCATGAGGGTTTTTGCCTGCAATTTCCTCTGCCAGCGACATGGCCCGAGTGAGGGGTTCATCGGCGGTTTCCGTGGCAAAGCCCAACTCGCAAGCCTCCGCACCGCTGAACTCGGCATTGGTGTAAACCAGCTTTCGCAATACGTCGTCGCGCACATTGCCCCGCCATAGCGGATAACCAGCCATGTCGGGCAACAGGCCCCAGCGCATCTCCATCACCGCGCAGCGCGTCTCCGGGTGGATGATTTTGATGTCGGCGCCGGAAATGATATTGAGCCCGCCCCCGATCGCGACGCCATGGGCCGCAGCGATAACCGGAACAGGCAATGTTCGCCAACCCCAGGCGATCTGCTGTGGCAAGTTGGCCAACCCATGAGTCCGGGGCATCAGGTCCATAGGGTCGCTGTCGTCGCTAAAATTTGAGAGATCCAGTCCGGCGCAAAAGCCTCGCCCCTCGCCAGACACCACCACAACGCGGAGATCAGGCATAGCGCTCAGCTCATCAATCGCGGCGCAGATGGCCTCGAACATCGCCGGGTCCAGGGCATTCATTTTGTCGGCGCGAGTCAACATCACATGGGCTATGTGTGACGAGACAGTTATGGCAACTCGATCAGACATCCTTCACTCCGCATTAGGGAAATTGGCTCATGGAACTTGGGTCGCCGAAAGACCGGTTGATCACTGGTGAATCAGACGTATACCCGACCTATGGAGTATAGCGGCTGCATGGTGCGACCGCCCAGCGATCACCGGCGCAAACCGCTGCCCTTTTTCACTGCGGTCTGTCATGTGGCGGGGCTAGCGAGAGAGCATGGCGAGGGGGTCAGTCACCTCCGGCAGCGCGGGCGTGACTGACTCCACGAAAAAGCGATGCCACAACGCAAACTGCAATAAAGTCATCAGTTGTCTTCCCGCGCGCTGCGATCTGCGTTGCTCAGCGAGCAGGGCCTCCACTCCAGCGGGCTTGAACCATTCCCGTATCGACTCGTTATCGGTGAGCACACGCCCCAATACCTCGAGGCGATCTCCACGCCACCAATCATTGACCGGCACGTAGAAGCCGCGTTTCTTTGCGGCAAAATGCTCATCAGGCATAAAGCCACTTGCCCACCTCTTTAATATCTTTTTCCCCTCACGACGATCACACTTCAGTGCATCTGCGGCAGCCAACCCCCAAGACACCACCCGCCGGTCTACAAAGGGCATTCTCCCCTCCACGCCGTGCGCCATCAGCATCCGATCGGCCTTGACCAACAGGTTATCCGGCAGGGCGTGCTGTAGATCCAACGCCTGCATCTTCTGCAGCGGCGTCCAGGCAGCGGGATACGACCGCCAACTTTCTATGAGTTCGCCTCGCCAGGCTCGGCCAACCTGCGTCAATTTGTCGCCAAGCAGCTGTCGCGCTGCGCCACCACGGAGATCTCCCCGTGAACGAAAGCCGCCCGTGCCTGGGAACGCGATACTTTTAAACAAGCGCTCCACCGCCCCGGTGCGATAACGGCCATAGCCGGCAAAACTCTCATCGCCGCCCTCGCCCGAGAACACCACTTTCATCGACTGACTGGCCTCTTCGGCTAGCAGCAGCGTCGGCAGACTCGCGGGGTCACGCATCAGATCATCTGCCGCCCAGACGACCTGTGGCAGTCGCGACAACATGTCATCCGCCCCGGGCGTGATTACCCGGTGATGGGTACCGAAATGGGTGGCCAAACTCGTTGCGACGTCCAGCTCATCACCCACCGACGAGTCGGGGAAACCCAGTGAAAAGGTGTGGATGTCCTGCATGCCGTAACGACGCATTAAACCCAGCAGGATCGTTGAGTCGACGCCGCCAGACAGAAATAGACCGATGGGCACGTCAGATCTCTGGTGCTGGGTGAAGACCGTCTCCATTAAGTCATCGAGCGCGGAGACCGGGTCTGACTCGATCACTCCCTCGATCTGCTCCGCGCGCCAGTGGCGCCATTGCTCAACGCAGCAGCCGTCACGAATCAGCACGGCCTCCCCTGCCAACACGCGCTTGATACCCTTAAATGGCGTGTTGTCGGAGAGCGGGTGCTGCGCCTCAATGTATTGGCGTATGGCGAGCGGATTAAGATCCGGGGTTGAAGGCAAAAGCGCAAGCAGGGCCTTCAACTCTGAGGCGAAGCGCACGCCATCTGCCGATTCAGTCCAATAG
>CBFHSJ010000003.1:5102-42935 GCA_965658485.1 Luminiphilus sp.
AGCGGCTTCATGCCCAGCGGATCCCGCGCGAGCAACACTTCGCCCCGCTGAATATCCTGCAGTGCGAGGGCATACATGCCCTCGACGCGCTGGAGCACGTCCCGACCCCAAAGCGCGTAGCCCTGCAGAATCACCTCACAATCCGAGCCCGTGAGGAACTGGGCACCAAGCGCCGAGAGCTCCTGCCGGAGCTCCACGTGGTTATAAATTTCACCGTTAGCGACAAGTACATAGCGGCCACAAGGGGTTCGCAAAGGCTGTGCGCCACCCTCGAGATCGATAATAGACAGCCGCGTGTGACCGAGCGCTACCTGCCCTTCGATTGATTCGCCCTGGCCATCCGGTCCACGGTGCTGAAGCGCCGCCATGGCGAGCGGAAGCCGCTCAGTCTGCAGCTGTCCACTCGCGGCAAATCCTAAGATCCCGCACATTTAAAAAGAACTCCCTGGATACTGGCTACTGAACACCGACTGACTCTCCCGCCCATCTCGGCACATCTAGCAGGCCCCTTGCTAGTAGTAGGCCCATTGCTAGGCCCATCGCAGTGTAAGCGCGCGACCCCACCTCACCAAGCCGTCCCAACGAGCCTGTCGAATATGCAAGGCAAGTCTGAGCTGTGGCTCCCGAGACGGCATCTTCGGCCAACGCCCCTGTGCTAACCTGCAAGGGTCTTTGCATGGGCGATGTAGCGTGACGCGGCCAAAACTGGCGATTCTGGTTTCCTTCTCCGGACAGGGCGGCGTCGAGCGCATGATCGCCAACCTCTGTGAGTCGCTGGTCGACGCGCCGATCGACCTTGATGTGCTGTTGATCAAGGCCCGCGGACCCTACGTGGACAGGCTCCCTGACTCTGCCAATATTATCGCCTTGCGCGCTCGGCATTCACTGACTAGCGTTTGGGAGGTCTCACGCTATCTCAAGCGACAGCGCCCCGACGCGCTCCTTGCTATTAAGCACAGGGGCATTTTGGCCGCCCTTAGAGCACGGCAACTCGCGAGAACCGACACGCCCATCTCAGGCCGCATTGGCACGACCATCTCGGCCGCGCTGGAAAATAAGTCATCACGGCGGCGCCAGCGCTGGTACCGGGCCATGCGCAAGCACTACCCCAAACTCGAAAAACTGATCGCCGTCTCGCAGGGCGTGGCAGAAGACGTGCTGGACATTACCGGCATGAGCGAAGCCCGTGTCACAGTGGTGCGCAATCCCACCATCACACCCGAAATGCTCGCTTCCGCCACCGAGCCGGTCGAGCACCCCTGGTTATCCCCGGATAACCGTGTCCCTGTGATCATGGGGGTTGGCCGCCTGACCGAACAAAAAGATTTTGCGACGCTGATCGCGGCATTTGCCAAAGTCCGATCGCAGCAGGAAGCCCGGTTGATTATCTTAGGCGACGGCGGACTTCGCAGTGAGCTAATTGCTCAGGCCACCGCACTGGGTGTTGATGAGCACATTGCACTGCCCGGCTTTCAAAACAATCCCTGGGCCTGGATGAGCAAGGCTTCTGTTTTTGCCCTGTCATCTCGCTGGGAGGGCTCCCCCAACACCCTGACCGAGGCCATGGCGCTTGGCATTCCAGTAGTCAGCACAGATTGCCCGAGCGGGCCACGGGAACTGCTCGACGCCGGTCGCCTCGCACCCCTAGTGGCAATGGGCGACAGTGACACCCTCGCTAGCGCCCTGCTGTCGGTGCTGGCAAAGCCTTCCCAATCACAGATGTTGACTGAGGCGGTCAGCGCCTATCATCGAGACGTGAGTGCGACTGCTTACCTGCAAACACTGGGTTTATCCGCCTAGCCTGCGGGATATAACTTCACTTGCGCGCCCAGCTCGATGTCAACACAATCCAAGGCAAGGCAGTGCGCTTACAAAAACTCATAACAAGGAAGAACAACACCATGTCTGCAATTCGAACCTCATTTCTCGCCGCTCTTTTAGCCATGACCTTCGCTACGACCTCGCTGCTCTCATCTGTTGGCCACGCTGGCAGCGATCATGAAGAAATCCTGGCGCTCTATCAGGGATGGATCCGCGCGGTGGAGGGCGGTGACATTGACGGATACGTAGGCGGCCTACACCCTGACGTGAGCCTGCGGCCTCCGGGCGTACTGGGTCTGGACGGGCGAGACAATTATCGTAATTTTCTGGGGCCGGTCTTTGAGACAGCGCGCTATGAAATCACCATCGACACTCCGCACAACATCACCATGATGGGCGACGCAGCGGTTGTTGAGTACGACTACACCATTCGTCGCATCGTTGATGCCAGTGCAGATGCCGATCTGCCCGAGGGAGCACTGCAAGGAGAGTCGACTACCTCTCACTACATCGACGTGGTGGCCAAGGACGACAGCGGCGCCTGGAAAATCCGACTCCACAGCTGGTCAATGACACTCTGAACGCCCAATACGAAATCCACAGGGCTAAGCACGCTGTTCAGCATCCATGTGAGTACCCATGAACAACACTAAACAACGCAATGACTACGCACTCATCACCGGCGCCTCAGCCGGATTGGGCGCCGAGTTTGCACGACAACTGGCGGCAGCCGGACACAATCTTATTTTAGTTGCCCGGCGTGAGGATAGACTGAACACCATCGCTGGCGAACTTCGCGCGGCCTATAGCGTCGACTGCCAACTGATTGTTGCGGATCTGAGCAAGCCAGATGCGGGGGCGCAGATTAGCAGCGCCTGCTTGTCCGCTGGCTGGCAAGTCAGCTGGCTCATAAACAATGCCGGCGTCGCCGGCCCGGATTTACTCAAAGATCGTGATTGGACGGCGCAACACACTTTCTTCCAGCTCATGATGTTATCGGTAGCGGATCTGTGTCACCGCATGATTCCGAGTATGGCAGAACGGGGTTACGGGCGCGTCATCAATGTGGCGTCTGTGGCCGCACGCGTGCCACGCTCCGGGGGCTGTAATTACGGGCCGGCAAAAGCCTATTTGGTGGCGCTCTCCGAGGAGCTTAATCTGACGGTCGCCACCCAGGGCGTGCATGTCTCGGCGCTGTGTCCTGGCTTCACACACACCGACTTTCACGAGACAGCAGGGCTCACGGACATGAAAAACAGCATGGCAAAGTGGCTCTGGTACAACGCTGACGTTGTGGTCCGCGATGCGATCAGGGGCGTTGAAGCAGGAAAACCGGTGGTGGTCTCGGGGCGCCTCTACCGTTGGCTGGACCCCATCTTCCAGTCAGTCTGGACGCGACGCTTTTTGCGCATCAAGGCCAGACCCGATTGAAACAACCAGGCCCGGAGCCCACTTGGGGTGCCGCTTACACCGATGGGATGCTAATGCCGCCCGCCATCACTTTCGGGCGCCTGACTGCAAGGCAGCGCAAGCGAACCCACCTCATCCACCAGCCAAATCCGGGTGGCGGGAGAATGCTCGCGCAACCAGCGGGCGACGCCCATAGAACTGCCAACGGTGCCGGCAACCATGATCATGGCATCTAGGCGGCCGTCCATCTGTTCGAGGATTTCCCGCCCGGTGGAAATCCGGTGCGCCTCAATCGCTGCCGGAGAGTCATACTGGTCTAGGTAAATGGCGTTAGGCCGTTCCGCCTGCAACGTCTCGAGTCTTTTGAGGCGAGTCAGATGGTAGCCGCCGGTCTGATCCCGCTCATCGACCTTCACCAGCTCTGCACCCAGAAGTTCCAAGCTGCGTTCAGTGGAGGGGTTGAGCTTGGGGTCAACCAGACAAATCAGATGGTAGCCCTGCACTGCACAGGTCATCGCCATGCCGATGCCGATGCCGATGCCGATGCCGAGGTTACCGGAGGTTGAGATAATGATTTCCGCGCCGGGGCTGAGCTGGTGCTCCCGCTCTGCCCACTCGATCATGCCGAGAGCAGCGCGGTCTTTCATGCTACCCCCGGGATTGGTGAACTCGAGTTTGGCGAGCAACAGGGGGGGCACCTCAGCGCCATAGCGGTTGAGTTCTACAATGGGTGTGTTGCCAATTGCCTCAAGAACAGAGGCATTGAACCCTGCCATACCGGCCCTAGCGACGTTCTGCTAAACCCCGATGCTAGGGGGGCTGGGACAAGATATCAAAGCACAAAGAGCGCAAAAGGTGACAGATTGTGTCGGCTTAATCCCTGCCAAACAGCTTGCCCCGCGCCTTTGCCGCCGATCGGGTATATTAGCGACGCCATGAATACCGCCGCTGTTCGCCCCGCCATACAAGGCTCTCTTGACGCATTGCCCCTGTTCATCCCGGCGTTGCCATTCGCCTTTGTTTTTGGGGTAGTGGTGGCGGAAGCCGGCATTCCCGAGTGGCTCGGCTGGTCGTCCTCGCCCATTATTTTTGGCGGCGCCATTCAGGTGACCTTGTTTACGCTCATCGGTGAGGGGGCCTCTGTTGCGGCAGCGGTGAGCGCCGCGTTGATCGTGGGCGCGCGGCACATGCTCTACTCGGTGACGCTGGCGCCCCGGTTCCAAAACCAACCAGGCTGGTTCCGCTGGGTGGGGGCTTATGTGCTGATCGACCAGGTATTTGTGCTCAGCCAGATTAAACGCATCGATGACCCCGTCGCCTTCCGGCGATATTTCCTGGGCGCAGGCTTCACGTTTTGGTCGTTGTGGATGGCTTCGACTGCGCTTGGGGTGGTTTTGGGACCCGCAATCCCCCCGGAATGGGGCGTGGAATTCGCGGCGCCTGTGCTCTTTGTCAGCTTGATGATGGCGGCGAGTGACCGGCGGGACAAGTTGGCCGCGGCGGTGATAGCCCTCGGCATAACCTACCTACTGGCGGCATTGCCTAATCGCGCCGGCATCTTGATCGCGGTGATCTTTAGTGTCTGCATTATGTTGTTCGCCACTCGGAGGCAATCGACATGATCGCATTAGCCATTGTCCTTACGGGTATTGGCTCCTACACCATGCGGGCTTTTTTTATTTTTGCGCTGGCGCGCTACGCTTTTCCGCCGCTGCTACTGCGCGCGCTGGAATACGTTGCACCCACCGTCATGGCGGCATTAGTGATCTCAATGCTCACAACGCCTGAGGGAGAGCTTGCCGCTGGCCTGCCTGAACTACTTGGCCTGGTTTGCGCGGCATTCGCCGCCAAAACCACGGGTAACCATATACTCGCCCTGATCGCTGGTATGGGGACTTTCTGGCTGATCGGCGCAATACTTTAGACCTCGCCCCGATTGGGCCGCGTCGCCTGAGGATTCACCCTGTCACACTACTCCCCAAAAGTCGCCGCGGCCGTGGTCATCGCCAATATGATCGGCACCGGGGTGTTCACCAGCCTCGGTTTTCAGCTGATCGACATTCAATCCGCGCCGGTGATCATGATGCTCTGGCTGGTGGGCGGGGTCTCCGCACTTTGCGGCGCACTGAGCTATGCCGAGCTGGGTGCCGCCCTGCCTCGCTCAGGCGGTGAGTATCATTTTTTAACCGAGATCTTCCATCCCTGCGCGGGGTTTATCTCCGGTTGGGTGTCGGCAACGGTCGGATTCGCCGCCCCCACCGCATTGGCCGCGTTGACCTTTGGCAGCTACCTCAACTCAAGCGGCTTGAGCGTGGACCCACTGTGGCTGGCCACCATCGCGATCGTCGCGCTCACAGCGGCCCACTGTAGCAACCACCGTCACAGTGGGGGCACACAAACTGGCTTCACGCTCCTCAAGCTGCTGCTCATCATGCTGTTCTCGATGGCTGCGCTCATCCTCAGTCCTGCCCAACAGCAAACCCGATTTGCCTGGGACAGTGAGGCCACGACCTTGCTGGGCAGCGGCGCCTTCGCTGTGTCGCTGATCTATGTGAACTACGCCTACTCTGGTTGGAACGCCGCCACCTATATCAGCGGTGAACTCGCGGCCCCGCAGCGGAGCCTACCGAGGGTGCTGAGCATCAGCACAGCGGTCGTGGCGGCACTGTATTGCCTGCTGAACTTCGTCTTTCTCTCCGTTGCCCCCATGGATGCTATGGTGGGTAAGGTAGAGGTTGGGGTTATCGCGGCCGAGTTTGCCTTTGGCCCGCAGCTGGGCACATTTATGGGGCTCCTGCTCGCTATGCTGCTCGTTTCCACCATCAGCGCCATGATTTTGGCGGGTCCACGGGTGTTGCATCGCATCGGGCAGGATTACCCGCGGTTTGCACCGCTGGCCCGCGAGAATCGGGATGGCATTCCGGTCACTGCCATCCTGCTTCAATCCGGAACGGCACTGGCCTTTCTGTGGACGGCGTCCTTCGAACAAATTCTGGTGTTTTCAGGCGCCACCATGGCGCTCAATACCTTCGCCACCGTATTGGGCTTATTTATCCTTCGGTGGCGGCAACCCCACCTGCCCCGCCCCTTTCGCGTGACGTTGTATCCCATCACGCCGCTGATCTTCCTGGGAATCACAGGCTGGACGCTCACGTATGTGGTGTTGCAGCGCCCGCTAGAAGCGCTGATTTCTGCCGCCATCGTCGCCAGCGGCGGCGTCTTCTACTGGTTAGTCAGGCCGGACAGCCGACCGTATCTTTAACCGCCAGAGCAGGTCGTTGCATTTTTGCAACGGTGGGAGTCATAAAAGATTCACGGCGGTGCGTTTTCTTTTTGATAACTTCGACTGTGTCGAGTACCCCTTTGCTTGGGGGAAGCGCGCATACACTCAACCACCTGGGGAAGAATAATGACTGTTTTTAGACCCGCATGGCTCGGCGCCATGCTTTTGGCGATGTTCGCCTCTCCCGCCACCTTTGCTGACGATCACATGCTCAATGGCATGGCGGTATCACAACCCTTCAATGTGCAGGCCAACCTGAGTAACAGATAGGTCCCGATCACCCACCAATCTAACGTAGTTAGCAAACCGCTCTCCCGGTCATCCGGGCGGCGCTGAGTAGCAACCCCCGGGGTTCATCAATGACCGGAGCGCGGAGGTTCAATCAGAACGCGAAGTCGCCCTCCACAGTGGTCAGCCCCAACGCGTCCCAGTCGAGCATTCCTCCGCGATAGTAGTGGATTTTCTCAGCGGGGAAGCCGTCGCGAATCATCGCCTTCATTGCGGTGGGACTCTGAGGGCAGACCGGGCCATTACAAAAGCCAACCACGTTCGAGGCGTTGCTGCAGTCCCAACCCGCGTCACTCTTGCTACACCCAAGCTCGCCCATACGCATGGCCACTTCGGTATAGGGAATGTTGACGGAGCCGGGAATAGTAGCGTCGAGGAACCATTCCTCGGTGCGCATATCGACCAGGATCGTGCCGGGATCGCTGATGGCGTTCAGCACCTCGATTTCTGTCACCGGCACGATGCCCGGCTCGGGGACCAGCGGCTGCAACCAGCCTTTGTTTTTGGCGCAGTCCGTCATCTGACGGGTAATGGTGATGGTCTCACCGGAAGGCAGGGTCGCGACAAAGCTTTTATCCTCGCCAATGATACGAAGATCTTCCGCTACGACCGATTGCGCGAAAGCAGCCAGCAGCATCACGCACAGCAGCCCTGACTTCTTGAGTACGGTGATCATGGATTCACCTCCTTGTTATGCTTTTTAGCGGCCCGCCGATTCAGCGGGAACGCCTGTCAATGTACGTCAGTGGTGCTTGAGGTCAAGCCGCTATCCGCTATTAAGGCATGGTTCGAGAGGCGACATTGAGTATTTTGACTTTGCCGTTCTCAAGCGGCACTGCGATAGCCTCCAAAGCCCCAACTTATGCGTGCCAGGCCTATTTTTCAATTAGGGCAGGCCAATAGCGCTGGCGCCTACACGCCACTCTGAAACGAGCCCCCTAGCGAGGGATCAGTACTGCCCGCTCCACTCCAACAACTCGCCCGTGGCACGCTCTTCCGGCGTCAGAATGCTGATGCCGTGCTGCGCTCTTAACGCAGTCACAGACTGATCCAGCCATTCCTCGGGGAACTGAAAGGGCCACTTATGGGTCATGCGCCGGGTACGCCGGATAATCCGCCACTGTAAACCCAGGCATTTCCAGTAAAGCTTGGGAAACAACCACCAGCCGTTTTCCTTGACGAGCGCCTTGTACAGGGCCTTGATCTCGGAGAGCTGGCCATAACCGCGCAGGTATCGCCACTGGTATTGGCATCCAAAAATCAGCCAGGTATCGAGACCGGCCTCCTGCTCCAAAGAGGTGTCCATACCAAAGATCACATGCGTCGCGTCGTGCTCAAGGATTAAACGAGAATCTGGGCGATCGACCATAGCCTTTCTGTCGATGGCATCAAGATACGCGTGGTACTCGGCGACACCCTCCCGGAGGGTTAGGTCGCAGTCTTGCTGCTGATATCGCAAGTCCATAAACAGTCGACCTCAGACGCCGTTTCATGCCCGGCGAAAGACGAAAGCCAATAGATTATCACGCTAATACTGCTGGTGTGCGCCTCTGGCATTACAGACAGGAGCTGCGGATTGCGCGGAAAGCTTGGCAGCGAAGACTTCGATACCGTCGTAAATCGACGCACCATTACAATCGGCTTCAGCATGCATCACGAAGTCGATCAGGCCTTCAGCCAAGATCCTAGCTGGATCCCCTGAGGTCCAGTGGGACATCAGGGGATTGCGGCGACCTACTCCACTCTAGTGAGCAGCGCCGCGTTTTCAGTCAACTCACCATTTAGCATGACCGTATTCTTGAAGAGCATGGAGTTACTGTCGTCGTCTTGCATAGTCCACTTCATCGACGTCACAAAGCTCTCGTGCTCTGCGTGAAGATCATTGCCTGATTCGTCAAGTGCCAGAGCCAACTCGGTATCTGACACACTACTGACACTGAAGACCGGCTGAGTTCCTAGCGCGCAGTAATGTTTTACCACCAGCTCGCCATTATCGTCGCTATAGGTGGTAAGCATTTCCACGCCGTCTTCAACCAGCGTCTCGGTGATGGTGTTGCCCCCGGAGGTCAGCTTCCACTCGTAGGAGACGTCAATGACCGCACCGGTCAGGCCCTGAGTCATCTTGCCTTCCCACTTGCCCAGCTTCTTTTGTACCTGCTGAAATGCGGTGCTGCTCTGTACAGCGGGCATCGTTATATCGCCGATCACAATCGGCTCATCGGCCGCATGGGCGGACATTGTCGCCAGGACGACCGCCATCAAACCCACATAAAGCTTCGTCATCACTCTCTTCCTCATTGGTTTCCGAAATTAACGCTACTGAAATTAAAGCAACGCGTTTGCAAAAGATAGAACCTTTAGGGCCTTCTCTCGCAGTGGCAACTTTTAAGGATGGCCGCTCAGATGCTAGAGCGCCGGATAGTCGAGTCCTTTATCGTTCATAACGCGCTTAATAAAAGCCTCCCACGTGTTGTTAGGCACCCATATCGACTGCATTAGTGACATCGCGTCGTCCACATCAGCCCCCTCGTAAAGGACCTGATAAAGGAAACCAAAAACGGACGCCCTGAAGTTCACCTCGCAGTGCACCAGCGTCCTGCCGCTGCCGAACGTTTTCATCACCGCAGCGAAGGCGGCGAAATCCCCAAGGCTAGGAGATTCCCATGCGATCGGTATGTGAATGAACTGAAGCCCCAAACCTCTCGCGATGTCGTCCTCATGAGCGACTGCCTTGGGGTGGTTAGTAAATGCTAGAAAAATGACCCGGTCGTAACCCGCCGCTGCGATCAGCGCCATTTCGGCCTCAGTCGGTTGGCCAGAGGTCGTCAAAGTCGGGGAGTAATCTATTCGGTTTAGGAGACTTAAACCGTTGCTATCTGAAATCGTGGCATCAGCGCGAGCGTGAAGGGGCCCCGCCAACAGACATAGCAAAGAGGCTACAAAAATCGTCTTCATATCGCGGCTCTCTAGCAGACCTCCTCGCTTTACTTCTCCGAGATGACAGTCGCCGCGCAAGCGCTTACCTCTGCCAACTGGTAGGACACGACTTTAGACGCTTTGGCATCTGCGCTACGCCCCACCTCGTGAAAACCAAAGCCCGCATGAAAGGCATGCGATACAGGGTTAGGCGGCAGCACGTTGATTTCACAACACAGCATGGAACAGCTCTGAGTCGCTGCGAACTTGATCAGATCGCTATAGAGCGCATTCCCGACGCCGCGTCTCCCGAAAGTCCGATCGATAACGATCCGATCGATATAAAGGAAACAGCCGTATCGCTCCACAAACCAGCGAAAGTTTTCGCCGTCGTAATCTGATAACTCACTCATCACCAGCAAAAAGCCAATGACCTCTTCATCCATCACCGCGACCCTGTGATAGTCCGACCAGAGATCCAGCTGGGTAATTCTGGCTAAATCAATTCGGCTGGTCTTCTCTTCTTCGGTCGCGTTGATGTCCAAAATGCGCGGAAAATCGCTGACCTGTGCCTGGCGAATTACCAACAAAATGAATCCCTATCGATCTCAGACCTGAACAGATCTTACCAAGGCGGGACGGCCACAGGCGTTTGCCGGCGACTCGACTAAGCTTCGCTAGGACTTGGTGAAGACCTTAATCATGCCAGCGAGGAGCGGCAAGACGGCTACGAATGCGATTGGCGCGCCAATCCAAAACAACAGTCCGTAAGCCATAGACATACCTGTATCAGCGGTGCCACTCGCCGCATCGCCGCCAGTCAACAACGCGCTCACACCATACGCTATGCCGACAACGATAGGGCCAGCCAACAGGGCTGGAATCAAACTGCTATTTTTTGCCATCGCAATACCTCAACGGGCCTTTCTAACTCTCAAACCTTAGCCGATCTCGTCAGCCGCGGAGGCCTCAGGTTCCAGAGTAACACGCTCCTCACGCTGAGGTACGTCTTCATCACCAGAAGCCCGCCTCAGTGCGATGAGTTGCCAAATACACCAGATGACCGGCAGGCCGAAAAAAAGTATCGCCTGCAAGGCTTTGAATTGACTGTAATCCATGGCCAAAGGTTAGAGGTTTTGGGGCCCCATCGCATGGCTAGGGGTCAGTATTCGCTCCTTGTTCTGTTTTGGGAGTATATTTGAGCGTAATTGAGGTCTTAAGAAATCGCCTTCAACATGGAACTGAAAGTCTTTTTCACCGTATTCGCAGCGGTATTTGTCGCAGAACTGGGCGACAAAACGCAGCTTGCGACGATGCTGTTTGCGGCTGACAAAGCAGTCAGCAAGTGGACCGTATTCTTGGGCGCGTCTGCGGCACTCGTGGTTGCCACCGTCATAGGGGTCATCGCCGGTACTCTTATGTCAGAGTTCATCAACGAGAAGTATCTCAACTATATTGCTGGAGCGGGATTCATCCTTATTGGAGCAATCACATTGGTGCGCGCTTGAGGCAGCCTATCGCTTTGGAGATTGACGGGGTGTTACAGCTCCATCGGCGCAAGAGCCCTCACACTGAATAGTTCACGTCAATCGCATTACTTTAGTCAGTGCGTTAATCTATGATGAGAAAAATAAAGACTGCGATCGCTCGCGGCGGGGGACACCATGAACTCAAACGATTTACGCGAGAGATTGCTCGCGGCAGAACTCGCACACCTGAAAACTGAAGTCATTACACAACTGTGCAGATGGTCACGCTGCAGAAATGATCGTGACCTTTTGATGGCGTTGCGGACTGTTGACGAACTCGTCGCGATAGAGGACGAGAAGGCTTAGGGAAATGGCGGAGCGGACGGGACTCGAACCCGCGACCCCCGGCGTGACAGGCCGGTATTCTAACCAACTGAACTACCGCTCCAGGTAGACAATGCAGCAGCTGCATCGGTTGTGGCTTGGACCCGTCTCCAATAGAGAGGGTGGTGGGTGATGACGGGATCGAACCGCCGACCCTCTGCTTGTAAGGCAGATGCTCTCCCAGCTGAGCTAATCACCCCAAACCAGAGCACGGCATTATAGGGATCGCGCCCCCACTGTCAATGCGCTTTCTGGCCCTTGGCGCGTCGTTCTCAGGCATTTCAGCGGCACGCATAGCGTGTAAAATCGCGGCGAAAATTTTCACCCCCGACGCGAGATCCTGCGATGGAGCTCTACACAGACTTTCGCTTTGAAGCGGCGCACCTTCTACCCAAAGTCCCGGAGGGCCATAAATGTGCGCGTCTGCACGGCCACTCCTATCACATCCGAATCACTATCGAGGGCGAAGTCGATCCTGAGACCGGCTGGGTCATGGATTTCGATGTGATAAATCAGTCCTTTGAACCCCTGATGGAGCAGCTGGACCATCACTACCTTAATGACATCGAAGGGCTTGAGAACCCCACTAGCGAAAATCTCTGTCGCTGGATTTGGTCTCGGCTAAAGCCTGCATTGCCCGAGCTCATTGAGGTAGAGGTCCGCGAAACCTGTGACGCAGGATGTCGCTACCGCGGCGACTGAAAATTTTTCGCCCTCGAGGCCGAAAAAGTACTGAAAGGGGGTTGCGTGTTATCGCGGTTCTGTAGTACCCGCCTCCGAGTGGTTATACACACGCCCTCCGTCGATGAAGTTTTTATGGGATTTATGTGACACACCGCACATCACTGCTTACGGATGTGCTGTAACTCATTGTTTTTAATTGTGTATAACGGGTTGATCAAAAATTGACCAATTCGCTGATCCGGACGGCTCTTCGGGCCTGAAGGCTTGATTAAACAAATTATCCAAAGAGTTATCCACAGAATCTGTGGACACTTTTGATCAATCTGGAATAGGTTCGGATCAGTTTAACACCGCCCACCACGGCTCACCCGCCAAAGCCCGTCCTGAAAGCGCCTGCTTAGCCCGCCTCTGCGAGCAAAAACGCCTGCACTGCCCCATTGAATTGGTCCGGCTGGTCGATATGAAGCCAATGCCCGGCCTCATGCACCGTAACGATCTGACTGCTGGGAAAGCGGCTTCGAATCTCCAGCTCGTGCGATGTCTGGATGTAAGCGGACTCGCTACCCTTCAGGAACAGGGTGCGCCCCTGAAACGGCGCCGCCTCAGAAGAAGGCGCCTCGCGCAGTCGGCCATAGGCGTCGGCCAAACCCGCTAAGTTGAAGCGCCACTGGTACACCTCACCGCCGGCGCCGCGTTCCAGGCTCATCAACAAATAACCCACCATGCCCGGGTCGTCGATAATCTCGCCCAGTAGCGCCTCAGCTTCCGCTCTTATTTGACACCCTCGGGCCGCCACCTGCTGCAGGGCATCTAGGATCACTTGGTGGTGCTCGGCATACGTCACCGGCGCTATATCTGCCACTACTAACGTATCTGCCCGCCCCGGCTCAGTCAGCGCCAACTCCATCGCCACCTTGCCACCCAGCGAGTGGCCCAGAATGTGGGCCGATGCTAGCTCGTGCTGATCCATCCAGTCACACATTGCCGCGGCATAGCTCGCCAAAGACGCCTCTGCGAGCCAGGGCGAGCGGCCGTGATCGGGCAAATCCAAACAGTGCACGCGAAAATCCGTCTCTAGTACCCGGGCCACACTGCGCAAGTTACCGCCCTGACCAAAAAGCCCATGCAGCAAAATAACGTCAGGACCCTGCCCAGAGGTCCGCGCATAAAGGACATTGTTCATCTGCTCTGCTCCTTTGTTAGCATACGCGCTCCAGTTATTAGGAATCACACCATGCTCAACCGCGACTCCCTCCTCCTCGTCTCTTATGAGATGGCCAGCCTAGCGCGCTCTTTTTGGCGCGTGATGGTCGCCGCACTGGTGCTGGCGGCGCTTGTCGCGTGCGGTTCCGCAACGGTGGGCGGGGGCTACAACCCGACCACGCCGACCAATATCTTTGCAGATCAGTTATTTGACCAGCTCGACAGTAATGTCGTGGTGATCGCCAGCGTGAACCTTGGTGGGCCGTCGCGCAACTATTTGGAAAAGCGCGAGAGCTTTGTCGACTCGCGGGTAAAGGAATATCTCGAAGACGCAGGGTACGAGGTTCGTGCTCAGCGCGAGTTTTCGCAGCGTTGGAACAATGCGGTACTGATATATGGCGATCCTATTGACCCCACCACCGGCCGGGTCAATCAAAAATCGTTTATCCAGATTGTGCAGGCAGTGCGTGACCAGCTGCGCGATCAAACCGACATCGGCAGCATTGTCTTCACCGACATCATCGAGAAAGACGTCTACTACGAGCAGGGGCTCAACCGCGTGACACGTTTTGACGGCGTCACACGAAAGCCCGCCGTTCAGGGCGCTGGCAGTGGCGTCACCGCGGAGTTTGACTGGTCTCGACCCGTCGCAGCCGCCACCATGCGAATCGCTTGGTTCAACATGGAGCTCGATCGCATCTTCTCAGGCGAAGGCGGTATGGACGTCACCGATGCGGTGGATACCCGCAGCGGCACTGCTTTTGTGCGTCGCCGCGATGTGCTGGAAAACGAAAATCACATCGACGAGGGTATTGCTCTAGCCTTTCATCCGATCATTACGATGAAAAATTGGCCGGGTAACCCCTGATCAGGCCAGCACTTCCAGCCCTCGCTCAATACACCACATCGCTGATAGTCCGCCAAGCACGTAAACCGGCAACGGTCTCAGCGCCGCAACTCGCTCGCCAACCAAGCGACCGCCGAGGGCCGCCAACAAAACCAGTAGTGCAATAAAAGCAAGCTGACCCAGCTCGATACCCACATTGAAGAACAGCAGCGCCAACGGCACGTTTGATTGCGGCAGACCGGTTTCGGCCAGCGCGCCCGCAAAGCCCATGCCGTGCAACAACCCAAAGCCACCCGCCAGCCACCAGGGTTGCCGCCACAAGGCGCCCGCCGACCCCCGAGCCAGCTCCACCGCCAGCACATAAATCGACAGAGCGATCATGAACTCTACCAAAGAGACCGGGTAGTCGAAGAGTCCTAGCGTGACCATGGCGAGGGTCACGCTATGCCCCAGCGTAAACGCCGTGACCGTATAAAGGAGGCGCCGGTTCCAGCCCACGAGCAATAAGAGCCCCATGACAAACAGAAGGTGATCGGGCCCCGCCCAGATATGCTCGGCGCCGAGCCAGGTGTAGTCGAGGGCCACCGTGCCGGCAGAGCCTTCCTGGGGCACCACAAAGCCAGGCTCGGTAGCGGTAAACACAGCCTGATGAAAAATATCGTCCGCCAAAGCGATGCGTAGCAGCGCAGAGGACTGATTTTGCCCCAATCCCGTGACCGACACGGTCTCCCCAACCAAGCCCATCGGACATTCAAGTTGAATCTGCTTGAGCTCTCCGGTGCCCTCCTGAATCCAGGGTGAAGCTGAGGTGATCTCACAGGAGGCGGGGAAGCGCGGCTCAATCGGTGTCGCCGAGACCTTTTGTAGAGGCGTTTTCCAGGTGGCGTTGAAGGCCGTTTCGGAAAGCTGCGTCACCTCGAGTAACGAAGGCGCGAACCGGTGCGCGGCGGCGTCGGTCGCGATCAGTAAGCTACACAGTATCAGCCACACCCTCATGAGCGCCGTACCTCATAGCCCGCCATCGTCCCCTCCACCCAATCGACAACGGCCTGCTCTTCTCCTTCGCGGACTAAATCCCGCTCGATGCGCACGCTCACCTCTTCCAGCGCCAGCGTGCGCGACGGCTCGAACGCCTCGATATAGACATAGTGCTGGCCAAAGACCGAAGACACCGGCCCAATCCATGCACCGGCCTGGACCTCAGTGGCACTGACCTGTTCGGCGAACTCGGCACCGAACACACGGGTCATCTGCTCAGGGCTCTGGCGGCGGAACGCATAGCCTGACAAAAACGGTGCGCCGAGTAATCGCGCCGCGTCGGGGCTCAGGTCATCGGCATTGATCTGCGCCATCAATGCCGGCATCTCTGCCACACGGTCAGCCGAGAGAAATACGTGGCTGAAGGTATACCGCGCGGGCTCACGCCAGCTGTCGAGGTCTTGCTGATAACGTGTCGCCACCGCCTCAGCACTCGGCGCTGGGCTGGATCGAGTGGCAACAATCAGCCGCTCCATGATCTGCACCAGGCGCCTGCGAATGACCTCGTCGGTAAGGTGAAGCCGCAGCGCATAGCCCTGCTCTATCAGCTCACGGTCAGTGGCGGCGGTATTCGCATCGAGAAAGCGCATGTTTCGGATGATCCGTTGTTCGACCGCGGCGTCGCGGTACTGGAGATCGCGATTGAGTGCTTCCCGAAACAGCAGCTCGTCGCGTAGCTCGGTGTCAATGAATCGCTCGAGCAATTCGGGACTGGCACCATCGGGGGCCAACCGGGTGTAATTCTCCACCATGGCTCTGAGCCGCTCAGGGTTGGGAGGACCCAACACCGGCTTGGGCTCAGGGAAAAGCCACTGACCACCGACGAACAACATCAGTCCCAGTAGCAAAAAATGCAGCCAAGGTTTTCTTAACATGGTGCCGACACGCCCCCTGAATGTGGGCGCAATTTAAAAGTAGCTGACCAGGGATTCAAGCGGTTCCTCTGGGAGCAGCTTACTCGGGCCGTCACGGGTGCCGATGTAGAGGAACCCGATCACCTGATCACCGGAGTCACCCCCGAGCGACTCGACAATATGAGGGTCGGTGGCATAGCCACCCGTGCGCCAAACACAGCCAAAGCCAAGGGCATCCGCCGCCAGCTGCGCCGCATGGAGGGACGCCGCCACTGCGTGGCCCTGCTCGTCGCGGGATATTTTTTCATGATCCACAGCATGCAGCAGCCCGGCGAGCACCAGTGGTGCACGCGATGGTGCATTGATAGCCTTCGTTAACTGAGCCTCATCGGTGACGCCTTTCAGTTGGAGACTCCGCTTAAAGCATTCCCCCAACGCCGCGCGGCGATCCCCGCTAATCACCACAAAACGCCACGGTCGCAGCCGCCCGTGATCTGGCGCACGCAAAGCGGCCTGCAGAATCGTCTCTAGCTGAGCGGTATCGGGACCCGGTTCGGTCAGACGGGGGTGGGAGTTGCGATTGAGCAAGGTGTCGAGGGTGGACATATCAGTACTTCTTCCTCATAGCAGCGGCGCTTTCATGGCAGCGGGGCTAGCGTAGCAAATGTCTGGCTTCAGTCGATCTGCCAACCCTCTGGCACGCGCCCGTTGAGTGAGATGGTCTGGCCGGCAAAGGCGATCGAATCAGATGTCACGGTGACATCAGTATCGGTGAGGACGCCCTCGTCGAAATGATAGCTGGGTGCCCAGTTGCCGCCGATGCGTTCGACTTCTGTCGCGGCCTGCGCCGCCTCCACTGCCTCGCGACGTTCCCGCCACGCGGCCATCTCAGCTTCACCGTGCGCACGCGCCAGCATGCGTTCCGTGGTAATCGGGCTCAATAGCGCAGCGGTTGCGTTGTTGCCGCCGAACCCCTTGCTGTTGATCAGCGCGTAATCCCGCTCTGAGCTGTCCTGCTCGGTGAGCGCAAAGCTGAGCCGATCGGTCACCACGTCATCGGCCAGCGCATCCACCGTGTGGATGCGGGGAATCATCCCGTGTTGCCAAATACCGAGCGTCGCCGTGAGTTGATCGCCTGCCGCCGCGCCGAGTGAGTGGCCCACGTAGCTCTTTATCGCCGCAACCGGCCACTCCGATACACCAAACGCCTTCGCGACCTTATTGAGCAAGGTTGATTCCGTGACACGGTTCTGGGGCGTCCCTGTGCCGTGCGCCTGAACCATGCCGCGATGCTTGAGCCGCTCGTCACCCAGGATATTCCGCAGTATGGCCATGGACTCTGCCACGGTCAGGTAGTTGCCCGCGCCCGGGCCAGAAATCGACTTCTTGGCACCATCAGCACGCACGCTGACAAACGGCGCGCCGGCAAGGATGGGGGCGCCCAGTTCGAGCGCCAGCGCGTCATCCATAAGGATCACCACCTGCGCTGACTCTGCCATAGTAAAGCCGCAGTTCTCGCCAAAGGGGCGACAGGCTCTGCGGTTGTCCACCTGCTCACCCTCGGCAAGACCATCAAGTTGCCGAAGCCCTTTGTCGGTGGCCAGCGCGCCCATGGCGACATAACCATCCATCACCTCGACATTCACAGGCGCTTCCGCTGCGCCTACGAACGCAATGCGTGAACGCCCGCTGCGAATATCGGAAATACCCAGGCGCAGGTTGTAAAGAAAAGTGGCGCAGGCGCCGAGCGCGGGCCCAGTCGCGCTCATAGTGCCCAACACGTAAGCGCTGACAAAGTCACCCGGCATCTCAGCAAAACCGAAGGGGCACTGTTTGGAACTGACGCGGCGCCCCTGCAGACGCGCCCGCAGCATGCCGCCCGATGCTGCATCATCGAGCTGACCCATAGCACTGGAGATATAAACGCTCACGGCTTCCGCGGGTACCTTACCGGCCAGCGTAGCCCAATCCATCCCTAGGTCCGCGAGCGCATCCGACATGGCAAACACGGTCATCTGTACCGCGCGGGGATGATTACGCGAGGGGTAGAGCTCCCCTGGATTGAACCCGGTTGGTAACTGCCCGGCACTGCTCACGTCGAACTGACGGGTGCTGGGCAGCAACACGTCGGACTCGGGTTGAAGCGCCACTCGAACACGTTTGTCATCTTTGCGCGATATCTGCCCGCCGACGACTTCACCGTCAGCAATGCCACCCGGGTTGTAGTCGAAGAGCCCCTTGGCTTGATCAGCGCTCACCTGTGCTCGCCGGTGCCAAGGCACCGCGCGATGATCAAACCAGTCCTTTTCGATTTCGCGCACCAGCGTGTGCTCGAGCAGCGTATCGGTATGGGCCGAGCCCATCATCTGTGCCAGCGCGGCCTTGGTCCCGGCCCGATCAGTGGCCGACAGGTGATCCCAGATCATTCGCCGGTAAGCGTGCCGCCGGGACGTGCGGCCAGCGCTATTGATACCGCCTGCAGCAACCATGACGGGCAGTCTGAGCATGGGTTCTCCACCTTGTTAAGGATCGCGGGCTGCGGAAGAACCCGCGAAAGCCACACAGTGTATACTCGACACGGGTTATTTCTATGCGTATAACGCCAGATATTATGTTAATTGCGCCAAATACGGGGCCACTTTTTTGCATCGCGGCACTGACCCACGAGGACATGTTGGCCTCTTCGCTCACGCTGCCGCTCGAGATTCTGACCGGTGCGGCACAGGCACTCGGTCGCGCGGACCGGCAACGACTCAATATTGGTTGCTTCAGCCAGGCCGGCGGTCCAATCACAATCCAGAGTGGACTCACGCTGGAGACCACGCCACTCAGCGAGCTCACACAGCCCGACCTATTGATTGTGCCCGCCATCTGGAGGCAGCCGCAGCGAGTGCTCCGCCGCCAACCGGAGCAGATGGCAGTCATTGACCAATACGTCAGTGCGGGGGGCCTTACGATCAGTGTCGGCTCAGGCAGCTTTCTGCTGGCAGAGACCGGGCGCATGACAGGCAGGACAATGACCACTCACTGGCAGTGGTTCGACACCTTTGCGCATCGCTACCCCCGGGTGAAGCTGGAGCGCCGTCAACTGATCACCCAGTCTGAAAATGTGTTTTGTGTGAGCAGCGTGAACTCGGTGGCTGACCTGATGGTGTATCTCTGTGGTGAGCTGTTCTCACCTCGGGTAGCGCGCTATATCGAGAATCAGTTTTCACCGGAAATTCGACAGCGCTTTTCCCCCTCTCCGGTCGGTGCACCAAAGGATCTGCACCACGATGAACTCATTGCCGACGTGCAAACCGAGCTAAACCGAGACCTGCGCGCCGCCCCCGCTATGACCGCGCTGGCCGCGCAGTTAGGCGTCAGCCCGCGGACACTGATCAGACGCTTCAAATCCGCCACCGGCGTCTCTATCGGCCAGTACCTGCAACAGCGCAGGCTCGATGAGGCACAGGCACTTCTGCGCCGCACAAATCTCTCCATCACTGAGGTGGGGGTGGCAGTGGGCCTCAATGATGCCTCGCATTTCAGCCGCATGTTCCGCGAGCAAACCGGGGTGACACCCTCTGCATTTCGCACCGCCGTGCGCGACAAGTCGTTTGCGGCAAAGGCCAGCACCCTTTGAACTTGCAGGGCGGTCACAGTTCGGGCTAAATGCGCGGCCCCGTATCTGTTGAGAACTCCGCCATGTCAGATGTACTGATTGTTGACGGTGCCCGCACGCCGATGGGCGGATTGTTGGGCGACCTTGCTGACGCCACTGCCAATGAATTGGGCACCACCGCGATTGCCGCCACGCTTGAGCGCGCCGGCGTGTCACCCAAGGCAGTTGATGAGGTATTCATGGGCTGCGTGCTACCGGCGGGGCTTAAGCAGTGCCCAGCACGGCAAGCCATGCTCGCGGCGGGTATTCCGAGCACCACTGGCGCGGTCACAATTAATAAGGCCTGCGGCAGCGGCATGCAGGCCACCATTTTTGGCATCGACAGTATCGCCGCCGGTACAAACCAGCTCGTGCTCAGCGGCGGGCTTGAGAGCATGTCGAACGCGCCGCAGATTCTGATGAGCGGGCGCAAGGGCCAGCGGCTCGGACACACCAAGCTGTTTGATCACATGTTTATCGATGGCCTCGAGGACGCGTATACCGGGGCCGCCATGGGCACCTTTGCGCAAAAAACCGCTGATGCACACGGTCTGACACGCGAGGGCATGGATGCCTTTGCCATTGAGAGTCTTACGCGCGCACAACGTGCGATTGATGAGGGTCTTAACGCCCGGGAAATAGCGCCTGTCACCATCACCACCCGGCGCGGTGAGCATACGGTGTTAGTGGACGAACAGCCTCATAAAGCCAACCTCGAGAAAATTCCGCAGCTCCGGCCCGCGTTTGCCGAGGGCGGCACCATCACACCGGCTAATTCTAGTTCGATCTCCGATGGCGCCAGTGCCCTGCTGCTGGCCAGCGAAGATGCCGTCGCGAGCCATGGCCTTAAGCCGCGCGCCCGCGTCGTAGCGCATGCCCGGAACAGCCTGGCACCGGAGGAGTTCACACTCGCACCCATCGGCGCCGCAGAGAAGGTGCTAGCCAAGGCAGGCTGGTCCGCTTCTGACGTCGATCTGTGGGAGATCAATGAAGCTTTCGCGATGGTCACCATGCTGACAACGCACGCGCTGGATCTCGATCCCGCCTGCGTCAACGTCCATGGCGGCGCCTGCGCGCAAGGCCATCCGATCGGTTCAACCGGCTCTCGGATCATCGTGACCCTGATGCATGCACTAGAACGCTACGGCAAGCAGCGCGGTGTTGCTGCGCTGTGTATCGGCGGCGGTGAAGCCACCGCGGTCGCGATTGAACTCGTTTCCTAACCGAGCGCCTGACGATGCTGTCTGACATTCCCACACTGCTCGATGACATCAGCGCTGGCCGCATGGTCATCCTGATGGATGATGAGGATCGTGAGAATGAAGGCGACTTAATAATCGCGGCCGAGAAAGCCACGCCGGAAATCATCAATTTCTTTGCCTCGGAAGCCTGCGGCTTGATCTGCATGCCGATTACACCAGAGCGGGCAAGGCAGCTGAACCTGCCGTTGATGGTTCGCGATAACCGCTCCCAGCATGAGACCAATTTCACCGTGTCGATCGACGCTACCGAGCAGGTCGGCCCCGGCGTCAGCGCCGCGCAACGCTCGCATACGATCTTGCAGGCGGTGGCAGACAACGCCACCCCCAAAGACATTCGTCAGCCCGGACATATATTCCCGCTCGTGGCAAAACCCGGCGGCGTACTAAAGCGCGCAGGTCATACCGAAGCCGGTGTCGATCTGGCGAGGATGGCAGGCCTGTCACCGGCAGCGGTGATTGTGGAGATTATGAACCCCGACGGCACCATGGCGCGCCGGCCAGAGCTCGAGATCTTTGCCCAAGCGCACGGAATTAACATGGGCACCATCGCCGATCTGATTGAGTACCGCTCACTGCATGAGCAATCGATTGAGCTCCACAGTGCCGAGTCGATCCACACCGAGTGGGGGCCCTTTACGCTTCATACCTTCCGAGACTTGATCGACGACATGCTGCACTTTGCGCTCAGCCTTGGCGATCTCAGTCAGCCGGGTGCTGTGCCGGTGCGAGTGCAGCCGGTAAATACCCTGCGCGACCTGCTTGGCACCCAGCTCGACGCTTCGAGCGCGCCTGGATGGTCTTACAGGGCCGCGATGAGCCACATCGCAGCTGCCGGCAGAGGCGTGGTGGTGGTGCTGGGGGGCGCTGAGACGCCGGCCACTATTCTCGAAGATCTGGATCAGCTCCTCCACGCCGAGCAGCGGCCCGCGCCTCCCCAGAATTACCGCCTGATCGGCACCGGCGCGCAAATTCTGAAACATCTTGGGCTCAGCGATTTGAAGTTAATGTCGGCGCCGCTGCACTTCAACGCGCTGTCGGGCTTCAACCTGAACGTGACCGAGTTCATGTCCGCGCCAAGGCACTGAACAAGGGCAATCAGGAATGGAAGGTCACCACGTCCTCTAGCGCCGCCCGATCCGTGCGCACCTCATTCACCGCGGCCTCGGTGGGGTAACCAAAGCTCATGCCAAACATAAGCTGCTCATGGTTGCCGAGACCCAGCGTCGGTCGAATCACATTGGAAAGGAAGGCCAGTGAAGTTTGCGGGCAGGATCCCAAGCCATGCGCTGTCAGCCCGAGCATCACGGTTTGCGCGAACATTCCCAGGTCACAGGCCTCGCGCAGACCAAAGCCCGTGGGCAAGGTAAAAAAAGCCACCGCGGGTGCATCAAAAAAACTGAAGTTGCGCATGAACCAGGCGTTACGCTCAGCCTTTTGCTCACGCGCGATACCGAGTGAATCGTAAAGCGCTGTCGCCGAGGCATACTGGCGGTCCCTATAGACTCCCTCGTATTGGCCGTCGTAAGGGAAGTCGAGCGCAATCTCGCCCGCTGCAAATTTAGCAGGCAGCTCAGTCCTCAGTTGCTCCAGCGTCTCGCCCGTGACCACGTGCACAAACCAGGGCTGAGTATTGCAGTTACTGGGGGCCCGCTGGGCGCCGCCAAAAACCGATGCGATGATGTCTTGCGGAACCGAGTCGGGCTTAAAGTCCCGCATCGAACGCCGACTGCTCACAATATTCAAAAAGAGCTCGCCGGAGCTCACACTGTCATTCATGGTGATATTGACCTCACTGATTCACTGTCCCAACTAGCCGGGGATACATAACTCGACCTAGCGCAGGTTTGCGTCGACACGCTCAGGAATATATTCCGCTTCCAACCAGGCTGGCAACGCGACGCGCTGATTAGCCATCACACCATTTCGGTTGCCCGAGGCCGAGGACGGGCAGGAGCCGGCACCGAACCAATCAAGCGCGGTCGCGACCGAGGCCTCCTTCGGGTCTCCAAAAGGATTTGAGATATCGTCCTCGGCGACGCAAAGGGTGAAACGACCAGAGCCGTCGAGACCCACCTGATGATAGCCGCCCTCGTTCTCACCATTCACAATCTCAAATGCAGTGAGTCTCAAGGCCACATCGCAATTTTCCCGCTCAAGACCCTCCACCAACTCGTGCAAGTCCCAGCGACCCTGCCCCACCTGCTTGCCATAGGTATTGCCGCCCACCATCACCACCTCGATGTGAGGATTGAGACCATTGATGACGAGCTCGCTGGCAGAGGCCGTGGAGCGCGAGGTAATGAAGGCGATCCGAATGGGAGAGAACGTATCTGGAAGCTCGTCAAAAAGGCCCCAATAATCCCGATCTTCGTTGAATTCGGGGTGCTGGTCATTCACCTGAATCTTGAAGGAGGGCTCACCGGCTGCCGTCATACCAGCCAGCAGGTCCATCATGGTGTCGGCCACTCTCAACAAACCACCGCCGTTGTAGCGCATATCGATAATCAGATCTGTCACGTTCGCCTCTTTAAACAAGGTCGTGGCATCTGCGAGAGAGGAGAAGCCGTCTTCCGGAGTAAGTGCCGCGTCAATAAATTGCCGAAGGTGCAAATAGCCGACCGGTGGGAGGCCCGAGCGCTCGATCAGCAAAGGCTCACCGGCTAGCGCAGGGGGCGCCAGTTCCTCTTTCGCAATAGAGAACTCGACCTGTGTACCGTTCTGGCTGAAACGAAAACCCCGCTCGACGCCCACCTCTCTGGAACCAAAGATCTCCTCGTTGGATGCCTCGCGTTCACTCAGTTGCGCGAGCGTCTCGAATCCGTCACCCGTATCGACAGCCAAAAGCTCCATCCCGCGCCTAACGCCCGCTGCCCAGGCGGGCCCGCTCTCGAAAACATCGATAATAAACAAGCCTCGGGATGTTGAGTCAGAGCGAAAACCAAACCCGACATAGGCACCCGAGCTGATATTGGTCTCGTCTTCAGTGATCGTGGTCATGTAGGAGAAGCCGCGATCCCGCCCGTCATCGATCAAGGGCGCCAGCCGCGCATCCAGATACGCCTGGGCAGACTCATAGTCCGCCTTGTCGACCTCGGCCATCTCGTCGTACCAGAGGTACCAGCTGTCTGTGACCGCCTCGACAAAATCAATTTGTAAAGGCACGTCGCAGGTATCTAAGTCCCCGGTATTACCTGAGCTATCTCCGCTCGGGTCGCCATCGCCTGCGATCGGAGGCGCAGGAGGCGGCGTGTTGCTACTGCCACCACCGCCACCCCCACCGCAGGCCGTGAGCAAGACATAAAATAGTCCGATAACGAGCGAGTACTTCTTGTGCATCCTTTCACCAATCGCTGTTTCAGATTCAAAATGTAGCACTCTCGGCGCCTCAAAAACCTCGGGACTTTTGCAGATAACCCCTGCGCTAATTTAATTCTCGGGGACCGGAGTGCTAAGCTCGACCTCGTCAATCTCGCTAGTGCGCTGCAAGCGTCGGGCAAGTGAGCCCAAATATGGGTCATCTTGACTGAACGGAATGCTCAATAAGCCAAAGGAATGGCAAGGGTGATGGATTGCCCGGTGCCCAACGCAATGCTCGAGGCTCACGGGGTCAAACTGAGCATACCCCTCGGTTCAGACTAGAGCTAGGCTGTTGTCCCGTTCTTCTTTCTTCCCGTTCTTCTGAGCCATTGTCTATCAATAAACCTGTTCGCTTCTCACGTCAGATCCGGCGCTGTCTGTTGATCCCCACCACCCTGATAGCCTAAAGTGCGAAGACTTGTTCGGAACAAGTGAATGCGCTCCGCGCGCACCCATAACCATAACGATTTTGTCTCGAGAGGACCCTAACCATGCCGTCAGCCGAAGAGCGCTCCGCCATCTCTGAACTGTTGAACCGAATGGCCTATTACTACGACGAGGGTCACCTCGATGACCTCGCGGCCAGTTTTGCGCCCGATGCCGTGATGAGCATGCAGATCGCCGGGGGGGACCTGGTCGGGCCGTTTGAGGGTCGTGACAGCATCATGGAGCTCTACCGAGGCGCCAAGGCGAGCCAGACCGATGTGCGCCGACATGACATCACCAACGTCATGTTCGATGCGTCCGGAGCGTCGCTGGCGGTCACCTCATACCTGACTCTGTTTGCTACCGAGAACGCGGAAACCAAGCTGTTGACCACCGGGGTGTACCGCGATCAGGTCGGGCAAATCGATGGCGAGTGGAAAATCACCCGACGTCACATTGATCTCGACAGCGCCTACTGAATCTCTGCCATGAATCTCGGTCGCATTCCTGCCAAAACGGCGCTGCTCGACCCTGAGCGCGAGGCGCTGATCGATATCCCCAATGACCGGCGCATGAGCTTCGGCGCCCTAGATCAACGCATTCGGCGACTCGCCAATGCGTTCTTCGACGAACTCAAACTTAACAAGGGCGATCGCGTCGCCATCCTCTCCAAGAATTGCATCCAGTACATGGAGGTGTTCTATGCCTGCGCGCGCTGCGGTCTGATTGCCCAGCCGCTCAACTGGCGGCTGAGCGAGCCAGAGATGGCGCGAATTCTTGAGGACGGCGAGCCCGCCGTGCTGATTGGCTCCGAGGAATATGCCGAGCTCACTGGCAGTCTCGCCAAGGCCACAAGCACCCCAGCAACGTTGATCTTCACCACTGCCGCTGACTGCGACTACGAGCAATTGATCGCTAGGGCCAGCGACGCCGAACCCGCAGCGTCTGCCGGGGTCACCGGCGATGACCCTGTGCTTATTCTCTACACCGGCGGCACAACAGGCGAGTCCAAAGGTGCCCTGCACTCTCACCACTCGCTCTATATGGGCATGCTGAATCAATCCATTGCGGAGCGGATCGTACCTACCGACGTGTACATGCTCACCGGGCAGATGTTCCACATTCCGGTCGCACTCGCAATGAATTACATGGCTCACGGCTGCCCGGTGGTGTTGATCAACTTTGACGCCAAATTGGCACTGGAAGTGATTCAGCAGGAACGCGTTTCGGCGTTTTTGGGCATTACCACCATGATCAACTGGATGATGGCGGTCGAAGGTTTTGAAAAATACGACCTCAGCAGCCTGCGGAACTTTCAATATGGCGGTGGCCCTATGCCGCGCTCGGTGGTGGAAGGCGCGCTGAAGGCTTTTCCCTGCACCATGATTCAGGGCTACGGTCAAACAGAGGGGATGACGATGACTTTCCTGTCACAGGAGGATCACCAACGCGCCGTGACCGGTGATCATCCCGAGCGGCTTGGATCCTGCGGCCGCGAAGGCTTCGTTTCAGAGATCCGTGTCGTTAACCCTGAAGGCGAGCCCGTTCCCAGAGATGGACAGACCGCCGGCGAGATCACAGTGCGCTCCGAAGCCAATATGCTAGGTTACTGGCGCCGACCGGACCTCACGGAACAGACCATACGCGGTGACTGGATGTGGACTGGCGATATCGCTACCTGGGACGAGGAAGGCTACGTCTTCATTGTTGATCGCGCCAAGGACATGATCATCTCCGGCGGCGAAAACATCTACAGCACCCAGGTCGAAGCAGCGATTCACCAGCATCCTGCCGTGCTGGAATCCGCCGTGTTTGGCGTTCCCGATGACACCTGGGGCGAGGCAGTGAAGGCTGTAGTCGTGTTAAAACCCGGGCAGACTGCGACCGAGAAAGAGATCATTGCCGAGGCGAGCAAGCATCTGGCCTCTTATCAAAAGCCCAAGTCGGTCGACTTCGTCGACGCACTGCCCAAGGCTCCCACCGGCAAGATACTGAAACGGGATCTGCGCGATCCCTACTGGCAGGACGAGACCCGTCAGGTATGAGCGCGCTGCTATCGGAAAATGTGCTGTCGCACATTGGCAAACAGAGCGAGCCCCGACGGGAGATCGTCACGCGCCGCGATATTCGCAAATACGCGATTGCTACCGACAATCGACAGGCGAAATATCTCGATGGCGACGTGGCACCGCCGCTCTTTCATCTGCATTTATTCTGGGACGTCGTGCCGCTGAGCGAGCTCTCGCCAGACGGCGTGTCTATAGATTCGTTGCTGCCCAAGTTCCCGCTTGAAAAAGCGATGGCAGGCGGCCTCGACATCACTTATCACAAGCCGATTAAACCCGGCGATTGGCTCACCGCAACCCGCACCTTAACCAATATCTACGAAAAGGCCGGCCGCAGCGGACCGCTCATCTTCTACGAGGTGTTGATGGAGGTCCGGGGCGATGACGATGAGCTGGTGGTTACCGAAAAAACCACGAGGATTCTGCGATGAGCCCTGCGCCAACCGTCGGCATGGCGATTCCCGAGCGGCAGCACTACTGCGATGAAGTGCAGCAGATGCTCTACAACGCCTCGCTCTGGAACGGGCACCGCATCCACTTCGATATGCCCTACGCCACCGAGGTTGAAGGCTATCCCGGCCTCGTCGTGGCCGGCCCACTGATGGGCGACTGGCTACATCAAGTGGTCGATGAGTGGCTAGGAGACGCAGGCATGATCACAGGCATTGAGTACTCCAACCGCATCGCAGCGTACGTCGGCGAGACCGTGACGTCGGGCGGCACTGTGACCGCGTATGACGAGGCGACTGGCGAGGTGTCGTTGGAGGTGTTTGTGAAGAACGAACGCGATGAGGTGCTCACGCCCGGCGTGATCACTGCAACATTAACCTTGGCGAGCTGAGAGTCATGACTGTCTCGGGACTGGGAGGTGAGTTCGCGCTGGTCGGCATGGCCGAAAGTGCCGTGGGCATCGTGCCGGATAAAAGTCCCCGCGAGCTCTGCGTGCAGGTCACCCTAGATGCCATACAGGACGCCGGCCTGACGCTTGGGGAGGTTGACGGGCTGATTACCTGTAACGCCTTTGCCGAACCCATCATGTATCACGCCGAGGCGATCGCCGAGTACATCGGCTGGCAACCACGGCACTGTGTCACCGTGAACACCGGCGGTGGCACGACCTTTATGGCGCTCAACATGGCCGCGGCCGCCATCCAGGCTGGCATGGCAGACACGATCGTGGTCGCGATGGCCGATAGTCTCCGAAGCTTCATGACCCGTGAGCAAGCCATGGTGGTGCAGTCGAGCTCGGGACACCCCCATTACGAACAACCCTATGGGCCCACCGTGCCCGCATACTATGCACTGATCGCCCGCGCCCACATGGACCAGTTTGGCACCACCGAAGCCCAGTTTGCCGAGGCCGCGGTGTCTTGCCGGGCCTGGGCCAGCCAGCATCCCAAGGCGCAGAAACGCGACCCCATCAACGTAGAAGACGTCATGAACTCCCGCGCGATCGCCGACCCACTCAAGGTCTTGGATTGCTCGCTGGTTTCCGACGGCGGAGCGGCGGTCGTGATCACCCGTAAAGACCGAGCCAAAAACGGGCCTCATAAGCCCGTTACCCTGCTTGGCTATGGCGAGGGGCACGCCTATGAACACATCAGCCAAGCGAAAGATCTGACGACGTCCGCCGCGGCGCAATCGGGTCGCGCCGCCTACGCCGAGGCGGGGCTCACACCCAACGATATCGATCTTTTACAACTCTACGACTGCTTTACCCCCGCTCTGCTCATTCAAATCGAGGATCTTGGCTTTTGCAGCAAGGGGGAAGGCGGCGCCTGGCTGGCCAGCGGCATCAGTCGACCCGGCGGCAGCAAACCCATGAATACCCACGGGGGCATGCTGTCTTATTGTCATCCGGGCAACCCCGGTGCGATGTTCGGCCTCACCGAAGCGATTACCCAGATGCGCGGTAACGCCGATGAACGGCAACTGCCCAACATGCGCACGGCACTGTGTCATGCACAAGGCGGCATTATGTCGAGCCACGCCACTATTATTCTGAGCGTGGAGGACTGACTGTGACCAAGCCCACACCTCGCCCAACGCCGACCGAACAGCCTTTTTACGATGCCTGCTCGGAGGGCAAGCTGATACTGCAGCGCTGCCAAAACTGTGGTCATATCCTGTTTTATCCGCGCACCCATTGCGATACCTGCCACAGTGATCAGCTGGCATGGGAAGACGCCACTGGCGCCGGCACCATCGCTAGTTACACTGTGGTTCGCCGAGGTGTTTCTGCCGATTTCGAAGCGCCTTATGTGATCGCCCTAATCGACCTCACCGAAGGCCCGCGGATGATGAGCCAAATCGTCGGCGCTGACCCCGACGCCGTAGCGGTCGGGCTGTCGGTCAAGGTGGACTTTGCAGCGTGGTCAGAAGACATCACACTGCCGGTATTTCGTTTACACCCCGCGCTGGATGGCGGAGGCACTGGACCCTAGGCACTAGCGGAGAGAGAGAAACATGAACAGCAAGATCATTCCTATGGCCGTCATTAATCCGAATGCCCCCGCTGAAAGTCTCGAGGCCAAGCAGCCCAACATCGACAATGGCGCTGAGATCTACGGCAAAGACGGCTATTTCAGCGCGGGGCAAATGCAACGGGAGTGGGACAAAGTCTGGACCGAGAGCTGGCTTATTGCCGGGGTCAGCACCGACCTTCAGGCGCCGGGCGACTATTTTTTATTCCGGGTCCGCAGTGAATCGATCATCGTCACCCAAACAGAGGAAGGCGTAAAAGCCTTCTACAACGTGTGCCCGCACCGCGGCGCTCGGCTACTCACCGAAGAGCGCGGTAACAAGAAAGTCTTTGTCTGCCCCTTCCACAGTTGGAGTTTTCGCAACAGTGGGGAGCTGCGCACCATCACCGATGAGGAAACCTTTCAGGAGCCCGTAATTTGCCACCGTCCCGGACTCACGCCAGTAGCCTGTGAAGAGCACGCAGGGCTGATCTTCGTCAGCATGGCCGACAACCCAACTCCGCTTCAGGAGTCTATTGGTCTCCCGGAGGGCTACCTTGAAAACTACCAGATCGACCAAATGCGGGTGGTACGCCATGTGCGAAGCGAATGGGGCTCGAACTGGAAAGTCGGCGTCGAGGCTTTTTACGAAAGCTATCACCTGCACGCCATCCATCCAGAAACCCGCGGCGTAATGGGCGATCTGAATGTGCAGTATGACTGCTACCCCAACGGTGCCAGCCGCATGATTGTGCCGCTGGGACAACCCAGCCCGCGGCAGGCGGACCAGACTACGGTCAACGAAGGACTGCAGTACATGCTGCAGGAAGCGGGTGTAGATCCCGCTGGTTTTACGGGCACGGCTGCCGATGTGCGCGCGGCGATTCAACAAGCCAAGCGCGAGCGGTCTGATCGGCTGGGCTTGGGTTATGAGCGCTTCACCGATGGCCAGCTGTCAGACAGTTGGGCGACCGGGATCTTCCCCAACGTACAAATCGGCTGCCATCCTGAAGCCATCTTTTTGATGCGCTTTATCCCCCACGACACCGACCCCGAGCGGTTTTGGTACGACACCATGACACTCATGTCCCCGGTGGATGACCCCGACTACTGTCCGCCCGCGTGGATGGGACTGCCCGAGGGTACAGATGTAACCGGGAGCGTAAGGCCAGAGACCGAGAACTATCTGATCGACGAGGATCCCGGACTGGGTCTGGTGTTGAGTCAGGACGCCGCGTTCCTGCCGTCAGTGCAGGAAGGCATGCGCAGTAAGGCCTTCAAAGGGCAACTTTGGGGCGAGCAGGAGCAACGGCTGCGGCATTTTCACGTGGAACTGGAACGCCGATTGAATGCCTGAGCTGAGAAACACCGGGCCGCTCTCGCAACCGAACTTGCGGTAATGGAAGCCGCAAACCCCCAACCAGACGCTCAACAAGTGGCAAGCCCCTCATTGTGGTGGGATGGCCTCGAGCGTGACGCAGTCGCAGCCCCGCTAGAGACGGACACCACCGCTGACATCGCGATCATAGGCGGGGGCTATACGGGGCTCTGGACCGCCTATTTTTTAAAGCAGATTCAACCCGGCCTGGACATTGCGCTGGTCGAAGCGAAGCACATCGGGCACGGTGCCTCAGGGCGCAACGGCGGCTGGTTGATGGGGGCGCTCGAAGGCTGTGATGCATTTACTGACGACAGCGGAACGCTGCCAATAGAAGCGCGGCAGCAACTGACTCAGCTGGTCTCACGTGCAGGCGAGATTTTTGCCAAAGAGGGCCTCGACTGCGATTTTTGCCACGGTGGGTGCGTCATAGCCGCAGCGCGGCATGACGCACAGGCCGCGCGAGCACAAAACATGCTCGCTAGTTTTCGCGGCTTGGGTTTCGGCGAAGACGACTACCGCTGGCTCACGCCGACCGAGCTCGGCGATCGCATTCACGTTGCGAACCCGGGTGGCGCGGTGTTCACGCCCCACGTGGCCCGTATTCAGCCGGCCAAACTGGTGATCGGGCTGGCGGGCGTGGTCAAATCGCTTGGCGTTCGGGTGTTTGAGCAAACCCGCGCTCACGCGATTGAGTCGGGCGTGATTCATTGCGACCGCGGCGGCATTCGTGCCAGGCAGATTGTGATCGCCACCGAAGGCTATTCCGAGGCCGGTAGCCCCCTGCACCGGCGACTGATCCCGGTGCAGACCGGCATGGTCGCCACCGAACCCTTGAGTGATGCGCAATGGTCAGGCCTGGGCTTTGCCAACAACGAGACCTTCGCTGACTGCACTCGCGCGGCCACTTACCTGCAGCGGACAGCCGACAACCGGTTGGTAATCGGTGCACGGGGCCACTATCAGCCCGGGGGCGTGCCACAACACAGGCTTGGAGACTCACCGGCCAGCGGCCAGCGGCGAGAAAAGATCGCCCTCAGCCTCTTTCCCCAGCTTGCCGGCGTGCGCTTTACCCACAATTGGGGCGGCAGCGTGGGCGTGCCTCGCGGCTGGCACCCGCACGTCATCCACGATGCCTATTCCGGTATCTCCACCGCAGGCGGCTACGTCGGTGAAGGCGTGGGCGCCAGCTTTCTATTTGGCCAAACGCTGGCTGAACTGCTCACAAAAGAAGACACTGACCGGACTCAAATGCCGTGGGTGACACGGCGCTCACTTAAAGAACTGAAGCGCTGGGAACCCGAACCGTTTCCGCACCTTGGTCTCAAGGCCACAATGATGGCGTTTGGGGCCGAAGAATGGCTTTTGGAGCGATATGGTGGGGGCGTGCCGGCCAAAGCCGTAGGCTGGCTGTGCGACCAGCTTGACCCCCATTAGCCACCCTATAAGTCCCATAAATTCAATTAGTTGAAGCGAAATCCTTCGGCGAATATTGATTCGAGCAATGTCCCCTCATCGGGCCAATTTTCGGGTGCAAATGTGTATACTGCGGCCTTCACCCTTCAGCAAAGAGAAGAGCAATGAATGCCCCGCAGCAAGTTGTAGTCAGCCCCGATGTCGAAATCAAAATGCAGGATGCCCTGAACGCACAGCGTGAGAGCTACCTGCAGGAAGGCTATGTCTCAGCAGAGACACGCATCGACCGCCTGAATCGCGCTATTGATGTGCTGGTTCGACATGCCGATCGCATTAGCGAAGCCATCAACAAAGATTTTGTTTGCCGACCGGATCAGATCAACCTGATGACCGATGTCGCCGCGTCGATTGGCTCCATGAAGCACTGCCGCAAGCATCTGAAGAAGTGGATGAAGGACGAGAAGCGCTCCTCCACCTTCCCACTGGGTCTGCTCGGCGGACGCTCTCACATTCAATATCAGCCCAAGGGCGTGGTGGGCATTGTCGCACCGTGGAACTTCCCGGTGGCAATGGTATTCCAACCGCTGGCGGGCATTCTGGCTGCGGGCAACCGGGCCATGATCAAACCCTCTGAGTACACGCCAGAAACCTCCAAGGTCATCGAAGAAATCGTTGCTGAAGCGTTTGATCCCACCGAGGTCACGACGTTCTCTGGCGGCCCCGAAGTCGGTCAGGCGTTCTCGGCCCTGCCCTTTGACCACATGATCTTCACGGGTGCAACCAATATTGCCCGGCATATCCTGACCGCCGCAGCGCGCAATCTGGTACCCGTCACGCTGGAGCTCGGTGGCAAGTCACCGGTTGTCATTTCGCGCTCAGCAGATCTCGAGCAGGCGATTCAGCGGGTAATGGTCGGCAAGACCTTGAACGCCGGTCAGATCTGTCTCGCGCCTGATTACCTGCTGGTGCCCGAGGAAAAGCTCGAGGAAGTGATTTCGCTGGCAACCAAAACCGTGAGCGAGATGTACACCAGCCTGCGCGACAATGACCAGTACACGTCGGTCATTAACGAGCGCCATCACAAGCGCTTGAGTAGCTATCTCGAAGATGCCGAGCAGCGCGGCTGTCGCATTATTCCGCTGAACCCGGCTAATGAGGACTTCAGCAACGGCACGGGCAAGATCCCGCCCACGCTCATTGTCTCTCCAGAGACTGATGCCCTGTGTATGGAAGAAGAAATCTTTGGGCCGCTGTTGCCCATTCGCACCTATAAAGATTTCGGTGAGACGATCGACTATATCAATGCCAATCCGCGGCCACTGGCGGCTTACTACTTTGGCACTGACAAAGGCGAGGAAGAGACGTTCCTGCATCGCACCACCTCTGGGGGTGTCTGCATCAACGATGTGATCTTCCACATCATGCAGGAAGACATGCCCTTTGGCGGTGTTGGCCCTTCAGGGATGGGTTCCTATCACGGCATTGAAGGCTTCAAGACCTTCAGCCATGCCAAGTCAGTTTACAGCCAGACACTGAAGTTCAACGTGGCCAAGCTGGGCGGTATTTTGCCCCCCTATGGCAAGACAACCGAAAAGAACATTAAGGCACAGATCAAAAGCTAATCAGACTCAAGAGAAACAGGGCGCTTCGGCGCCCTTTTTACTGGTAAGTCGCTTTTCTGGCCGAGGACTCGGCAATGGCAAGCCGGTACCCATGTCAACGTCCTCGCTGGACGGTTCACTTGGCTTTGAATCGCTCGCAGCCGGCGTTTGCGTCAAGGGTGGTGACAATAAACCCCAAGAGCACTGAACAGCATCGCCGAGGCCACATAAAAAACCCCGCACTCGTGCGGGGTTTTTTGTAACTGCATGGCCGTTACTTTAAAACGTAGGCCTGAACCACAAGGTCACGGGTCAGTGGATTGAACTTGATCACGTCGAGGTTAATCTGACCATTAGTGATATTCACCACATTGCGCATGACCACCACGCCATCAACCAATTCCCAGAAACCCTGAAATCGACCGGACGCGTACCCTTCTGGAGTAAAACCGCGCCCCTGCCCATCGACAGTACCGCCATTACGCGCCGCGTTGTAGCTCAACTCGTAGGTCACATAGACCTTACCGTAACCGGCCATGTCGCCCTCGGCGCTCACGGATGTCACGTCCTGGCCTAACGTGACCCAGGTTACATTCATAGCTGTGTCAGGCTGTCGCTTCTCAAGACCCAGATCACCGTGACCATCAGCCAGCGCTAGCGGTGTGACAAACATCAAACAAGCGATTAACCATTTTTTCATCATCTTCCCCTCTATAAGTTGTGCAGCGTGTGTTGTGTGGCACTCCTTGCCCTCCTCAATCCTACTCAAAGCAACATACCCAAGCAGACTACAACTATCAAAGACGATCGAATGACGCATAGGCTTCTGACCGCGTCGCGAGCAAGCGGATGCCTGAGGGATAGGGCTAGAGGATCACCACTCAGCTTTTAGCCAGCGCCGCTACGATCTTGGGTGGGTTGAGTGGCAAATCTCTGAACCGCACGCCGGTAGACTGATGAACCGCCTCGGCGATGGCAGGCATCGGCGGCACGATGGGCACCTCACCCACGCCTTTCACACCAAAGGGATGCAAAGGATTGGGCACTTCGACAATCACGGCGTCGATAAACGGTAGGTCAGAGGCGACCGGGATACGGTAGTCGAGAAACCCCGCATTCTCTAGCACGCCCTCTTCGTTATACAGATACTCTTCGTTCAGTGCCCAACCAATGCCCTGTGCCGCGCCACCTTGCATCTGACCCTCGACGTAGTCTGGGTGAATCGCCTTACCCGCATCCTGAATCGCGGTGTAGCGCGTGATGGTGGTGCGGCCCGTTTCTTTGTCGACTTCGGCGTCGCAGATGTGCACCCCAAACCCTGGCGCGGTGCTCGTTGCCGTCAGCGAACTCGAGAAGGTGAGTGGTCCTCCCATGGCACCGGCGCGCGCGGCCAATTCCTCAAAGGTGAGCGATTGATCGCCGTAGTGCGCCGCACCCTGTGACCATGCGACGACGCCGGGCTCCACATCCCACTCGACTGCGGCGCGACGGCACATCTCCGCCACGCACTGCTCAGCTGCCTGAATGACCGCCTGTCCGGTCGCGAGCGTGGTGCGGCTACCACCCGTCAGATCCGTGTGCCCCACCGCATCGGTGGCGGCCACTTGTGGATGAATGTGGTCGAAAGGAATACCCAACACTTCCGATGCCATCAGCGCCATAGATGCTCGAGAACCGCCGATGTCGGGACTTCCTGTGAGAACCGATACGTGACCGTCTGCAATCACATTCAGAGTCGCGCTCGATTGCATTCCGGCATTGATCCAATAACCCATGGCGACACCGCGCCCAGCACCCTCGGCAACTGCCGACTTGTAGTGCGCGTGGTTGCGCGCCACCTCAAGGCACTCGCGTAAGCCAATACGATTATAGGGCGCACCCATCATGTTGGCGTCGCCCTCCTCCACAGCGTTCATCAGGCGAAACTCAATGGGATCAATGCCTAGCTCGGCCGCTAGCTCAGTGATCGCGAGCTCAAATCCCAGCGTAACCTGAGGGACGCTTGGTGCTCGGTACGCGTGGATTTTGGGTTTGTTTGTGTAGACCGAACGGCCCGTTGATCGCGCGTCGGTCAGCTTATAACAGGCTGTTGCCATAAAGGCCGGGATCCCCGCAGGGTTGCCGTTGTATGCCCCTGAGTCCATGAGGCATTCGACGTCGGCGGCCACCAACTTGCCATCACGCGTAGCGCCCAGCTTGACCTTTGTCTCGGCACCCGGCGCAGGGCCAGTGGCACGGAACACGTCGCCGCGATCCATCACCATCTTCACGGGGCGGCCGGCCTTTTGTGCGAGCACCACGGCAAGAGGCTCGAGATACACGGTCGTTTTACCGCCAAAACCACCGCCGATTTCAGAGGCAGTCACCTTGATTGCCCCCATATCCATGCCGGTGACAGCTGAAGTGTAATGACGCACCGCAAAGTGCCCCTGAGTACAGCACCACAGATCGACGCGACCGGCAGCATCGACCCGCGCCACGCAGGCGTGCGGTTCGATGTATCCCTGATGACACATGGGCACAGAGTAAGTCTGCTCTATCACGATGTCAGCCTTCTCGAAGGCGGCATCTGGGTCGCCCACAGTCAGACTGATATGCGCAGCAAGGTTCGTAGGCTCCTCGGGGTAACCGTCGGGAAAGCGATCGTCATGCAAAATCGGCGCATCCGGAGCCAACGCTTTGTGCACGTCAGTGACGGCCGGTAGCACCTCGTAGGTCACCTCTACCGCACGAGCTGCTTCCGCTGCTAACTCTGGCGTTGTGGCAGCTACCGCGGCTACCGCTTGCGAGTGAAACAGCACTTTGCCCTGAGACATGACCATCGGCACCAAATCCTTGAGCGCCATAGCACCTTCACCGCTGCCCAGCATCTCGTTGCCCGGCTTCACGAGGTCATCGCCGGTCATGACTGCCAGCACGCCTTCCATTGCTAATGCCTTGCTGCAATCTATGGATTGAATGACCGCGTGGGCATAAGGGCTGCGGACTACATGGCCGTATATCTGGCCCTGCATATTGAGATCCGCGCCGTAGCGCGCACGACCTGTGACCTTGTCTAGACCGTCGGGACGTATAGGCCGCGAGCCGATGATTTTGAATTCCTGATAGGCGTTCATGCTGCCTCCCCGCGCATCGTCTTGGCGGCATCCAACACCGCGCGAATAATTTTGTCGTAGCCCGTACAGCGGCAAAGATTGCCGGCCAACCAATAGCGCGCCTGCTCCTCTGTGGGATCAGGGTTGTGGTCCAACAACGCCTTGGCAGCAATCACCACACCCGGCGTGCAGATGCCGCACTGCAAGCCGCCGTGCTCTAGCAGTTTCTGTTGAACGGGATGGAGCTCACCGCCGTTGGCAACCCCCTCCACCGTTTGTACCGACTTGCCCTCCACCTCGGCGGCCAGCACCAGGCAGGAACAGACCAGTCGGTTATCCAGCAGCACAGAGCAGGCACCACAATCACCGGTATTGCACCCAATCTTCGTGCCAATCAGCTCGAGCTCATCGCGAAGCACCTCAGCCAACACCTGACCGGGGGTGCACAAGAAAGCGGTGTTCTCACCATTGATGGTGGCCTGCACAGCCATCTTGTTTAACGGCTTGTTCATGAGCGAGCCTCCGTGATCCGAGCCTGCGCACTGGCAACGGCCCGCGACACCAATACACCCACCACGTGCGTACGGTACTCGGCCGTGCCGCGCTTATCGGAAATGGGGGTTGCCGCTGCACGCACCGCGACAACCGCCGCATCGATCGCGGTGTGATCGAGTTGAGAACCCACCAGTGTCTGAGCCGCCGCCTCGACTAATAATGCCGTGGGTGCCACCGCACCGATCGCGACCCTCGCTGCGGTGCAGGCGCCCGACGCATCAACTGTGATCGAAACCCCTGCCCCGGCCACCGCGATGTCCATTTCGGTTCGCGGCGTGAGCCGCAGGTAGGCATCCGAGGTGCCCGGCGTGGGTCTAGGTAATATGAGTTCAACCAATAATTCGCCCGACGCCAGTGCGTTCTGGTTTGGTCCGA
>CBFHSJ010000004.1:0-39903 GCA_965658485.1 Luminiphilus sp.
ACTACTGATCAGCCTTTTGTCATCGGGGAGATCGGTGTGGGTACCGGATTGAATCTATGCCTGACCTTGGCCAAGTGGCTGACACACCGCCACCCGGGTGCGACCCTGCACTATCTAGGATTCGAGAGAGCGCCTTTCAGGCCCGAGGATATGCGTCGCGCGCTCTGTCGCTGGCCCGAGCTGGCTCCCGTGCTCAATGCGGTCCTGGCGCGCTGGCCCGACCCTCTCCCCGGTTGCCACCGACGATACTTTCCCGAGTGGGGACTCACGCTGGACCTCTGGTGGGCAGATGCCGCAGACGCCCTTGAAGATCTAGCCAGCCATGGCCGGCCCTGGATTGATGCATGGTATCTCGATGGCTTTGCGCCGTCACGGGAACCGGGCCCTTGGCAACAGCGGCTCTATGACGCGATGGCTGGCCTGAGTCGGGCCGGGGCCACGTTCGCCACCTTCACGGCGGCAGGGGATGTGAGGCGAGGCCTCGCAGCGTCTGGATTTGAGGTACACAAACGGCCGGGCTTTGGTAGCAAGCGCGATGCCCTTTGGGGGACGATCAAGCGCGCGCATGTGGCGGCACCCGCGATCACCCCGTGGGATCTGAATCCTGAGGCTCACACACCGCAGCGAGCGCTTGTTCTCGGTGCGGGACTGGCTGGCGCACACGCCGCATTTGCGCTCGCCCGTCGAGGCGTTGCCGTGACAGTGCTGGAAGCCGCCAGCGTGGCCGGCGGCGGCTCAAGCAACCTGCAGGGCGTCACCTACACGCGACTGTCTCATCAGCATAATCCTCTGACCGATTTCTCGCTCGCCGGGTTTGGCTTTGCCACCGATCACTATGAGACGCTCTTGCGAGACGGTGCGTTGACGGCAGATAAGGACATCGGCCTCGGCGGCTACGTGCAGCTTCACGAGGCCGACGACACGCTGGCACATCTTAGTGAGGTGTTACCCCTAGCACCGGCATTTGCCCAAGTGATCAGTGCCACGGAACTCGCAGCGCTCACCGGCCTGACGCCGAGGTGCGGCGGCATTCACTACCAGAGGGGCGGCTGGCTCACACCACAGGCGGTCTGCCGCGCATTGCTGACCCACCCTTTGATCTCCCTACAGAGCGACTGTGGGCTGCTATCGCTCAGCCGCGAGCAGGGTGGCCTCTGGCGGGCGATCGATGCGCAGGGCAATGTGCTGACAGAGGCCGATACCGCGGTGCTGGCCACGGCACATGCCGTACTACAGCAACCGGACCTCAAGTGGCTGCCGCTCAATACCATTCGCGGGCAGACGACACACCTGCCGACACCGCCCCAGCTGGCACAACTGTCCGTGACCCTCTGCGATCAGGGCTATCTGCCGCCGGCGCGGGCGGGTCTACACTGTCTGGGGGCGAGTTTTTGCCCGGGGGATGCCGGCATAGATGAACGCGAGGCGGAGCATGCGCATAATATCGACATGATAAAGACCGCTCTGCCCGATCTGGATCTGCCCACCCCCGACGGAGGCTGGCAGGGTCACGTAGCGCATCGGTGTAATAGCAACGACTACCTGCCTGTTGCAGGTCCGGTACCTATGCTGAGAGAGTTCAACTGCCGCTACGAGCGACTTCGACATGATCGCAAGCGGGTCATCGATGCGCCTAGCCCCGTCCTGCCGGGGCTCGCGGTGCTGACCAGTCTGGGATCCCGCGGCTTATCCGCCGCGCCCTTGGCCGCAGAAGTGATAGCGGATCAGCTGACGGGCACGCTGCCCGCAGTGCCCCGGTATCTGCAGCGAGCGCTCTCTCCCGCGCGTTTCCTCGAGCGGGCGCTGAAACGCGGGGAGCCTTTGTGAACAGCTGTCGCGCACTGCTTCGCTACCTTGTTGCCGGGCTGACGCTTTTAGGCAGCGGAGCCTGCCCAGCCGAAGAGGGTGAGTTGCCGCATGCCACCGTCCCCACCTACGGCTATGAGGTGGTGTCGCGCGTGCGCTTTGATCGCGCAAATTTCACTCAGGGCCTCGAAATTTACGACGGTCGCCTCTACGTCAGCTCGGGCCTCTACGGTGAATCCAAGATCAGAGTGTATGACTTTCCCGCCATGGAAGAGATGCAGTCCGTGTCCATAGACCCCAGAATTTTCGCCGAGGGCCTCACGGTGATCGACAATCGGCTGGTGGTGCTGTCCTGGCGCGAACGCGTGATGCTGGTCTACTCCCTGCCCGATTTGTCGTTGTTGGGCCAAAGCACCCTGCCAGGACAGGGTTGGGGTGCCACCCACTCCGGCTCGACGCTGTGGTTCAGCGATGGCTCACACTACCTGTACTCCGCCGATATGAGTGACGATGGCAAACTGAACCGGCTACCGGTCGTGCTGGAGGGCAGGCCGCTGCGCAATTTGAACGAACTCGAGTGGGTGAATGGGGAGATCTGGGCTAATGTATGGCAGACCGATGAGATCGCGCGCATCGACCCCATTACGGGTAAGGTAGTGGGCCTGATTGACCTCTCTGGCCTACTGCCTGAGGAAGACCGTCTGCGGGATACGGATGTGCTCAATGGCATCGCCATTGATCCGGTCACCCAGAACATTTGGGTAACCGGCAAACGCTGGCCCTGGCTTTTTGAGATTACACTGGAAAGTCCCGCGGACTGACCGCATATCAACCCCTGACAACACCCACACAGCTAAACTGGAACCAAACATGACAGATGCCTCAACTCGCCCCGCCGCCGCACAAATCCCCAATACGTTTGTGCTGAAGCGGGCAGTGCCGATCCCCAGCCTGAATCTCACTGTCGAGGAGTACGCGCACCCCGGCACCGGGGCCCAGCACCTCCATCTGAGCAGCGACTCCTCCGAGAATGTGTTCATGGTCGCTCTGCGCACGGTGCCCGAGGACTCCACGGGCGTAGCGCACATTCTCGAGCACACCGCGCTGTGTGGCAGTGAGCGCTACCCGGTTCGTGACCCTTTCTTCATGATGCTGCGGCGCTCGCTCAATACGTTTATGAACGCATTCACCAGCTCGGATTGGACTGCCTACCCTTTCGCCACCCAAAACCGAAAGGATTTCGGCAACCTGCTAGATGTTTATCTCGATGCCGTGTTCTTTTCGCGACTGGACCCGCTCGACTTCGCACAGGAAGGACACCGAGTAGAGTTTGAGAACGACGACAGTGCGCAACCGCTGGTATTCAAGGGTGTCGTATTCAACGAGATGAAGGGAGCCATGTCCTCCACGCCGTCGGTCCTGTGGGACCGGTTATGCCATGAGCTATTTCCTTCCAACACCTATCACTTCAACAGCGGCGGCGACCCGGAGCACATCCCTGATTTAAGTTATCAGGAGCTGAGGGACTTTTACGCCGAGCATTACCACCCCAGCAACGCGATATTTCTCACCTTTGGCGATATCAGCGCCGAGGCACACCAGCACGTTTTTGAGGCGCAGGTCCTGCAGCGTTTCGGCGCGCTGGAGCGGAAAATCGAGGTCGCGCTCGAAACCCCCTTTAATGCTCCGGTGCAAGCAACACACCCCTATGCGGTGGATGCGGAAGAAGGCTCGGAGAAGAAAACGCACCTGGTTATGGGCTGGAAGCTCGGCGAGAGCGCCGACCTGACCGCCATGCTGGAGGCGCAACTGGTGTCCTCGGTGTTGATGGAGAACAGCGCCTCGCCGCTGATGCACTACCTGGAGACTACCGATCGGGGCGCCGCACCCTCTCCGCTGTGCGGGCTGGAAGAGTCGATGCGGGAGATGGTGTTCTGCTGTGGTATCGAAGGCAGCGAGGCGGAGCACGCCGAGGCCTTTGAGGCCGAGGTGCTGGCCTGTATCGAACAGGTCGCCACCGACGGTGTCGATGAAGAGAAGGTCGACGCGATCCTGCGGCAGATCGAGCTACACCAAAGAGAAGTGAGCGGCGACGGAATGCCTTACGGACTCAACCTGATGTTGAGAGCCCTTGGCGCCGCCACACACTATGGTGATGCGGTGGCAGCACTGGATCTCGAGCCGGTGATTGCCACGCTTCGTGAACGGGTCAAAGACCGCGATTATCTGCCGGGACTCATTCGCAGTCTGTTGCTCGACAACCCCCACCGGGTCAGACTGGTCGTGACGCCGGACATCGGCCTCTCGGCCAGCCGTGAGTCCGCTGAGGCGGCCCGTCTCTTAGAGATGAGGGAAAATCTCAGCAGCGAGCGCACAGCGGAGATTCTCGACCTCGCCGAGCGGCTCAGGGCGCGACAGAGCCAGAAAGATGACCCAGACGTGCTGCCGAGAGTGGCACTCTCGGATATTCCAGCAGAGACCCCATCCCCCGAGCCTGTTATTGAGTCTGGCACATCAACCCATTACCGCTACACCGCGGGCACCAACGGGCTCGTTTATCAGCAGTGGGTGAGCCCGCTACCGGCGCTGACGGCAACCGAGCAGCAGCATTTGCCGCTGGTGACGGCATTGATGCCCGAGGTTGGGGTCGGTGAACTCAACTATCTTGACACCCAGGAGCGGCACTCAGCGACAGTGGGCTCACTCAGCGTGTCGGTCAGCAGCCGCGCGCACCGCGACAGCGAGCAAAGCAGCGACAGCTTCTTTGTGCTGTCTTCCAAGGCCCTCGCTGATCGCATTCAACCGCAGCTGGAACTGATGTCGGATACGCTTCAAGCCGCGCGTTTCGATGAATGCTCGCGCATCCGGGATCTGGTCAGCCAAATGCGCGCGCGGCGCGATCAGGGCATCACCGGCAGCGGCCATGCGCTGGCCATGACCGCAGCCTGTGCCGGTATGAGCCCCCTCGCCAAGCGGGGCCACCAGCAAGGAGGACTCGAGGGTATCCGCACGCTGCGCGCGCTGGATGACGTACTCAAAGATGAAGGTGAGCTGGACGCGTTCGCTCATTCGCTGGGCGCCATCCACCAGAAGCTGGCGGGTGCGGGGGCACCGCTTTTGTGCACCGTCACCGATGACCCGAACATTCAGCCTGCGAGCGAGGCTGCTTCTAAGAGCGCAGGGGCCCTGCCAACGACGTCCTATGCCAGCATTACGCTGGAACCGGTCCGAGCCGCCATTCAAGAGATTTGGGTCACCAACACCCAGGTCAATTTCTGCGCCAAGGCCTACCCGACAGTCCCCTCCGGACACCCCGATGCGCCGACGCTGTCGGTGCTCGCCGCTTTCCTGCGCAATGGGTTTTTGCATCGCACCATCAGGGAACAAGGTGGTGCTTATGGCGGGGGCGCCAGCCACGACCCGAATATCGCAGCATTTCGCTTCTTCTCCTACCGAGACCCACGCTTAGTCGAAACGCTGGAGGACTTCGATGCCTCCATCGCCTGGCTGCTGGAGACACAGCATGAGCAGTTGGCGCTGGAAGAGGCGATTCTCAGTGTGATGGCCAGCCTCGATAAGCCGGGATCCCCGGCCGGCGAGGCAAAGCGGGACTTCCACGAGAGACTGTTCGGACGCACCGCAGAGCACCGCCGCATCTTGCGCGCCGGCATTGTGAGCACCACCCTTGATGACCTCCGCCGCGTGACCGAAACCTACCTGAAGCCCGAGCTTGCCAGCACGGCGGTTATCACCCACACCGCGGGTGCGGACATCGTGGCAAAGCGCCAGTTACCCCTCACCCGGCAGGACCTTCTCTAAGCGAGAGCAGGTAACCCTCGCCACGAGGTGCCCAGGCGGCCAGAAAACCCTCCCGGGTCCAGATCAGCCGGCCCTGTGACGGATCGGCCAGGGCAACGTGACGGCCAGCCAGCCCGGTTAACACACTGAAGTGAGGACCCGTGGGTAGCTGCAGGTAGACCAGAACCGGCAACCTGAGGGTCGACAACGATCTGGCACTGAGCCTGAGCACCTGCGGACTGGCACCGGCATCCTGTGCCAACCGGGCCAATTGCTCAAGACTGAAACCCTCGCCCAGAATCCTCTTGGTTTCCGCTGCGCTGACACCGAGGCGCGCAATGAGCCCCGTTAGATCGAAATCAGCACCCCTGTGTGCAGCCATCAACGTGGCGAGCGCAGCAGGCCCGCAATCATAGTCTCCAGATTGGCGCACAATTTCCCGCTCGAAAATGCGCACGGGTTGCGACCACGCTGTATCGCTGCCCAGCGATACCCCGGTGAGCGCAACGGCGAAGCCCACACTGAGACTTACCCGCCCCGCCCACCGAAGTGGAGCAGATCTAGCTCTCGTCCGAATACCGCCGGGCACGACGCTCTAGCCAGATGACCAGGAGCACCGCAACACTAAAGTAAGTAGTGAGCGCCACACCCAGGCTGATCAGTCCTCCGGCGGCCACCGTAGCGGCGGCCATCAACAGCGCCCAAAAGAGCAGCACCGGGATGATACGCAACGCAAAATATTGCTCACGCACACGCCAACGGGCATCGCGGGCTAGCTTCTCCCGCAGCTGCTCGACCGGGTTATCCCCTTTTAGTCCCGCCACTGTTGAGCCCTCCCATTAAGGCAGTTTGTAGGCGGGGCTGGGCTCCGCGTAATGCGGCACGTAGACCCCCCAGTAGAAGCCCGCCAGCGCCAGATCAAGCGTGGCCACACCCACGATGAACGGCAGCACTCTGCCGCGCAGTTGCGATGCCTCAAGAAACGACAACGCGAATGACTGCTCGTCGGGAAGGGGTGATGGCGCCACCCGCACCGTGGCGGTCTCTAAACTCAGCGGCGGGATGCGAAGTGGGGAAGCAGCCTGAGTGAGCGGTGCAGATACGACACCACACAGGCCTAGTACGAAAATCCATTTTCTCATGTTGCTGGCTCCTAGTTATTCAAAGTCGTAGCGAATTGAGACTCGTTCATTACCGATCGCGGCAGAAATACTGTCGTGACCGTCTCAGTCCGTACTTTGCCTATTGGACTATTGCCCCACCACGTCTTGGGCGAGCACAATCCCCCCACGCCCCGATGAGGTCGCTGAAGGACAGGAGAGAATGCAATGATGGTGAAGCGTGTTGCGGGGGCGCTGGGTGCCGAGTTACAGGCCGTCAATTTAGGCGACGGACTCGACGCTGAGCTCGCCGGTACCTTGCGCGCCCTGCTTAACGAGCACGAGGTGCTGTTTCTTCGCGATCAGGTCATCGAACCCGCCGCACAAAAAGCACTGGCCGAGATTTTTGGGCCGCTACAAACACACCCTGCCTACAACACTGTAGAGGGCCTGCCTGAAGTGATGATTCTGGAGAGCACCCGGGAGAACCCCTCAAAAATTGAGATCTGGCACTCGGATATGACGTTTCGCCAGCATCCTCCCTCGGTCACGGTGCTCCGCGGCATCACGATTCCGGAGGTGGGTGGAGACACCCTGTTTGCCAGCATGACGGCGGCCTACGACGGCCTGTCCTCGGGAATGCAGCGCTACCTCGACGGCCTCGTAGCAGTGCACGATTTCAGCCATGGATTTAAAGAGAGCCTAGCCGAGCCCGGGGGCCGGGACCGTCTGGCGGACGCCGTGGCCGCCAACCCGCCGGTGCGTCACCCGGTGGTACAAACCCACCCCGAAACCGGCAAAAAGGTGCTGTTCGTCAACGCCCTGTTTACAACCCACATTGAGGACCTGCCACCTCTGGAGTCTGCTGAAGTTCTGCAGTTTCTCTGGCGCCACGCCAGTCTTCCGGAGTTCACCTGCCGCTTTGACTGGCAACCGAACAGCATGGTGCTCTGGGATAACCGCAGCACCCAGCACAAACCGGTGAATGATTTCTTTCCTGCAACGCGGCGCCTGCACCGCGTGGTGAGTGAAGGCGATCAGCCCTACTGATTGGCCTTGATGTCTGCCAGGTAGCAGTTCACTTCGCGCCGCACCAGAGGCGCGAACAGATACAGCATGAGCACGTTCGGCAAGGCAATTAAAAAGGTCATCGCATCTGAGAAGTCGAGTACTGCGCGCAACTCGAGCATGCACCCCAGCGCGATAAAGGCGCAAAAAATCATCTGGAAGACGACGCTCTTGACCTTCCCTTCACCCAGCAGATAGGTCCAGCCCTTGAGGCCGTAGTAAGACCAGGCCAACGCACTCGAGAAAGCGAAGAGCAGCGCAGCCACCGCGATCACGTAGGGCGCCCACGCAAAGTGCCAGGCAAACGCCGCCGAGGTGAGCTCAATCCCCGCAAGCCCTGACCCCATCAGGCCCTGGGGGATCGCCGTTGTCAGGACCACCAGTGAGCTCAGTGAACACACGATTACAGTGTCAATAAAAGGCTCCAGCAGCGCCGTGATGCCTTCAGAGGCCGGTTGCTCGGTCTTGACCGCGGAGTGCGCAATCGACGCTGAGCCAATACCGGCTTCGTTGGAGAACAGTGCCCGCTGAAAGCCAATCACCATGGCGCCCAGAATGCCACCCGATGCCGCCTGTCCCGTGAAAGCCTCTGATACGACCAAAGCCAGCGCAGCGGGCAGGTGTTCTGCGCTGAGGCCAATCACCACCACCGCGGCGATCACGTAGATCAGACCCATCACCGGCACCAGCACCGCCGCCACCTGCGCGATGGACCGGATGCCCCCGATGATCACCGCGGCAATCACCGCCGCCAGCGCGAGCCCGAAAAGCCAGCCTCGATCAGCGAAAAAAGAGGTCTCGCCGCCGGTAATCACGACAAACTGGGCAAAGGCTTGATTGGACTGAAACATATTGCCAATGCCCAAACAGCCAATGACCAACGCCAGTGCATAAAAGGCGCCAAAGCCCTTGCCTACGCCCGGCCATCCTCGCTCCCGAAAATAGGCCTCCATATAAAACATCGGTCCACCGGACACCGAGCCGTCGGCGTTATAGCGCCGATACTTAACGCCCAGCGTGCACTCCACCAGTTTGGTCGACATCGACAAAAGTCCAGCCACGAACAGCCAAAACGCCGCACCCGGACCACCGAGGGAGATCGCCACGGCCACGCCGCCAATGTTGCCCACGCCAACCGTGCCAGACACCGCCGTCGCTACGGCCTTGAAGTGACTGATCTCGCCGCGGGCGTCAGGATCTGAAAAATCGCCGCGGGCATGACGAATTGCAAGCCACAGCGCTCGAACATTGATGACCCGCAGATAACCCGTGAAAAACAGGCCGGCCGCTGCCGTCCACATGACAATCAGCGGCACGTCGGTGTCAGCAATGGGTACCGTATAGAACACAAAGGACGATAACGCTTCTGCGATAGGGCCGAGGTACGCCTCAACCCACTGGTCGGGAGACAGGCTCAACCCCACTGCACCGTATGGCGCAATACCTGTTGGTAGCCGTTGAAGTTCGGCACCTCGTCGAGCAGACCTTTTTCCTTCAGCAATACGCGAAAACCAGGCAAGCGATAACAGGGCACAGCGGGCAGCAGGTGATGCTCGAGGTGGTAGTTCACAAAGTGCGGAGCCATCAGAAAACGCTGCCACACCGGCGCTTCAACCGTACGGGTATTAAAACGGGGATCGGGGTTATCCGCATCGGGCACTGCCGCGTGCTCCGCGATTTGTCGCAGTCGTGCCACCAGCATATAAGACGTCATCAGGCTCGCAAACCAGAGCCACCAAGTCCAGCCAATGCCCAGCAACATCAGGATACCGGCCAGCGCCGCCTGCACTCCGATCTGCTTGAGCAACAAGGATTTGCCATCCGAGCTGCGGCCACCAAAGTGAGCTAACCCGCCGCGCAGGATACCGGCTATCAATTTAAATCCGGTCTGCCCAGTCAGATCTCGCACCACCTTGCGCCGAAAGCTTATGCCATCGACGGGGTAAGCCCGATAATTGGGGAGATCGGGATCATCGGCCGTTCCAGCCAGCCGGTGGTGATCGAGATGCCCGGTGGCATAGGCAGTCAGATCATTCAGCGTTGGCAGGGCACACAGCCACTGTCCCACCCACTGATTCAATACACGGCTGGCGAACAGGGTGTTGTGACCAGCCTCGTGCATGAGTACCGACAATCCCAGCTGGCGCCCTGCCAATAGTATCCATACCAATAAGATCGTAATGGGATGTGGCAAAGCGCCCGCAAGTAGCAGCAACCCAATCGCCAGCGCCCAAGTCGAGAGCACCAGCCACCAGGCCCACAGATCGCTGCGCCTCAGCACCTGCTCCCGCTCCGCGGGGGTCAGATAGTTATTGATCTTCAGCATGCCCACCTCATCATGAGTCAATTATCAGTGATTTGCGTGGCACCGCAAACGGGTTGAGCGTCTGACTTCTCAGAATTCACTCAGGCGTCAACGTTAGCAGAGGCTTTGGGAAATCTGGGATCTTACAGAGCTTCAGGGAATTAAAGGGGAAACACCCGCGGCAGCAGCACCAGAACAACAATGGAGTAGGACAGCGATATCAGCCAGCCAAAGCGCAGGTAATCCGCGCGGGTGTAGCCGCCAAGGTTCTGCACCATCAGGTTAGTGGTGTAGCCGTAGGGCGTAAGGAATGAGGCGCTGCCACCGAGCGCCACCGCCATCACAAATGCCATAGGATCAAGCCCCGCGGTGAGCGCCAATGTGTACCCCAACGGAAACATCAGGGCGGCCGCAGCATTGTTGGTAATGAGTTCGGTCATCGCCAATGTCAGGAGGTAGACCAAAATCAGCATGGCTATCGGTGGCACGCTACCAATAAGAGGTCCGAGGAAAGTCATGGCATGCCCCATGAACCCGGAATCCATCACCGCCTGACTGATGGCAAGCGCGGAAGAGACAATCAACCACATTTCGAAGGGGAAGCGACGCCGCAACTCAGCCGCACTGAATAATTTCAGGGCCAGCATCAGTAATAGTAAAAACATCAGGCCTGTCGCGAGGGGCACCCAGCCAAGCACGGAACACCCCACCGCCATGAACATACCGGCGGCGACCGCGAAGCTCTTGCCGCTGGATAAGCTGTGACTGGCGACGCTGCTATCCACGATCAGAAAATTCCGGCTGAGGTTACTGCGCTTCTGAAAGTCGGGACCCACCGCCAGCATCAGCGAATCACCTGCGCGCAACGTAATGTTGCCCAGCTGACCCGACAATCGCTCACCGTCGCGGTGCACACCGACAACCGCCGCATCAAATCGCGAACGGAACTCGCTGTCTTTTATGGTCTGACCGATCACCGCAGCACCAGGTAACAACACGACCTCAGTCAGATTGGTGCCCAGCAAGCCTTGATCGATCGCAAACGAACGCAAACCATGAAAGCGCTCCAGAATGCCGACCTTCGACACGTCACCTGAGAAGATCAGTCGATCACCCGCCTCCAGCTGCTCGCCAGGAGACACAGGAGTTAACAGACGGCCCTCGCGCACCAGCTCAACCAAGAACAATTCACCCAGATCGCGCAGGCCGTTTTCGGCCACACTTTTACCGATCAACCGGGAGTCGTCGCCCACGATCATCTCGATGAGAAAATCATTAAAAGGAAGCCCGTCCTGATCCGAGCGCGGCAGCACTTTGTGCATCAGCAGCATGGCCAGCAGCCCTGCTATCGCTGCTGGCAGCGCCACTGGCAGAAAGGCAAAAAACGCGATGCCCTCGCCAGTCACATCCTCTAGAAAACTGCTGACAATCAAGTTGGTCGAGGTGCCAATCAGGGTCAACGTGCCACCCAAAATCGCTGCATAGGAAATAGGCAGCAGTATCTGGCTAGCCGCGTGATACGGATTTTTACGGAGCGTGCCCGCGAGCGTGGCCACTACGGCGGTATTGTTCACAAACGCCGAGAACACCATGGTCATACCCGACAGACTCAACAGGGTTCTGGATAACGACCCCTTCACAGCTTTGTTGGACAGCGCCAATAGCCAGGGCAGGCGCTCCAGACCAATGGAGACCAGTAAGAGCAGTAACAAAGTTACCAAGCCTTCATTGGTGGCCTTGCTCATTACTGTTTGCATATCGATCGGACCGACGAGCACACAGGCGGCCATCGCCGCTGTAAACAGCAGTGCCGGCGACAGGCGACTGAAGATCAACATGACAATCAGCGTCGCCAGAATCAGCGCAACGAGCGTGGGCTCCATACTCCGCCTAACATTGGGTCCAATCCTCAGAATACGCGTTCTTTAGGTGACACAAAAAGCCCGAAATCTGGTTATCCTGCCGCTTCGCCGATAAGCTCGCAGGCGTTATGAGCGCATACCATCCGCCCTGCGACGTTGGCCACGCACCATTTATAAATTGATTGAGGAATGAACCATGCTTGCCTATACGACTCTCGGCGTCTCAGATTTTGAGCGCGCCAAATCTTTTTACGAGGCGCTGCTCGGTGTTATTGGCGCAAAGGAAGTGGTGGGCACTGAGCGGATCGCGCTCTATGGCCATGACGTGGCTAGCCCCATGCTGGCCGTGTGTATTCCCTACGACGAGGGAGAACCCGGCGCGGGTAATGGCACGATGGTCGCCATTCGCGCAGGCGGCCCTGCCGAATGTGACGCCATGTACGAGAAGGCCATCGAACTAGGTGCGACCTGTGACGGCCCACCCGGGGAGCGTATGCCCGGCTTTTTCTATGGCGCTTATGTACGCGACCCCGACGGTAACAAGCTATGTTTCTGCCAGATTGGTCCGCAGTAATTCACAAACCAATGCTTTTCTTGCTCTGATTCATTTTCACCATTGGAGGCCGGTAGTGCGTCTCTCACCTCTGTTAACCAAATTGGCTGCGCTCTGCATCAGTTTCAGCAGCGCGCAAGTGTGGCCCCACGCCAAGACGGACATCGTCACGGTGGATAATGGCGATCAAATTACGGGGGCCGTAAACGCCATGTCGTCGGGAAAACTGTCCTTGAGCACCGACTACGCAGGCATCGTTAATATCAAATGGCGTGAGGTGAGGCAGATCGAGAGTCGATATATTTACGAGGTGAGGCTTGATGACGGCGAGCGGATGTACGGGCGCTTTGTTGGCAACGACATACCGAATCAGCTGACTTTTCAGTCTGGCACAGTCAATCGACAGGTCGACATTGACGACATCGTCGAGGTCCGATCGATTGAGAATGAACTGGCAGACAAACTCGATTTGGCACTAGGCGCTACTGTTTATGCTGACCCCAATACCCAAACGCTGGTGCTGAATGCACGGGGGCAATACGACGTGCGCGGTGGTCGAACCAACTTTCAGGCCAGCATCAACGATACTCGCACCAGCATAAAAAGCGGTGCCGGAGAGCCCCCCTGTGATTGCTCCGAGAATCCGGACGAAGGCACTGTCGACACGGCTGAAGCCTCTGCGAATGAGAAAACCGAGAGCAGTAACGCCTCGAGCTTCGAAATTTCGAGAGAATTTTGGCGGGAGCGCGGCACTGCCCAGTCTTATCGTGTTTTGAACGCTCGCTACGAAACGAACGACGAGCTAGGCATTGCGCATCGCGGCTCACTGGGCTTCGGTTTAGGGCGCTACCTGATCAACGATCTCGGTAATGAGTTGGCGATTTCGGCAGGGCTCCAAGGCGTGCAGGAGCGGAGAAAAACCTGCGACGATCAAACAGGAGGCTCGCGAGAAACAACCCCCATTGAGGATGATGCGAGGGAAACGTGCAACGACGCTGAGCTATTTCTGAATGTTAAGTGGCACCTTTACAGCTTTCAAACTCTCGATATGGACATCTCGCTCAATGGCAATACCTATCCGTCATTATCTGACTGGGGGCGCGTGCGCGGCGATCTGAAGCTATTGATCAATTGGGAGCTGTTCGACAGTTTTTATTGGACGGTCGATGCGCAAACCATCATCGACAGTGCGGGCGACCGGGACGATAACTCGTTGAGCAACAGTGACTATACGATCTCGACGGGAGTGACCTGGCGGTATTGAGGTCGGCAGTACCGAGGGATAGGACCACTCAAAAATCGGCTCACCGGTTTATCTGGCGGGCGTCGACTCAGTCTGCTGTGCCATATGCACGTCGCGCTGCGGGAACGGGATGGTAATGCCCTCGGCGTCGAAGCGCTGTTTGACCGCTTTATTGAGCGCCCACAATGTCTCCCAGAACTCCCCGGTTCTCGCATAGGCGCGGACCAGGAAGTCGATTGAGGAATCACTGAATTGCTTGACCCGGACGATGGGCGCCGGCTCGGTCAAGAAACGCTCATCTGAGGCAACGAGTTCTTCCAGCACGCGCTGCACATGATCAAGATCGTCGCTGTAGCTCACGCTGTAAGTCACATCGGTGCGTCGCAAATGCTGCCCTGTGAAATTCATGATCACACCGCCCCAAATCTTGCTATTGGGGATGATCAACACGCGGTTATCAATGGTGACGATCGTGGTGTTGACCAAATTCATCTTGCGGACTTCACCTTCCACATCGGCCGCAGAGATGAAATCACCGGTATCAAAAGGTCGATAGGCAAGAATCATGGCGCCTGCCGCAAAGTTACTCAGGGTATCCTGTAGCGCAAAGCCGACAATAAAGCCCACCACGCCCAGACCGGCGATCATTGGCGTGACCGACACACCCACCTGCGACAAAGCGACCAATGCTCCCACCAGGAACACGATGGTACCGGAAATGGAGATCAGCATTTCTTTCAACAGCTGCGAAACGGACTGGTCGGAGTGCCGCAGCGCCCGTTCGGTCACGCGTCGTGTCATGCGCGCTAGCCACCGTGCCACGATCAGAATGGCGACGAAGAGACATGCTGAAAGCAATGTGCTGGCACCACGATTGGCGAGCCAATCTTTGAACTTGGCGGTCGCCTCGGCGTAGAGCACACTAACGATGTCCGTATCGACCAGCGACAGGGCCAGACTTCCGCGCTCCTCGATCAGCGTACGCCGCATTTCCAGAGTATCGCCCCCCAAGCGGTCGAGCTGCGCCACCACACCTCTCAGGCGCATCACCGACAGCTGCAAACGCTCTGACTCATGCCGCGCCGCCTGAATCAGATCCGAGTCGGTGCCATCCGTCGCCTGTCGCTCCGCCAGCATTTTGAGGCCGTACTGGTGGAGATGAATCAGGCCCATCATTTCCTCACCAAACCACGTCAGGGTCCGCACCACTTTCTCGCGCAGGCTGGTGTCATCAATGTCCAATGCGACGAGGAGGAGCACCTGCTCTGTCGACAGCTCCAAGTACTGCAGGCGCTGAACGTCCACCAATTCAGCAAAGGACTCCTCCGCCAACAAAGCCGGCCCTGAGAGATCAGCCTGAAGCTCCAGCGACTCGTTCAGGCGCGTGGTTAGGCTGATAAAGCGGTCCACTAGCGCCTGCTCGATCAAGTCACCGCGAGCGCGCATCAGTTGATCTAACGTGTCGCGCTCGGGGGCATCCCCAGGAAGCGCCAACACCCTATCCGCCAGCGACATAATGCGGCGCAGCACGTGGATCGTTTTTTCATCGCGACGAATCTCAAGCGTGCGTCTCCGCTCAGAGGACTCGGGCATGGGGTAGCTCTCGAATGTGCGCAGGGAGGCGAGCTCTTTCGAGACCTTCTCTGACAGCTGAGCAATGGTCAACTCACTGGCGGCAGGCGGTCCTGCAACGTCTATCTCCTGCGCGACAACAACGGCAGCCCATAAGAGCATCACAGCGGCGATAGTGAATCGCGTCCATCTACTCAGTATGCTTATCGTAGATTGTCGCGTCATAGACTTAGGCCGCTTTGCGTCTCTGTTGTGCGGCGCCTGCGAGGGCGTACAAGGTGGAGACCGTCTGCGCCCAGTCCATGCACGGATCGGTAATGCTCTGGCCGTAGACCAGATTGTTCTTGTCGACCACGTCCTGCCGACCCGCCTCGATAAAGCTCTCTAACATCAACCCGATAATACGGCGATCACCACGGGCTACCTGGGTGGCGATATCCTCGGCCACTGACACCTGCCGCGCCGGCTGCTTTCGGCTGTTGGCGTGGCTGGCGTCAATCATGACGCTCTCGGCTAGCTTGGCCTTGGCAAGCATGGCGCAGGCATCATCTACCGAGAACATATCGTAGTTAGGCTGCGGGCCGCCGCGCAGAATAAGATGGCAATATGGATTACCAGCAGTCTCAAAAATCGCCGACTGGCCGCCCTTGGTCACCGACAAAAAATGATGCGAGTGCTGCGCGGCACCGATGGCATCAACCGCGATCTGCACGTTCCCACCCGTGCCGTTTTTAAAGCCCACCGGACAAGAGAGGCCGCTGGCAAGCTCGCGATGGCTCTGACTCTCGGTCGTGCGGGCGCCGATGGCCCCCCAGCTCACTAGATCGGCGATGTACTGAGGCGAAATCAGATCCAGATACTCCGTGGCGGTGGGGAGGCCCACGCCATTGATGTCCAGCAGCAATTGGCGCGCGCGACGCAGGCCCTCGTTGACATCGAACGAGTTATCGAGGTGAGGGTCGTTGATGAGGCCTTTCCAGCCAACCGTGGTCCGAGGCTTTTCAAAATACACCCGCATCACCACAAAGATGTCTTCTGATACATCGTCTGCCAGCGTTTTGAGTCGCGCGGCATAGTCCATGGCGGCGTCCGGGTCATGGATCGAGCACGGCCCCACCACGACAACCAGACGGTCGTCGGCCTGTTCCAGAATCGACTGAATCACCCCGCGAGACACATTCACGTGCTGAGCTAATGGCCCTTCTGCCGGCAGCTCCGCAATGAGCGCCTCGGGCACCACCAGCTCGCGCAGATTCTGAATGCGAAGGTCGTCAGTGTTGGTAGACATCATCGATCGCCGCTTTAACCAAAACGAGTAAACTCAGGAGGATACCACCGCCGGCCGGTTAATCTGTGGCCAAGTATTCACTTTCTGCAAGGAGCTCATCGACTAATTGACCGATGACATTGGGCGTGACCAGATGTGCGGCATACCAGGTGTGCAGACAGCGAATACGGGTAGGCTCACTGATTCCACCAATGCCACGCTCATCGAGCGCCGCCTGCATCCCTTTTTCGTTCAGTAGCTGCCGTTCAGCATCGGACAAGAAACGCGATCGCTCCGTCCGATGCTGCGTGTGATCATCGCTCATTGCCTGCTGCATTTCGGTCGAGGCATCCACTCGACCCTGCAATCGCGCAATCCATCCGGCGGCTTCAAGCCGATCAATCCGCAGACTTAGCTCCGCCCCTACCAACCAGTACAGTGTCGGAAAAGGCTTGTTATCGACGACTGAGGCCACACGAATAACCAGCGGCTCACCGCATTCATCCGCCACAGCGATCGCGCGCAGCCCGCGGGGCTCTCGGCCCAGCAGCTCGGCGACACGGGCGCGTTGATCGCCAGTGAGAGGCGTTTCTTCATGTTCAGGCTGCATGCGCAAATGTTAACACCGGGATCGATTGATCCTGGTATCGAGTGCGAGTAAAGTGCTGCGAATCAGGTGCCTGCCGGTCTCACGATCTGGGCAGGTTAAAAGGGAAGTCCGGTGAGCTTTAGCAAGTCCGGCGCTGCCCCCGCAACGGTCATCACTAAGGTGAGAGCCCGATACCTGCCTGATCAACACACATCATGTGGAGCGGAGGGCTCCTGCAGGATGCGCTCGATACCCGTGACATCAGCTGTCACGACTGGTCGTGCATCCCCTGCCCCTCGCCCCGAACGTCGTATCGACGGCTTCGACACCAAAAGGGGAAGGGATGACAGTTTCACATTCTCATGGCAATCACTCGATAGCCTTAGCAGCGAATCAGACACAGGTGCGGCCAGCATCTTGGTTTGCGAATCGGAATCTGCAGCGATATTCGGCTATCGGCGATACCACCATACCGCTTGCCATGCGGTCTTCTGGCACTATTTTTCGGTCCACTTCATTGTTGGTTTGGGCCCTAACTGGTTCGTGCTTCACCACAGCGCAGAACACATCGTATGACGGGTCGACTGATGCCGCAGAATTAGAGGAAGTGGTGGTCTCCTCGCGAACACCCGACCTAATTGATCAGATCGGGGTCTCGGTCAGCGTGCTCGATAAGGACATGATGCAATCGTTAGGCTATCCCGACCTGGCCTCATTGCTCGATGCCCAACCGGGCGTCACCGCGACCATGGATGGTGGTTACGGGAAAGCGGCGGCAGTTAGGATCCGAGGTGAGGAAGGCTACCGCACGCGCATTGTGCTGGACGGCATCAATATCGCGGACCCCTCTTCCCCGCAGGTCAGCCCGCGTATCGAGCATTTGGTGAGCAGTGGTTTGACCCGCGTGGAAATCCTGCGCGGTCCTCAGGGATTACTCTGGGGCGCAGATGCCGGTGGCGTGATTCTCATGTCTACTACCGACGCGGTAACCGAGTCGGGTGTGGAAGGCCATTTAGAGGCCGGCAGCGACGACTTTTATCAGGGTGCGATCAATGGCGTCTTGAACACTGACCAGCTGAAAGCGTCGGTGTCTCTCTCACAGCTGGAAACCGACGGCTTCAACGCGCGGGAGATCGACAGTGCCGATCCTGACCGAGACGGTTACGAGAACACGACGGCTCATGGCGCTCTCTCCTGGGCTATCAACAACGTCATCTCTGTGGAGGTTACGGCAACCGATATTTCCGGCGACAACCAATACGATGGCTGTTACGACACCGCAACATTTGCATTGATTCACGACTGTGACGATAAGTATGGCCAACAAGCCTGGCGCAGCGCGCTGCGTTTCGTGGCTGAGCAACATACCCTCGAAATCAGCTACGCCTCGAGCGACACCGAGCGCGCTTTTTTCTCTGCTGGCATTGTGTCCTACGAAACCGAGGGTGAGACGGATACGACGTCCCTCATCGGCGCGTGGCGGCTCACGGACAACACTCGGCTCACGTATGGTGTCGATCACGAGGAGCAGACGCTCTCTGATGCCAGCACCGATTGGTCCAGAGACAACACCGGCATCTACTTAGAAGCCCAGCAGCGCTATGGCCGCGGCGTTGTGACCTTTGGCTGGCGTCACGATGACAACGCCGATTTTGGTGAGTTCGACAGCTGGCGTGTGAGCGGGCGCTACGATCTGGACGGCATGGCCAAGGGCTGGTCGCTGCGCGCCGCGATCGGCACCGGGTTCCGCGCCCCGAGTCTCTACGAGATCGCCTATAACAGTGGGCCGTTTGCTTACGCTCCTGCGAGCAGCACGCCGCTCTTAGAGGAACAATCCGAGGGCTGGGAAATCGCCGTCTTGGGCTCGATGGGAAATCTCGATCTCGAGCTAATCTGGTTTGATCAGGAAATTGACAACGAGATCATCTTTGACCTTGCAGGTTACAGTGGCTACCTGCAAACCACCGGGACCAGTCAATCCGAGGGCCTGGAAATTATCGCCAGCTTGCCCCTGTCCGAGCAATGGCGCATTGAGGGTAATTTCACCTCACTCGATGCCACGCAGCAAAACGGTGACGATCGCGCCTATCGACCAGATCAAACGGGCCGGATGAGCATCGTATGGACGCGCAATGATTTGCGAGCCCGAGTCACCGGCCGCTATACCGGAGAAGCAACCGACCCTTTCATGACTTCAATTGATGACACCTTTACTATCGACCTGAGCGCTCAGTGGGATCTTTCGGGCCGTTGGGCGCTAGAAGCAAGGGTTCTCAACGTCACAGACCACAATGACCGGCTGCTACCCGGTTATTATGTGCCGGGCATGACGGCCTACGCCGGCGTGCGCGTGAAACTATAGGAACACTCCATGGACCGTAACACTAAACACAACAAAGCCATGGCTAAACAGAAGGTCGCTGTGGATGAAGGCATCGCCAAGGCGGATGTCGAACGCGGGGTGTCGGTTTTACTCACCGGTGATGGCAAAGGCAAAACCAGTTCCGCCTTCGGCATGGTGATGCGGGCGCTGGGCTACGGCCAAAAGGTAGGCGTCGTGCAATTCATTAAAGGCGTGCAGGCCTCGGGTGAAGAAAATTTTGTCAGAGATCATTTGCCCGGCGTGGACCTCTACCAGATGGGTACGGGGTTTACCTGGGACACGCAGGACCGGGAGAGCGATATCGCCGCAGCCAAACGGACCTGGGAACGCGCCTTGGCGATGCTGGGCGATGCCAGCTACAACCTGGTGGTGCTCGATGAGCTCACATACATGTTGGCGTTCGACTATCTCCCAGAAGACGAGGTGATCAGTGCGCTCACCGGGCGACCCGAGTCACAAAGCGTGGTAGTCACCGGTCGTGGGGGCGGTCAGGCCCTGCGCGAGGCCATGGACACCGTGTCTGAGGTCAAAGAAGTCAAGCACGCCTATCGCGCCGGCATTCGCGCCCGACAGGGTGTGGACTATTAACATGGGCGCGCATCCGGCGATCCGCCCCGCCGCCTTCATCCGCTACAAATTCCTCAACTCGCTCTTTCTCGGGCTGTCTGTCGGCGCGGTGTTTGTGCTGTACACACCCTTGTCCCCCGCGGTGTTCTCCGCAGGCGGCATCGGACTCGCGTTAGGTACCCTGATAGTCGCCTCCCAGTACCGACGGATTCTGGCACCGAGCTGGTTTTTTCGGCTGTCGCTCGGGGTAGAGCTGGTGACACTAAGTGGCGTGTTAGCGGTGCTCCTGTTCCCCCTGGAGTTGGCCCTCGCGTTGTTTATCTACATCGGCTACCAGGTCACCTTCTCGCTGGGGAATTACCTGGTGCGCTGCGAGACCCTGCTGATGGTCTCGGTGGAACAGCTGCGCAAACTCGACGTGGCGAAACAGGCTGGCTATTTACTCGGCATGGGAGGTGCGTGGGCGGTGTATGCAGGCCTTGAGCAATTTGCCGCGATCGATGGACGGGTCGAGCAGGTGATCTCCCTGCACTGGTTGCTGGCGGTTACCGAAGTCTTGGTAGTGGCCTCACTGTGGCGGGCCTTTAATCGAGATCAGCTAGCCAACAGCGCCCTGCTGATAGGCGACGAAACAGCTCTCGCGGCCGATTAATCCAAGAGATCCGGCTGCTCATTCAGAATGACATCGAACAGCGGCTGGGCACTGAACCATCCCGCCAGCGTGCTGCCCACCTGCCCCGCCGTATGAAGCGCCATGTCGTGAGGAATGGGCTGGGTTGTGCCCGCCGCCTCGGCCATCAGCTGAGCCTGACAGCTGCGCTCAAAGGTCACGTACCACCACAGCGCCTCATCAACTGACTCACCCACCGTCAGGTGACCATGATTCTTCAACACTATCGCTTTTTTATCGCCGAGTGCCTCAGCCAAACGCTCCCCTTCACTCATCGACACCACCACACCGGTGTAGTCGTCCAATAAAGCGAGATCGTCATAAAACGCGCAAGCGTCCTGTGTAATGGGGTCTAGCAAGCGCCCCAGTGCAGACCAGGTCTTGCCGTAAATCGAGTGGGCGTGGGCCGCCGCGGTGACTTCGGGTCGGGCCTGATGTATGCGGCTGTGAATCGTGAACGCCGCGCCATTCAGAAGCCCCCCACCCTCAACGATCTCCCCATCATGACTGACCCTGATCAGATCGGAGACCCGCATGAGTTTGAACGAACGACCCATGGGATTGACCCAAAAAGTCTCTGTATCGATTGGGTCACGAACGGTAATGTGTCCGGCTACCCCCTCATCAAAACCAAACTTACCGAAGATTCTCAATGCCGCGGCGAGGCGTTGCTTGCGCTGCAGCTGCTCCGCTGCCAGATCCAGCCTGTCACCGGGCATCGCTGCCAGATCCGCGTTCATCACCAACTGGTTCACTTGCTCGTTCATGCCTGATCGCTCCTATTCTCGCGCCAATACTGTGCCGCCTCGCGCGCCAGCTCACCCTCCGAGGGGAGCGGCCGTCCCTGCGCATTCAAGTGCGCAACATAGGCACTCACCATCTCCCCGGGCTGCGCCGAGACTTCTTCCGGGCGCAGCGGGTCGCCGCAATCGCCACAAGATAATACCGCCCGGGTGTGCTTGCCACACAAGCTGTGGCGGTATAGCTGGGGCGGGCCGTTGCCGTCGTCCATCCAATCATCACCCCACTGACTCAGCGTCATCAACACCGGGTACAACGCCAAACCCTTTCGGGTTAATCGGTACTCATAGCGCGTAGGCCGCTCCATGTAGGCCACTCGAGTCAGCACCCCTTCATCAACCAATTTGCCGAGTCGCTCCGAGAGGCGATGCCGCGTCACACCCAGGCTGCGCTGAAAATCGTCGAACCGGCGGGTGCCACGAAAGGCGTCGCGAATGATCAACAGGGTCCAGCGCTCACCCAGCACCGAGAGTGCTCGCGCCACTGAACAGGCCTGTTGATCAATGTCGTCCCACTTCATGCTTGAAAGAGTGCGCGCGACCGACGCCAAACGCAAGCGCGGGCACCGAAGTGCCCGCGCCGATTCGCCTTTACCCGGCCTGTGATTCAGCCAAACTGGTTCATGGTGTTGTCATCACCGGCGGCTTTCAGCGCCGCATCACCGGAGAAGTACTCCTTGTGATCATCGCCCATGTCGGAACCCGCCATGTTCTGGTGCTTCACACAGGCGATGCCCTGACGGATCTCCTTGCGCTGCACACCCGCTACATACCCCAGCATACCCGCCTCACCGAAGTACTCCTTGGCGAGATTATCGGTGGACAGCGCCGCCGTATGGTAGGTAGGTAATGTGATCAGGTGATGAAAGATGCCTGCCTCGCGCGATCCGTCGCGCTGGAAGGACTGAATGCGACGATCTGCCTCTGCCGCCAGATCCGTTTCGTCATAGCTTGCGTCCATCAATGCCTCACGATCGTACGCCGATACGTCCTGACCCGCCTCGGACCAGGCGTCGAAAACCTGCTGCCGGAAGCTGAGTGTCCAGTTAAACGATGGGCTATTGTTGTAGACCAGCTTCGCGTCCGGCACGACCTCGCGGATACGATTCACCACCGAGGCAATCTGGCCGACGTGGGGCTTCTCGGTCTCGATCCACAGTAGATCAGCACCGTTCTGCAAAGAGGTGATGCAGTCGAGTACCACACGATCCTCGCCCGAGCCCTTGCGGAACTGGAACAACCCGGATGCCAAACGGGCCGGCTTCAACAACTTGCCGTTGGCCTTGACCACCACGTCACCATTTGCAATGTCATCAGCGCTGTCGATGTAATCACCATCGAGGAACCCGTTGTAGAGATCACCCAGATCACCCGGCTCTTGCGTCACCGCAATCTGCTTGGTAAGGCCTGCGCCGAGCGAATCGGTGCGCGCCACGATAATGCCGTCTTCCACGCCCAGCTCCAGAAAGGCATAGCGAATCGCGCGAATCTTGGCGATAAAGTCGGCGTGGGGGACCGTTACCTTGCCGTCCTGGTGTCCGCACTGCTTCTCGTCGGAGACCTGGTTCTCAATCTGGATAGCGCAGGCGCCCGCCTCGATCATGCGTCGAGCCAGCAGGTAGGTGGCCTCCTCGTTGCCGAATCCGGCATCGATGTCAGCGATAATCGGTACCACGTGGGTCTGAAACTCATCAATTTGCTTGGTAATGCTTTGCACCTCGACGTCGTTGCCATTCTCACGGGCTTTGTCGAGAGCGCGGAACAAGCCACCGAGCTCGCGGGCGTCGGCCTGTCGCAGGAAGGTGTAAAGCTCTTCAATCAGCCCGGAGACTGAGGTTTTCTCGTGCATCGATTGATCGGGTAGAGGACCAAACTCTGAGCGCAGCGCGGCGATCATCCAGCCTGACAGGTACAGGTAGCGCTTGTCGGTAGTACCGAAGTGCTTTTTGATCGAGATCAGCTTCTGCTGTCCAATAAAGCCGTGCCAGCAGCCCAGAGACTGGGTGTAGTGGCCCGGGTCGCTGTCGTAATCCGCCATATCTTTGCGCATGATCGCTGCGGTGTACCGAGCGATATCAAGTCCGGTCCTAAAGCGGTTCTGCAAGCGCATCCGGGCAGCGTACTCAGGGCTGATATCTGACCAGTTATGGGATTGTCCGCAACTGGTTTCCATCGCCTTGATGGCCTCTGCGTATGTCGACATGGTGTCTCTCCTATTCATTCGCACCGCCGAAGCAGCATCTTCAACACGTCGGCAGTCTAGGTGCCGGCTCATTATTTTCAAACCAAATAGATCTCATACTTACCATTCATAGCCTAAATATCTCGCTCTGCCGTGAATTGTCTGGCCGTGAAAGGCTTCCCTTTAAAGTCGCTGCGTTTGCCCCTAGACTCCGGCCCTTGCCCACGCCTCTGCACTATAGGTTAGGAGAAAACAGCATGAGCGAACCGCTGGTCAGCATCATCATGGGATCTCAATCAGACTGGGAAACCATGCAAGCTGCCACCACCGTGCTCACCGAGCTAGGCGTGCCCTTTGAGACACGGGTTGTGTCAGCGCACCGAACACCCGCGCGGCTGATGAAATTTGCCGAAGGCGCTGCATCGCGTGGCCTGAAGGTCATCATCGCGGGCGCCGGTGGTGCCGCACATCTGGCCGGCATGGCAGCGTCGATGACCCACCTGCCGGTAATCGCCGTGCCTGTCTCCAGCATGCAGCTCAAAGGCATGGACAGCCTGCTCTCGATGGTGCAAATGCCCAAAGGCGTGGCCGTAGCCTGTCAGGCGATTGGCGAAGCTGGCGCTTTCAACGCGGGTTTGATGGCGGCACAGATTCTGGCCACCTCCGATCCTGCGCTGTCACAAGCGATCCAAGACTGGAGAGCCAGGCAAACCGACAACGTTCCCCACGCCGTAGACTGATGCGGATTGCCATCGCCGGATGCGGCCAATTGGCGAGAATGCTGGCCCTTGCGGGCTGGGAAATGGGCCACTACTTCTCCTTCATCGCGGACCCGGGGGAGGGCACGGATTGTGTTGCCGGTCTGGGACCGGTCGTAGCCGGGGATGACTACCCCGAGCCGGCGGCGCTCTTTGAGGCGCTGGGGCGTCCCGACATCGTCACCGTCGAGAAAGAGCATGTGAGCCTGGCCGTGCTCGAGGGACTCGCCGAGCACTGTTTGGTCGCGCCCTCCCCCGAAGCCATTCGCATCTGCCAACATCGCGGCCGAGAAAAAACCGCACTGCAGAACCTTGGGATCAGTACTGCCCCTTTCCAGTTGGTGGAGGATGGCACGTCATTAATTACCGCAGTGGAAGCACTAGGCTACCCCGCATTCGTGAAATCCTGTGAGCAGGGCTATGACGGCCAGAACCAATGGTTACTGCGTGACTCCGCGTCGCTGGAAGCGCTGGCGGCAGAAATGGATTCTCTGCCTCCGTTGGTCGTTGAAGGCGCCGTTCACTTTGACCGAGAGCTGTCGATGATTGCAGCGCGCTCCGTGAGTGGCGAGACCGCGCTCTACCCGCTGGCCGAAAATCGCCACCGTGAGGGGATTCTGCTCACTTCGGAAGTACCCGCGGCCAATATCAGTGAGGAGACTCAGGCACAGGCCAACCACATTGCTCGCACATTGCTCGAGCAGTGGTCGTATGTGGGCGTCCTCTCTATTGAGCTCTTTGATGAGGGAGGCAGGCTTCGCGTGAACGAACTGGCACCCCGCGTCCACAACAGTGGCCATTGGTCTCAGGATGCAGGCGTCACCTCCCAGTTCAGCAACCACATTCGCGCCATTACCGACACGCGTCCTGGCAACACGCGACCTGCGCTCTACGCGGGCATGGTGAACCTTTTGGGCCGAGAACCCGACGCGACGCTTTTACAGGCGGAGGATGTGAACCTGCATTGGTACACGAAGTCTGTCCGCAGCCGCCGAAAAGTGGGGCACATTAATGTGCAGGCTAAGGATCGTGCTCGGCTACAACAGCGCCTTGCTGAACTGGAAGCGGCCCTGTATCCCGAGGGAGAGCCGCTATAGCGCACTATCATCTATCGCGCTTTTTATTGCGCGTTTTCTTCTCTGATTTTTTGATGTGGCTCATCATACGTCTGCGTCGTTGCACCTGGCGTTGGGTCAACTTGTTGCGCTTCCCTGCATAAGGGTTATCGCCGGATCGCAGTTCGATACGAATGGGTGTGCCATGGAGCGCCAGCTCCCGGCGAAAGATCTTTTCCAGATAGCGCTGATAACTCGCCGGCAGCGCGTCCGTCTGGCTGCCGTGAACCACTACAACGGGTGGATTCTGGCCGCCGGCGTGGGCATAGCGGAGCTTGATCCGTCGTCCGTTCACCATCGGTGGCGGATGGCTCGCCACCGCGTCCTCGAGAATTCGGGTGAGGCGCGGCGTGCTCAAGGTTCGGGTCGCTGCGTCATGGGCCGCATGAACCGAACCGTAAAGCTTACCTACTCCAGACCCGTGCAGAGCTGAGATGAAATGAATATCGGCATAATCAATAAACTGCAGTCGGCGGCGCAGCTCTGAGCGAATCCAATCCCGCTCGTCGGACTCAATACCATCCCATTTGTTCAGGGCAATCACGAGCGCTCTACCTGCGTCGATACATTGGCCCAACAAATGCAGATCCTGCTCCACCAGGCCTTCGTGGGCATCCATTGTGAGGATCACCACTTGAGCATCGGCGATGGCCTTCAGGGTTTTCACGATAGAAAACTTTTCCACGGCCTCGCGGACGTTCTTGCGCTTGCGCACTCCGGCAGTATCAATCAGCGTGTAGTGCCTACCCCGGCGCTCGTAATCGATATAGACGCTGTCCCGGGTGGTGCCGGGCTGGTCGAAGACCACTACCCGCTCCTCACCTAGCAGTCGATTAACGAGCGTCGATTTGCCCACGTTGGGACGGCCGACAATTGCGACGCGGATGGCGCCCTCGATTGTTGGAGGCGCCTCCTCATTGGCTTGTTCTAACCAGGGTGTCAGGACGGTGGCAATGAGCTTGCGCACGCCCCGATTGTGGGAGGCCGCAATCGTATGCAGGTGATCAACCCCAAGCTGATAAAAATCACTGGCAGCGATGTCATCACCCACGCCATCGATTTTATTTACCACCAAATGGAAGGGCTTGCCCTCAGTGCGCAGATGCGTCACGAGTGCCTCGTCGCCCGGGTGGAGACCCGCGCGGCCATCCACCAACAGCAAGACCACGTCCGCCTCGGAGATGGCCGCCATCGACTGGCTCGCCATTGCCGCATCGATGCCCTCCTCCTCACCCGAAATGCCACCAGTGTCGATGACAATAAAGGCCGTGTCGTCCAGTTGCCCTTGGCCGTACTGTCGATCGCGGGTCAGACCCGATAAATTGGCAACCAAAGCGTCCCGACTGCGGGTCAGCTGGTTAAAGAGCGTGGATTTGCCGACGTTGGGACGGCCCACCAAGGCGAGCACAGGCAGCATGACGTCAGTTTCGCGCTTCGACGTCGTAGGCTTTTAAGGTACCGTCGTTGGTGTAGATAAACAGCCGGTTGCCCCGCGCGATCATGTCGGCTCGCGCGCCCTTTGAATCGACCTTGGTACGGCCAACAATTTCTCCATCGACCTGCGATAGCAGATGCAGATACCCCTCGAAATCAACCGTTGCCGCATAGCTGTTGACCGGCGTCGGTCGCGACAACTCGCGGAAACCGAGATCGATATTCTGCCAGCGAACTCCTTGCCCATTGCGCAGGAAGGCACTCACGGTGCCATCGTCGTCAGCGACGTACACGTTGCCGAAGCCCACACCCACTCCCGATACCGACGATACGTTGCGCTGCCATAGCCGCCGACCGGAACGCGTGTCGATAGCTGCCAAGCGACCTTGATAGCTCGCGACATACAGTTCGCTGCCCTGAAGCGCCATGGAACCATCGATATCAACAATGCGTTCGATTTCAGATCGGCCCTGCGGAATCGCCACCCGGGACTCCCAAGCCACATTGCCAGAGCGCAGATTGATGGCGACCACCTTGCCATCGGCGAATCCGGCGATGGCGTTATCGCCGAGAATCATCGGCGTACCGGTACCCCGCAGAGTCAGTACGGGCACGTCACTGGTGTAGGTCCAGCGGGTCTCACCGGTTTCGTAATCGAAACCCATGAGCTTGCCATCATAGGTCTGGGCCACCACATAGCGACCATTACCCTGAGGGGCCGACAGCACTTCTCCCGAGACCACTGCACGCCAGATTTCCTCGCCGCTGTCGGCCGACAGGCGCATGACCAGTCCTTCGGAAGCACCGACGAAAATGGAGTCGGCGTAGTGCCCTACACCGCCAGACAATGCCAAATCCAGATTACTCTTCCATCGCACTCGGCCCGTCTCGGCATCGACCGAGGCGAGCTTACCCTCGGAGGAGGCGACATAAATGCTGTCATTTACGAGGATGGGATTGATCTTGTAGAAGCCTTCACCCTGGCCATCACCGACCCCGCGGGACCAACGGCTCTTGAGCTTGACCTGCTCGTCGATCTTCTGGAGTTCTACGGGTTCACGCGGATCGAAATCATCATCGCTGAACCAACCCGTAATCGTGCTACAGCCCGCACTGAGCGCGAAGCTCATCACCAGCACTGTGCGCGTGAGCTGTCTCATCAGCTGGCATCCTCGGCGACGTCGGTCTCAGGTGAGGCAGGCAGGCGCGTCTCGAGCGTGCGTACCTTGTTATCAAGTACGACGCTGTACTGACCCAACTCTGTGGCCCGATCGCGGCCCTCGCGATAGGCCGTTAACGCGTCATCAGTGCGGCCCGCCGACAAGTGGATATCGCCCTCAGCTTGAGCATAGGCGACGGGATAGGCGTCGCTGCCCTGGGAAAGTATTGCCAGCGCTTCGGTTTCTTGACCCTGTGCTGCGATAACCCGCGCTAACCGCAGCTGAATCAGTTGCCCAATATCAGAGCGGGTGTCGCCGGCGGCCAGCGCCCATCGCAAAGCGGATTCCGCGCCAGAGAGATCGGCTGCCTCAACGGCCACCTTCGCCTCCAGCATGGCACCGAATCGCGCATAGGTGGAACCAGCATGATTTTCTCTCAACTGCGCTGCCAGCGCTGCGATTTGCTCGGAGTCATCGCCTTCGATCTGGACGGCGAGCATGCTGGCATAAAGATCCGAGGCGGCTTCGGCTTCAGAGGCAGTGAACCCCTGATACTGCTGCCAGCCCACCGTCCCCAGCACGGCCACCACGACTGCGGCGACGATGCCTTTGCCGTTCTCATCCCACCACCGCTTTAGGGCCTCGAGATCTGCCTCATCCTGCATATGTTCTGCCACGCGTGACTCCTTTTATCAGGCGCTGTGTGCCGCCGCGAGATAGTTGGCCAGAAAAGACTCCAGCTCGGCATCCGTTATGGTCTGTTGCTCGGCTTCCGCCCGCAAGGGCTTGAGCGTGACCTGGTTGTTTGCCACTTCGGCGTCACCATAAACCAGAGCCCAGGCAGCGCCACTTTTATCAGCACGCTTGAACTGGCTCTTGAAACTGCCACCACCTAGGTGCTGCACCATATCAAGGTCCGGGAACTGCCGACGCAGGGCATCCAGCCTCGGCAGACTGTGTCGATAGGCATTTTCGTCTGCCGTCACAACATATAGGTCCGCAGGGGCCGAGACTGTAATATCCAACGCCTGCATGAGCAAGATCAGTCGCTCTAGGCCCACGGCAAAACCGGCCGCAGGCGTCTCTTTACCGCCAAACGTCGATACCAGCGTGTCGTAGCGCCCACCGCCGCATACCGTGCTCTGCGCCCCGAGATGCTCAGTGGTCCACTCAAATACCGTTTTATTGTAGTAATCGAGACCGCGTACCAGTCTGGGATTAACCACATAGGCAATACCGAGCGCATCAAGCTGGCTGAGTAATTCGGCAAATTCAGCCTGAATCTCAGCATTGAGATAGTCAGACAGCACCGGTGCCGAATCAAGCACCGCCCGCGTATCCGGACTTTTGCTGTCGAGAATGCGGAGCGGGTTAGTCTCCAATCGGCGCTGACTGTCCTCATCTAGACTGTCACGATGTTGGCCGAGATAGCCCACGAGGGCCTCCCGGTAGCGCGCACGATCAGCCGCAGAACCAATGCTGTTGATCTCCAACTGCAGGCCATCGTCCACGCCGAGGCGTCGCCATAGCTGCCGACTCAGTGCGATTAGCTCGGCGTCCTGATCAGGTGTCGCCACGCCGAAGGCCTCAACGCCCAGCTGATGAAACTGGCGCTGGCGGCCCTTTTGGGGTCGCTCGTAGCGAAACATCGGCCCCATGTACCATAGGCGTTGAGGCGTCACAGCGAGGTTATGCTGCACCACCGCCCTCACGCACCCCGCCGTACCCTCCGGGCGCAGCGTCATGCTCTCGTCGTTGCGATCCGCAAAGCTGTACATCTCTTTTTCAACAATATCGGTGACCTCACCGATGGAGCGGGCGAATAGATCAGTCGGCTCAATAATGGGCAGACGGATCTCGGCATAGCCATAGCTCGACAACACCTCGAGCGCGACCGTCTCCATTGACTGCCACAGCGGGGTGTCCTCGGGCAGAATGTCGACCATCCCGCGTATCGCTCGAAAAGTTGTCATGATGTGAGTCAGTGTGTGCTGGAGATGATGTTGGCTTCCCGCTCCGAGCGCGCGACTTCAAGGGCCTGTGCGCGATCGCGAATCACCGATTCAAGATGGTCCACAAAGTCCTGGTTGCTGACTTTGTGGTCGGGCTCACCGGAGATGTAGATCAGGTTGTTGGGTGTAGCACCCGTGAGGCCAACATCCGCCTCCCGCGCCTCGCCTGGCCCGTTAACGATGCAGCCAATCACCGCCACATCCATGGGCGTGCGGATATCCTCAAGACGGCTTTCCAGCTCATTCATGGTGCTGATCACATCAAAGTTCTGGCGCGAGCAACTTGGGCAAGCGATGAAATTGATGCCATTGGCACGCAATTTCAGGCTCTTCAAGATTTCAAAGCCCACCTTGACCTCTTCCACCGGATCGGCGGCCAATGAGATCCGGATCGTATCGCCAATGCCTTCCATCAACAGCATGCCGATCCCCACCGCAGATTTCACGGTGCCACCGCGCGTGCCACCCGCCTCGGTAATACCCAAATGAAGCGGCTGTTCAATCTGCTGAGCCAGCTTGCGATAGGCCTCTACCGCCATGAAGACCTCCGAGGCCTTGACGCTCACCTTGAAGTCCTGAAAATCGTGACGGTCCAGTATCTCCACATTCCTCAGCGCGGACTCCACTAGGGCGTCGGCATTCGGCTCCGGGTACTTGCGCAGTAGCTCCTTACCCAAGGACCCGGCATTCACACCAATACGAATCGGAATACCCCGGTCCTGGCACGCCGCAATGACTTCCTTCACTTTGGCCTCGCGACCGATATTGCCAGGGTTGATACGCAGACAGTCGACACCGTACTCGGCGACCTTAAGCGCTATTTTGTGATCGAAGTGAATATCCGCCACCACGGGGACACCGGCTCTGGGTCGAATCTCTTTAAAGGCCTCAGCAGCCTCCATGCTCGGCACAGAGACCCTGACCAAATCGGCACCCGCCGCTGCAATGGCATGGATCTGTGCGACCGTTGCCTCAACATCACAGGTTTCAGTATTGGTCATGCTCTGCACGGCGATGGGGGCATCGCCGCCAATCGGCACGTTGCCTACCTGAATCTGTCTACTCACGCGGCGCTTTATGGGCGAAGGCTGGTTCATGGCCACTGTCCTCCTGTATCCGGCTTTTGAACCGAATACTCGTTATCGACTCTGACGCTCTATCCAGGCCCTGTACTCGAGAGAATCCGGGTACAGATTGCGCAATGCCAACTCATAGCTACCCAGCGCGTCCTGATCGCCTGTTTGACTGGCGATTTCCAGACCGAGTAGCAGCCCCCGCGGCGATTGCTGTGGAGAGACCGTCCTGTAGGCACTATGATACCGCGCGGCTTCGTTAGTATCACCCGCTTCAAGTCGAAGAAAACCCATCTCCAGAAGCGCTACCAGATTGCGTCGGTCCATGGATAGGGCTCGGGTAAACGCCGCCTCGGCGCCCGCGTTGTGGTCAAGCTGCAGCCGACACAACCCTAAATTCACAAAGGTCATGGGGCGACCGCCATATAGCGTATCTTCCGTCACGCGATAAAACTCGCGCTCCGCCTCGATATAACGCCCTTGAGCGTAAAGAAATGCAGCATAGTTGTTGCGGGCTCTGGAGAGTTTGGGCTCTGCTTTCAGGGCCGCTAAGAATTGATTTTCTGCCATCTCGAACTCGCCGGTGCTCTGGTACACCAGCGCGAAGGCCTCGAAGACCTCGGCATTCTCGGGATCCACCTCCCGGGCCAATTCGAGATTGCGCTTGGCGTTTTCCCAGTCACCCACACCGATATATTGCCTGGCGAGTGCCACACGCTTGTCCAGCGTAGCGTCGGGGTTAGAGGACATCTGTGTCCCGCCGCTGTACTCTGTGACACAACCGACCATCAGGCTCAGCAAAATCAGAAGCGCACCACCGCGGAAGAGGCCGCCGCTGTGACCTTGTGCCGCGCGGCCCAAGCGGGCGCCACACTCTAGTTGGCTCTGTGGCAAGCCCTTCGCTTTCATGGGCCCGATTCCAACAGGCTGTGATCGCCGCGTCCAGCCCGGTGGCGTTCAGCGCGTCGGGTTCGGTCTACAACCTCGCCCACGAGCTGGCCACAGGCCGCGTCAATATCATCGCCCCGGGTAGTGCGCACTGTCACCACAAAGCCGGCGTCGGTCAGTACCTGCCAAAACCGACTGACCGCATTGCCGCTGGGGCGTTGATAACCTGAATTGGGGAAATCGTTAAAGGGGATGAGGTTGATCTTGCAGGGATAGCCCTCAAGCAAGGTGGCGAGTTCTCTCGCCTGCTCGACGCTGTCATTGACCCCCGCGAGCAGGGTGTACTCAATAGTGACCACCCGTTTTTTGTCGGCTTGCGCGTCCAGATAAGCCCTGGCGGAGGCCAGCAATCGGGCGATCGGATATTTCCGATTAATGGGCACGATCTGGTCCCGAAGCGCGTCGTTGGGCGCATGGAGTGAAACCGCCAAACTGACATCTGCCCACTCAGCGAGCCGATCCAGACTAGGCACCACCCCCGATGTCGAGAGCGTCACCTTGCGCTTGGAGAGCCCGTAGGCCAGGTCGTCGCACATCAAGCTCATGGCGGACACGACATTATCAAAATTAAGGAGCGGCTCCCCCATACCCATCATGACCACATTGGTCACGACACGGCCCTTACCAGACTGCCAGGCATCGTAGGAGTTAATGGCCAGCCACACCTGGCCGATGATCTCGGCCGCAGTCAAATCACGCTGGAAGCCTTGCTTTCCGGTGGAACAAAAGGTGCAGTCGAGGCTGCACCCAACCTGCGAGGACACGCATAGTGTCGCGCGATCACCTTCGGGGATCAGAACCGCCTCCACCAGGCTGCCACCGTCTACCGCTATAGCCCACTTTCGAGTGCCATCCTGTGAATCGTGCTGCTCAGCGATGTTAGGTGGCGTGATCTCGGCTATCTCACCCAACTGCGCCCTGAGGGACTGACTGAGGTCCGTCATCTCCTCAAAGTCGCGCACGCCACGATGATGGATCCACTTCATGACCTGCTGGGCACGGAATCGCTTCTCGCCGAGATTAGCGAAGAATGTCTCGAGCTGTTGTCGGGTCAAACCCAGTAGGTTGACCCGATCGGTTACCGGTGAAGCGGCGATGAGTTGGTCTGCTGCGGTCATGGCATCAGACTCCATGCCTCAGCGCGGGCAGATCTCACTCGAGGCAAAGAAGTAGGCAATCTCGCGCTCAGCAGAAGCAGGGGAATCGGAACCGTGGACCGCGTTGGCATCGATAGATTGAGCAAAATCGGCGCGGATGGTGCCGGCCTCAGCTTCCTGAGGATTAGTTGCCCCCATCAGCTCGCGATTTCGCGCGATCGCATCATCACCCTCAAGCACCTGTACAACCACTGGGCCTGAAGTCATGAACTTGACAAGATCCGGATAGAAGGGGCGCTCTTTGTGCTCGGCGTAAAAACCACCGGCAAGGTTATCAGACAGATGCAGCATTTTAGCCGCTACCACGGTCAGTCCTGCCTCTTCAAAACGGCTGATAATCTGGCCAATCACGTTTTTCCCCACCGCATCGGGCTTGATAATCGATAAGGTACGCTCCACCGCCATGTTGCTCTCCGTTTTCTACTAATGAAGTCAAGGCGCTTGCCTCGCGGGCGCGGAGTATAAGGGGTTTTACACCGCAGTGTCATGGCAACAATGCCACCCGGATTGCCCCGTATCTAGTGCCGCTCTGAGGCGTGGTTGATGGTGTAGCGCGGGATTTCGACCACCAGATTGGTATCACCTACCCGTGCTTGGCAAGACAGCCGGGATTCCGGCTCAAGTCCCCATGCTTTATCGAGGTAATCCTCCTCGAGCTCATCGGCCTCTGCCAATGACTCAAAGCCCTCGCGCACAATGACATGGCAAGTGGTGCACGCACAGGACATCTCACAGGCGTGTTCAATCTCGATATCGTTACGCAGCAGGGCTTCGCACACACTCTCTCCCTGCTCGGCCTCAATCACAGCCCCTTCGGGGCAGATCTCGTGATGGGGTAATAAAACGATTTCTGTCACGGTGTAGATTCCTCTGCGACATCGGACTCGAGCTCCGAGAGCGCGACGCCCTGAAGGGCTTGTTGAATGCTGCGATCCATGCGGCGAGCCGCGAAAACCTCGCTCGCCTTACCCAGGATCTCGGTTGCCTCACGAATATCGTCTGGCTGGTTCGCCGCCATCACGGCCCCAAGACTCTGCATATCGGATTGCAGCGCAGCTGTCTCGTCTGCGGACAGCAAGTCACCATCGGCTGCCATTGCGGCCTGCAGTCCGTCGAGTAGGGCCTCGGCCTCGACCCGAGCTTCACCGAGCTTGCGCGCCTGCATGTCCTCGCTGGCATGCTCGTATCCTGCTTTAAGCATGTCGGTAATCTGTGCTTCATCCAAACCAAAGGCCGGCTTCACCACGATCTCGCTGCGGGCACCGGTTTGCTGCTCCACTGCAGAGACAGCGAGAATGCCGTCGGCGTCCACCTGAAACGTCACCTCAATGCGGGCAGCACCCGCAACCATTGGCGGAATACCGGTGAGCTCAAAACGGGCCAGAGAACGACAGTCCTCCACGCGCTCCCGCTCCCCCTGCACCACGTGGACAACCAGCCCAGTTTGGCCATCCCGAGCAGTGGTAAATTCCTGCGCCCGCGCAACGGGGATCGTGCTATTTCGGTCGACAATACGCTCTACCAGCCCACCATAGGTCTCGAGGCCCAGTGACAGCGGGATGACGTCGAGCAACAGCGCTTCATCGCCCTGCCGATTACCCACCAGGATGTCCGCCTGCCGAGCAGCGCCCATTGCCACGACCTGATCCGGATCAAGATTGCATAGGGGTTCCAGACCAAAGCAGTTTGCGACCGCCTGACGCACGGCCGGCGTGCGGGTCGACCCTCCGACCAGCACCACGCGATCAACCGCATCGACCCTGGCGTCTGCGAGGGTCTGGCGGCAGGCATCAAGGGTGCGCTCAATATACGGCGAGAGTAGCGATTCCAGGGTCGATCGAGATACCGTGATTTCGTGGTCGCCCGCATCGAGCCCGCTCACATCGAGGTCCACTGACACCGTGTCACTCAAGCGCTCTTTGACGTTCCGGGCCAGTGACAACGCGACCCGTCGTTGAACCACTGTGGGCTCACCGATCGACAGCTCAGCGAGTAAATAAGACGCTAATGCGCGATCAAAATCATCACCGCCCAGCGCACTGTCACCCCCTGTGGCAAGCACTTCGAACAAGCCCGCGCGCATGCGCAAAAGCGAGATATCAAAGGTCCCACCGCCCAGGTCATAGACCGCCAATAGGGATGATTCCTCAGCCTGCTCATCAAGACCGTAAGCCACCGCCGCTGCAGTGGGTTCATTGAGTAAGCGCAGGACTTTAATACCAGCCAGCTCCGCAGCTTGGCGGGTGCCCTGGCGTTGCGCGTCGTCAAAGTAGGCCGGTACCGTGATCACGGCACCGGCGATGGGCCCGCTCAACTGCGGCCCAGCTCTGTCTTTCAGCGCACCTAGGATCGCCGCCGAGACCTCAACAGGCGTCTTGGTACCCGCATCGGTCGCAAAAGCGAGGCCCTCGCCCCCGGCCAGCTGAATATAGGGGTCGTCTTCAAACTCTCGACGTGATCGGCCCAACATCCTCTTGGCAGACGCGATAGTATTGCCCGGTTCAGCACTAGCGTGTTGCTCAGCATCTGAGCCCACCAAAGTCTGCGACGTGCCGAAGTACACCACCGAGGGCAACGATGCCTGCCCGCTGTCATCCGTCAGCACATTCAACTTTGTTCCATCGAAGTGCGCGATCAAGCTATTGGTGGTACCGAGGTCGATGCCAACGGCGATCTGACGTTTGGTATGACTCTCAGGCGCGGCACCCGGTTCAGAAATCTGTAAAAGCGCCATCGTCAGCTCACCCGCAGCTTCGGTTCGCTGAGCAGTTTGGCGAGGTAGCACATTTCCTGCCAATGACGCGCCGCATCCAGATAGGCATCAGCGGCGAGGGTTTTGGCGAACTGATCGCGACTCGCTGTGTAGTGAGCCTGAATGGCTGCAGTCAGGTCCTGGCGGCCGGCAGCGTCTGACGGGCCTAGCTCCTCCAACTGCTCGCGCAAACTGATCTGGGTCATCAAAAAAGTGGACTCAACACCCGCGCGTTCCGCCGCAACCAGATCGACACCCGCTTGTTGCAGCAGGTATTCAGCACGGGAGACTTCGTCAGATAGGATCCGGTAGCCGCTGTTAATGTCAGCGCAAAACTGCGCCGCCACTCGCTGCTCAACTTGAGGTTTGCCTGCATAGCGGTCGGGGTGAAACTGGATCAGCAGGGAATGGTAGGCTCTCTCAAGCGCCGTCTCGTCCAACGCGAAGTCGGGCTCTAACTGAAACAACGAAAAATAGTCGCGCGCCGTCGCGCCCGCGGTGGTACTCACGCTCAGACCGTGAAGCTTTCGCCGCAGCCGCACTCTCCGGCAACATTGGGGTTACGGAACTCGAGGCCCTCGTTCAGACCTTCACGGGCAAAATCCACTATCGTGCCATCAAGGTACACAAGACTCTTTGGATCGACAAAGACTTTGACACCATCGGACTCAAAGAAGGCGTCCTCCGGCTCCACCTGATCAACAAACTCAAGGACATAAGCGAGACCCGAGCATCCCGAAGTCTTCACCCCGATACGAATGCCCTCGCCTTTGCCGCGACTGGCAAGCTGACGGCTCACGTGCTCCGCCGCTTCACTGGTCAGGCTGATCGACACCTCAGCTGTCCTGCTTGTCTCGGTAGTTCTGAACGGCGGCTTTGATCGCATCCTCGGCCAACACCGAGCAGTGAATTTTTACCGGCGGCAGTGACAGCTCCTGTGCGATCTCGGTGTTCTTGATCGATGCGGCTTCATCCAGATTCTTGCCTTTGACCCACTCAGTCAGGAGTGAACTCGAGGCGATGGCCGAGCCGCAGCCATAGGTTTTAAACTTAGCATCCTCGATGACACCGTCGTCGTTCACCTGAATCTGCAGGCGCATCACGTCGCCACAGGCCGGCGCACCGACCATGCCGGTTCCGACGTTGTCGTCGCCATCGTCTAGCTTGCCGACGTTGCGCGGGTTCTCGTAGTGGTCAATTACTTTGTCGCTATATGCCATGGTTCTCTCCCAAAGGCTTTAGTGACGGCGCTAGTGCGCCGCCCATTCAATCGTATTGAGGTCTACACCGTCCTGATACATGTCCCATAATGGAGACAACTCGCGCAGTTTTTCTACCGCGTGTCGGACAGACTGCGCCGCATGGTCCACTTCTGCCTCGGTGGTGAAACGCCCGAAACTGAATCTCAATGAACTGTGCGCCAGCTCGTCATTCAGCCCCAAAGCCCGCAACACGTAGGACGGCTCAAGGCTGGCCGAGGTACAAGCCGAGCCGCTTGAGATCGCCAGATCTCGCAGAGACATGATGAGCGACTCTCCTTCAACAAACGCAAAGCTGACGTTGAGCGCCCCCGGCAACCGCTGATCAGGATCGCCGTTGATGTGGACTTCAGGAATATCATTGATCGTGTCCCAGAACCGGTGACGCAGTGCCGATAAACGCTCTGCTTCGTCTGCCATCTCAGCTTTGGCGATCCGTGCCGCCTCGCCAAAGCCCACGAGCTGATGGGTAGCCAGCGTCCCGGATCGCATGCCGCGTTCGTGACCACCGCCGTGCATCTGCGCTTCGAGTCGAACACGCGGCTTGCGGCGCACATAGAGCGCACCGACGCCCTTGGGGCCGTACATTTTATGCGCCGACATCGACAACAGATCGACCTTCATGGCCTCCATGTCTAGAGGTACCTTGCCTGCGCTCTGCGCGGCATCCACATGGAGCAGTGCACCCGCAGCGCGACAAATCTCGCCAATCCCTGCAATGTCGTTGACCACACCAATCTCGTTATTGGCGTGCATCACGCTAACCAGAATCGTGTCTTCTCGAAGTACGGCCTGAACCATAGCGGGCGTTGTTAGCCCCTGCTCGTTCGGATCCAGATAGGTCACCTCGTAACCTTCACGCTCCAACTGCCGGCAAGTATCCAGCACGGCTTTGTGCTCAATCTTGGAGGTAATAATGTGCTTGCCCTTCTTGTGATAGAAGTGCGCCACCCCTTTTATCGCCAGGTTATCGGATTCAGTCGCGCCCGAGGTCCAGACAATCTCCCGCGGATCGGCATTGATGAGTTCGGCAACCTGATTGCGCGCGTTCTCGACCGCCTCCTCGGCTTTCCAGCCAAATACGTGGGAGCGGGACGCGGGATTGCCAAACACCCCCTCCGTAGAGAGGCAGTCGGCCATGACCTTGACCACCCTCGGGTCGGCCGGCGTGGTCGACAAGTAGTCGAGGTAAATCGGTGTTTGTACTGTCACCGGTGCATTCATATTCAATTCATCTCTCTTTGTTGTGCTTGCCCGATCAAACCAGTGATCACACTGTCGTTATCGAATAGACAGGGTCTGCAATACCCCGTCCGTCATCTGTTGGCCTGGGCGGCGCCCGCGTCCATCCATAAGGTCTCCCAGACTGATCTGGCTGAGAAACTCGTGGATTTGGCCCGAGAGGTCCTCCCAAAGGTGATGCGTCAGGCAGGTTTCTCCCTGATGGCAATTCCCCTTGCCCTGGCAGTTGGTCACATCGACCGACTCATCGACCGCATCAATAATCTCGGCGACAAAAATGTCTGCGCCGCTGCGCGCAAGACGGTACCCACCACCGGGCCCTCTAGCGCTGGTCACCAGTTGCTCGCGGCGCAATTTAGCGAACAACTGCTCCAGATAGGACAGGGAGATTTCCTGCCTACCGGAAATGTCCGCCAATGAGACCGGTCGACTGCCACCATTGATGGCCAAGTCGAGCATGGCAGTGACGGCATATCGCCCGCGTGTCGTCAGTTTCATGCATTGAATTGTCCTATTCCCGACTATTTTAGTCAAGAATAAGCCAAAGTGGTTTCAGTCGGCTTTTCGAGACGCTACTTTCTGGGTTTCTGTGAGAATACCGCGCAGGATATTGAGCTCCATATCGTCCAATCGCACCCGGTTATAGAGGCGCTTCAGTCGCCGCATGAGCTGGCGAGGGGCCCCCGGGTTGAGGAATTCGATATCGATCAGCGTTTCTTCGAGGTGCGTGTAAAAACGCGTCATGTCCTCTGCGGTGGCGAAAGGTGTATCCCACTCTGCGTCCTCAGGGAGCGCCGTCTGTCCGGCTAACTGCATCATGCGGCACTCGTAGACCACGATTTGCACCGCCATCGCCAGATTCAGGCTCGCATATCCCTCATGCGTGGGGATATGACAGTGCAGATTGCAGCGCTGCAATTCCTCATTGAGCAGTCCCCGATCCTCGCGGCCAAATAAAATCGCCACCCGCTCGGCGACAGAGTGCTGAGCAACCCTCTCCGCGCAGCGGCGGGCATCCTGTACCGGCCAGGGAATGCGGCGCTCCCGCGCACTGGTGCCTACGACAAATTGGCAGTCAGCGATCGCCTCGTCGAGGGTGTCTACTACGCGCGCATTTTCCAACACATCTACTGCGGATGCTGCACGCCAGGTCGCCTCAGGCGCGGGGTACTCTAGCGGAGCCACAAGAGTCAGCCGGGTCAGACCCATGTTCTTCATGGCACGCGCG
>CBFHSJ010000005.1:0-35877 GCA_965658485.1 Luminiphilus sp.
CGGGTGACAACATCAACTTTGTTGCGGAGTTGATTGCGCCGATTGCGATGGAAGAGGGCCTGCGTTTTGCGATCCGAGAGGGTGGCCGAACGGTAGGTGCAGGCGTCGTCGCCAAGATCCTCGACTAAAGCAAGCTAAATTGGCAAAAAAGCCCGCTTCGAGCGGGCTTTTTTTCCCGCAGTGAGTGGATATGTGAGAAATGCCGCATACGCCTGAAAGCCCCGAAATAAGAGGGTTTTGTGGTTGACACCCCTTCACCACATCCGTAGACTTCGCTCTCTTTTTTCGGGGTCCCCCCGCGGACACCGGCTGTTTTAAGGAGATGTACCGTGCAAAACCAGCGTATCCGAATCCGGCTGAAGGCTTTTGACCATCGCCTGATTGACGCATCGACAGAGGAGATTGTGGAGACGGCCCGTCGCACTGGCGCTCAGGTTCGTGGCCCGATTCCTCTGCCGACCAAGAAGGAGAAGTTCACCATTCTGGTTTCTCCTCACGTGAATAAGGATGCGCGGGATCAATACGAGATCCGCACGCACAAGCGTCTCCTCGATATCGTTGAGCCAACCGAGAAAACGGTTGATGCTTTGATGAAGCTTGATCTGGCTGCGGGCGTAGAAGTCCAAATCAGTCTGGGTTAAGGACAATTTAGTAAAAGTAGCCTGCCTGGTTCGCCAGGTGTGTAACGTCTGAGGCAATTGCTAACGCAACTGGTTCGGGCGGCCATAGAGGGTTGAGCCCCGTACACTGTGAGGTTTAAGGCATGACTATTGGTTTAGTCGGCCGAAAATCGGGAATGACGAGAGTCTTCACCGAGGACGGCGCATCAGTACCAGTGACCGTAGTGGAAATTGCTCCAAACCGCGTCACTCAAATCAAAGAGCTCGAGACCGATGGGTACCGAGCAATTCAGGTCACAGCGGGTAGCCGCAAGGCCTCTAAGGTCAGTAAGCCGGAAGCCGGGCATTACGCCAAGGCCGGGGTGAGTGCGGGTGAAGGCCTGTGGGAGTTTCGTCTGGATGCCTCCGACGAGGTGTTCGAGGTGGGATCCGAGCTGACTGTCGAACGGTTTGAGCAGGGTCAAAAGGTTGATGTTGCAGGTCGGTCCAAGGGTAAAGGTTTCCAGGGCGTTGTTAAGCGCTGGAATTTCCGCACTCAGGACGCGACCCACGGCAACTCGTTGTCGCATCGTGCGCCAGGTTCTATTGGCCAATGCCAGACTCCTGGCCGTGTGTTCAAGGGCAAGAAGATGTCCGGCCACATGGGTGACGAGCGTGTGACGACCCAGGGTCTCGAAGTAGTCCGCGTTGACGTTGAGCGCAACTTGCTGCTTATCAAGGGCGCGGTGCCCGGAGCTCCGGGTGGTGAAGTGGTTATTCGTCCGACAGTCAAAGCGGCGGGCAATAGCCCGTCCCAGTCGTGAGCAGCGGGGGCGAGACGTGGAACTAAGTGTAGTCAAGCCGGGAAATAAGGCAGCAGGCACCGTCGCGGTCTCTGAAGCCAATTTCGCCCGCGAATATAACGAAGCGCTGGTACACCAGGTCGTGACGGCCTATTTGTCAGGCGCACGCCAGGGCACGCGGGCGCAAAAGACGCGTTCAGAGGTCGCAGGTGGTGGTAAGAAGCCCTGGCGGCAGAAGGGTACCGGTCGCGCTCGTGCGGGCACGATTCGTTCGCCAATTTGGCGGTCCGGTGGCGTGACCTTCGCGGCCAAGCCACAGGATCACTCGCAGAAGGTGAACCGCAAAATGTACCGTGCTGCGCTGCGTTCCATTCTATCTGAGCTGGCCCGAACCGATCGCCTGATGATCGTTGAGGCGCTGGATGTAGAGCAGCCCAAGACCAAGCTGCTGGTAGAGACCTTGAAAGGGTATGGCGTGGATAACGTTTTGATTGTGGCGGACAACGTGGACAAGAACCTGTATCTGGCCTCTCGCAACCTGCACAAGGTTGACGTGCGAGACGTCGAAGGCGCTGATCCCGTGAGCCTGATTGCTTACGACAAGGTCATGATTACCGTCGAAGCCGTCAAGAAGTTTGAGGAGGCTTTGGCGTGAATCCGGAGCGAGTTTTTCAGATTCTGCTGGGCCCCCATGTGTCAGAAAAATCGGCAATCGTGGCAGAGCAGAGTAATCAATATGTATTCCGTGTCTCTCTTGATGCGACTAAAGACGAAATTCGTCAGTCTGTCGAGCAGCTTTTCAAGGTCACGGTGAATGATGTTCAGACGTTGCGCGTGAAAGGCAAGGCCAAGCGTAACCGTTATGGATTGAGCAAGCGTCCGTCGTGGAAGAAAGCCTACGTGCGGGTGGAGCAAGGTCAAGAAATTGACTTTGCGTCGATGAGCTGAGGTGGCGAGTCATGGCAGTCGTAAAGAGTAAACCCACGTCAGCAGGACGCCGCCACCAGGTGAAGGTGGTGACTGAAGGCTTGCACAAAGGCAAACCTCACGGTCCGCTCCTCGAGAAGAAGTCCAAGACTGGCGGTCGTAATAATCTCGGTCGTATTACCACACGTCATATTGGTGGTGGACACAAGCAGCACTACCGCAAAATTGATTTCAAGCGCACCAAGGACGGCATCCCCGCCAAGGTCGAGCGCATCGAGTACGACCCCAACCGTACAGCACACATTGCACTGCTCCTATACGCCGACGGTGAGCGTCGCTACATCATCGCGCCCAAAGGTGTTCAGGCGGGCGACGTACTGCACTCTGGTTCGGCAGCGCCCATCAAGGCGGGCAACTGCTTGCCGGTCCGCAATATTCCCGTTGGTTCGGTGATTCACGCCATAGAGCTGAAGCCCGGTAAGGGCGCGCAGATAGCGCGTTCGGCAGGTGCGTCTGTTCAGCTGGTTGCCCGTGAAGGTCAATACGCCACTGTTCGCCTTCGTTCCGGTGAGATGCGCAAAGTACCCATTGATTGCCGTGCGACCCTGGGCGAGGTGTCCAACTCGGAGCATAGCCTGCGCAAGCTGGGTAAAGCTGGAGCGGCGCGCTGGAGAGGCGTGCGGCCGACCGTGCGTGGCGTGGCAATGAACCCGGTTGATCACCCCCATGGTGGTGGCGAAGGTAAGACATCTGGTGGCCGACACCCGGTCACCCCTTGGGGCGTGCCGACCAAGGGCTACAAGACCCGCAAGAACAAGCGCACAGACGGCATGATTGTTCGCCGTCGCGGCAAGAAGTAATCGGTCAGGAGAGTTAACAGTGCCCCGTTCATTGAAAAAAGGCCCTTTCATCGATCTGCACCTCATGAAGAAAGTTGAGGCGGCGGCGGAAGCCAACGATCGTCGACCGATCAAGACCTGGTCTCGCCGATCTATGGTGTCCCCCAACATGGTGGGTCTGACGATTGCCGTTCACAACGGCCGTCAGCACGTCCCCATCCTGATCAACGAAGACATGGTGGGTCACAAATTAGGTGAGTTCGCGGTGACCCGCACGTTCAAGGGCCACATTGTCGACAAGAAGGCCAAGCGATAAGGCCGGCTGGAGAGAGATATGGAAGTAGCAGCCAAATTACGTGCAGCGCGCATCTCAGCGCAGAAAGCCCGTCTGGTCGCAGATCAGGTTCGCGGTAAGCCTGTTGAGGAGGCGCTGAGTGTGCTGGAGTTCAGCAACAAGAAGGCCGCGACGATCGTGCGCAAAGTGCTGAATTCTGCCATTGCGAATGCTGAGAACAACGAAGGCGCAGACGTTGATGAGCTGCGCGTTTCCACGATTTATGTTGATGAAGGGTTCACCATGAAGCGGCTGCGCGCTCGCGCTAAAGGCCGCGGTGACCGAATTTTTAAGCGCACCTGCCATATCACGGTCAAGGTCGCGGACAACGAGAGTTAAGGAGACGACCGAATGGGTCAGAAGGTACATCCAACGGGTATCCGACTGGGCGTGGTCAAGGACCATAACTCGATCTGGTACGCAGACAGCAAAACCTATGCGAAGAACTTGATTAATGACCTCGAGGTGCGTGAATACATCCTGAAGAAGTTGGATGCCGCCTCGGTGAGCCGCGTCAAGATTGAGCGCCCAGCGCAAACAGCGCGGATCACTATCTTCACTGCACGTCCCGGGATTGTGATCGGTAAGAAGGGTGAAGACGTTGACGGTTTGCGCAAGGAACTGTCGGCCAAAATGGGCGTACCGGTGCACATCAATATTGAAGAGATTCGTAAGCCCGACGTCGACGCCCGACTGGTCGCCCAGAACGTGGCCCAGCAGCTGGAGCGTCGGGTTATGTTTCGCCGCGCAATGAAGCGTGTGGTCCAAAACGCCATGCGTCAGGGTGCAGAGGGTATCAAGGTGCAGGTCGGCGGCCGACTTGGCGGCGCAGAAATTGCCAGGACCGAGTGGTACCGCGAGGGTCGCGTTCCGTTGCATACCCTGCGGGCCGATATTGATTACGCCACGTACGAAGCGCACACCACCTACGGTGTGATCGGCGTGAAGGTGTGGATTTTTAAAGGTGAGGTAATCGGCGAGGGCGAAGAGGCCTGATAGGCCAAGGCGCTGAGCTGGATACCTGATTGAGGAAGTAGAGCATGCTGCAACCGAAACGGACTAAGTTCCGCAAGACGCAGAAAGGTCGCAACCGCGGGCTCGCTGAGCGCGGTAGCAAGGTGAGCTTTGGCGAGTATGCCCTGAAGGCAACTGGTCGTGGCCGCATCACGGCCCGTCAGATCGAGGCGGCGCGTCGCGCCATGACCCGCCACATCAAGCGGGGCGGAAAGATTTGGATCCGTATTTTCCCTGACAAGCCGATCACCGGTAAGCCCCTGGAAGTCCGCCAGGGTAAAGGTAAGGGCAATGTTGAGTATTGGGTGGCGCAGATTCAGCCGGGTCGTGTGCTGTATGAGGTCGAAGGAGTATCGGAGCAGTTAGCACGCGAGGCGTTTGATCTTGCCGCGGCCAAGCTGCCGGTGCAGACCACGTTTGTGAAGCGGTCGGTGATGTGATGAAAGCCAATGAACTTCGGGACAAATCGGTCGATGAGCTGAACCAGCAGCTGCTGTCTCTGCGCGAGGAGCAGTTCAAGTTGCGTATGGCCAAGGCAACAGGGCAATTGGGACAAAGCCATTTGCTCAAGGAGACCAAACGAGACATTGCGCGGGTGAAGACCGTGCTGCAACAGAAGGCGGAACAGTAATGGCATCGACTGAGACGAGCACGCGAACTCTGCAGGGTCGCGTAGTCAGCGACAAGATGGATAAGACCATCACCGTCAAAATCGAGCGCCGGGTGAAGCATCCTGTTTATGGGAAGTACATCACCCGCTCCTCCAAGGTGCATGCGCACGACGAGGAAAACAAAGCGGGCATGGGCGATACCGTGCTGGTGGCAGAATCGCGCCCGATGTCAAAGAGCAAGAGCTGGACCTTGGTTGAGGTTGTGGAGACTGCGACTCAGATTTGAGGCGCAGTCCATTTGAGCGAGCGGCACGAGCGCCGTTGGTGGAGTAGAGAGAGATGATTCAGACGCAGTCGTATCTGGAAGTAGCCGATAACAGCGGAGCACGTCGTGTGATGTGTATCAAAGTGCTGGGCGGCTCCAAGCGTCGTTATGCCCGCGTGGGTGACTTGATCAAGGTCACCGTCAAGGAAGCGATTCCAAGGGGCAAGGTTAAAAAAGGTCAGGTCATCACGGCCGTTGTTGTTCGCACAAAGAAAGGCGTGCGTCGCCCAGATGGCTCATTGATCAAGTTCGACGAGAACGCAGCTGTGCTGCTGAACGCGCAGGACGCTCCGATCGGCACCCGTATTTTCGGCCCGGTCACCCGTGAGCTCCGCGGCGAAAAATTTATGAAGATCATTTCCCTTGCGCCGGAAGTGATCTGAGCAGGGACGGAGAGGGTTCAATCATGGCGAAGCTCAAGCGTGATGACGAGGTGGTCGTGATCGCCGGAAAAGACAAGGGAAAACGCGGCACCGTACGTCGCGTGCTTGACAGTGACCGCGTCATTGTCAGCGGCGTGAACATGATTAAGAAGCACACCAAGCCCAACCCTCAGGCAGGCGTTGCCGGTGGCATCGTTGAGCAGGAAGCACCGATCCAAGCTTCTAATTTAGCGGTTTACAACAGCAAGTCCGGCAAGGGCGAACGCGTTGGTTACCGCAATGAGGACGGCAAAAAGGTCCGCGTATTCAAGCCGTCCGGCGATCTGGTTGACGCCTGATCAGCAGCGACGAGAAGAGGCAATTGAGAGATGACAGCGCTTAAAGAAAAATATCGCAGCGAGATTGTTCCCCGGCTCCAGTCGGAGCTTGGGCTCAAAAACGTGATGGCGGTGCCGCGAATCAGCAAGATCACCCTTAACATGGGAGTAGGCGAAGCCGTCGGCGATAAGAAGGTGCTCGAGCACGCGGTCTCTGATATGGAGAAGATTGCGGGCCAAAAGCCTATCGTCACCAAGTCGCGAAAATCGATTGCGGGATTCAAGATCCGCGATGGCTGGCCGATTGGTTGCAAAGTCACGCTGCGCGACGAGCGCATGTACGAATTCCTTGATCGCCTGATCAATATTGCCATTCCCCGAATCCGAGACTTCCGTGGGATCAGCGCCAAGCAGTTCGATGGGCGCGGCAATTTTGCAATGGGTGTCACTGAACAGATTATTTTCCCGGAAATTGATTACGACCAAATCGACAAGTTGCGCGGCATGGATATCACCATCGCTACCACTGCAGCTAACGACGAGCAGGGTCGCGCCCTGCTGGCCGCATTCAATTTCCCCTTTAGAAGCTGAGGCATCAGAGATATGGCCAAGAAATCCATGATCGCCCGCGAGGCCAAGCGCGCTCGAACGGTAGCCAAGTTTGCTGTCAAGCGTGCCCAACTCAAGGAAGTGATTGCCAACGTTAATACCAGCGATGAAGAGCGCTGGGACGCCCAGATTGCGCTGCAAAAGTTGCCGCGCAACGCGAGTCCGGTGCGCCAACAGCGTCGGTGCCAACTGACTGGCCGACCTCACGGTGTCTACAGAAAATTTGGTTTGTGTCGCAATAAGCTGCGTGAAGCAGCCATGCGCGGCGATGTGCCTGGTCTGGTTAAGTCCAGCTGGTAACGGAGAACGTTTGAATGAGCATGCAAGATCCGCTGAGCGATATGTTGACCCGTCTGCGCAATGCGCAGATGGCGGGCAAGCAGACCGTTGATATGCCGGGGTCCAAACTGAAAGTTTCAGTGGCTAGGGTCCTCGAGCAGGAAGGCTACATTGCCGGTCATCGTTATGACGACAGCACCGGCAAGCCACGGTTGCACATCGATCTGAAGTATTACGAAGGCAAGCCGGTGATCGCTGAAATTGAGCGCATCAGCAAGCCATCTTTGCGCCGCTATTCCGGCAAGGACGAGTTGCCATCGGTGCGCGGTGGGCTGGGTGTCGCCATTGTGTCGACTTCCCGTGGGGTCATGACGGATCGGGCGGCGCGAGCTGCCGGTGTGGGAGGCGAAGTCCTCTGCACGGTCTTCTGATCAGAGAACTGGAGCGTTAGAGAAATGTCTCGTGTAGCAAATAGTCCGGTCGCCCTGCCCAAAGGGGTGGACGTCAAAGTCGAGGGATTGAGCCTCTCGGTGAAGGGTGGCAAGGGCACTCTGGATCTGACCTTGACCGATGGCGTGGGCGTCAATGTGGAAGAGGACGTCGCCACCATTACCTACAAGGGCGACAACCATCGTGCGATGGCGGGTACTACCCGCTCCCTGTTGGCAAATATGGTTAAGGGCGTCTCCGAAGGTTGGGAGAAGAAGCTGGTGCTGAATGGCGTTGGTTACCGTGCGAAAGCCACTGGCAAGACGGTCAACCTTACGATTGGCCTTTCACACCAGGTGGATTACGAGCTGGCAGATGGCCTGTCAGCCGATACGCCCACCCAGACAGAAATTGTGATCTCAGGGATCGACAAGCAGGCCGTTGGTCAGGCTGCCGCGGAAATCCGCAGCTTCCGACCCCCGGAGCCCTACAAAGGAAAAGGCATTCGCTACGCGGACGAGTACGTCCGGCGTAAGGAAGCCAAGAAAAAGTAATCGGATATGGCAATGAATACCAAGACACAAGCGCGTCAGCGCCGAGCCAAAAAATCTCGGGTGCACATGCGAACTGCGGGTTCCGTCAGGTTGTCAGTGCATCGCACGCCTCGGCATATCTATGCTCAGGTGATTTCTGGCGACAGCAAGACCGTGTTGGCTCAGGCTTCAACGCTTGACAAGGACCTGCGCTCGGACGCTACAGGCAACGTTGCAGCGGCGGCGGCAGTGGGCAAGCTGGTTGCGGAGCGCGCGAAGGCGGCTGGTGTCACATCAGTGGCATTTGATCGGTCAGGGTTCCGATATCACGGACGGGTGAAAGCACTTGCAGAGGCCGCGCGTGAAGGCGGGCTGGAGTTTTAAGTATGGCAATGAATGACAAAAAGCAGCAGGGCGATCAGCGCACTGAAGGTGATCTTCAGGAGAAGCTGGTTCAGGTGAACCGGGTCGCTAAAACGGTAAAGGGCGGCCGCATCATGAGCTTTACGGCGCTGACCGTGGTCGGTGACGGCAAGGGCCGCGTCGGTTACGGCCGGGGTAAGGCCAGAGAAGTGCCTGTCGCTATCCAAAAAGCCATGGAGTCGGCGCGCCGCAACATGGTGCAGGTGCAATTGGTAAACGGCACCCTGCAGTACCCCATCAAGGCCGCTCATGGCGCTTCCAAGGTCTACATGCAGCCTGCCTCAGAGGGTACTGGCGTGATTGCCGGTGGCGCTATGCGCTCTGTGTTGGAGCTCGCCGGTGTACACAACGTATTGGCCAAGTGCTACGGCTCGACCAACCCCGTCAACGTGGTGCAGGCGACTTTTAAGGGGCTTCGGGATATGAGCTCGCCTGAGGACGTCGCGGCGCGACGGGGCCTCAGCGTAGAAGAGATCCTCAGCTGAGTAGTGAGGAAAGACTGATGAGTAAAACAATGATCAAAGTCACGCAGGTTCGTAGCATTCACGGCCGTCTGAAAAAGCACCAGGCCTGTGTTGCGGGTTTGGGTCTGCGCCGAATTGGCCACACGGTTGAGGTGGAAGACACCCCATCTGTGCGCGGCATGATTAACAAGGTGAATTACCTGGTCCGTGTCGAGGGCGAAAGCAATGTCTGACGAAATGCGTTTAAACAGCTTAAAGCCTGCGCCCGGCGCGAAGCGCGATGCAAAGCGCGTGGGACGAGGTATCGGCTCGGGTGTGGGTAAAACCGCCGGCCGTGGCCACAAGGGTTTGAAGGCTCGATCCGGGGGTACCGTGAAAGCAGGTTTCGAGGGTGGTCAGATGCCACTGCAGAAGCGCTTGCCGAAGTACGGCTTTACCTCGCGCATTGCCCGCACCACAGCGGAGGTCAGGTTGCACGAGTTAAACCGCATTGAGGGTGATGTTGTGGATCTGGAGTCGCTGAAGGCGGCGGACCTCATCAAAGATGACGTGAAGCGGGTTCGCGTATTCCTGTCTGGCGAGATCGGCCGCGCGTTTAACGTCCGCGGTGTCACGGTGACCAAGGGTGCAAAAGCTGCTATCGAAGCCGCAGGCGGGAGCGTTGAGGCCTAATCGATGGCGAACGGGATGCCCTCAATGAATTCGGCCGGCATGGGAGAGCTGTTTGCTCGCCTGCGTTTCGTGTTGATTGCACTGTTGATCTACCGTATCGGGACCCACATCCCGGTGCCCGGTATTGATCCTGATCAGCTGGCATCCTTGTTCGATCAGAATCAGGGCACCATTCTTGGCTTGGCGAATGTATTTTCAGGTGGCGCACTGGAGCGCATGAGTATTCTGGCGCTGGGCATCCTGCCTTATATCTCCGCGTCGATCATCATGCAGCTGATGACCGCCGTGACCCCGCAATTGGAGCAGTTGAAGAAAGAGGGTGAGGCGGGTCGCCGCAAGATTTCCCAGTGGACGCGTTATCTCACAGTGGTTCTGGCACTGGTTCAGGGCTCCGGTATGACCGTGGGTCTTGCCAACCAGGGTCTGACCTACGCTACCGGATTCAGCTTTTACGTCACCGCTGTGGCGTCGCTAGTTACGGGTGCGGTATTCATGATGTGGCTGGGTGAGCAGATCACCGAACGAGGCGTCGGAAACGGCATCTCTCTGCTGATTTTTGCCGGCATTGTCGCAGGACTACCCGCCGCTATTGGCCAGTCCCTGGAGCAGGCGCGTCAGGGTGAGATTAGCATTCTGATCCTGCTGGGTATTCTGGTACTCGCAGCGGTCGTGATTTACTTAGTAGTGTTCATTGAGCGCGGACAACGTCGCATCACGGTGAACTATGCCAAGCGCCAGCAAGGGCGGCGTATGATGCAGGCTCAGGCCTCTCACCTGCCTCTCAAGGTCAATATGGCGGGTGTGATTCCGGCCATTTTCGCCAGCTCCATTCTGCTGTTCCCTGCGTCGGTTGCGCAATGGTTCGGCAGTGGTGACAGTTCTGACTGGCTGCAGGATCTGGCAGTGGCGATTGGCCCTGGTCAGCCCCTGAACATTCTGTTGTTCACGGGCTTTATCGTCTTTTTCTGCTTCTTCTATACCGCGTTGATGTTCAACCCCCAGGAAGTGGCGGACAACCTGAAGCGCTCCGGTGCGTTTGTGCCGGGTATCCGACCAGGCCAGCAAACCGCCAACTATATCGACGGTGTGCTGACTCGCTTGACGGTGTTTGGCTCTGCCTACATTGCGCTGGTCTGCCTGCTGCCACAGTTTCTGGTAGTGATGTTTAACGTGCCCTTTTATCTGGGCGGCACCTCCATGCTGATCGTGGTGGTGGTAGTGATGGACTTTATGGCTCAGGTTCAGAGCCATCTAATGTCGCACCAATACGAAGGTGTGATGAAGAAAGCCAACCTCGGGAGCCTCAGCCCCGCGGGTCGGGTGAGATAGGAATCAGGAGTTTCCGATGAAAGTGCGAGCTTCGGTCAAGAAGATGTGCCGCAACTGCAAGGTGGTGCGGCGTAACGGTGTGGTCAGAGTGATCTGCTCGTCAGATCCCCGCCACAAGCAGCGTCAGGGCTGATTCTTGAAGCCCAGCGCTCAAATCATTAACATGCGCGCCCTTTTTGCTGGTGCGCAGGTCGCGTGCGCCCGCGGGTGCACCACTCAACAGGTGTGGAGATAGAACATGGCGCGTATCGCCGGAGTCAACATCCCCGATCACAAGCATGCGGTCATTTCGCTGACCCATATCTATGGCATTGGTAAAACCCAGGCCAAAAAATTGTGTGAGGCAAGCAACATCCCCGAGAGCACTAAAATTGGTGAGCTGTCGGAAGGTGAGTTGGACCAACTGCGGTCTCTGGTATCCGAGATGAACGTCGAAGGTGACCTGCGACGCGAGGTGTCCATGAACATCAAGCGACTGATGGACCTTGGTTGTAACCGCGGTCTCCGTCACCGCAAGGGTCTGCCGCTGCGTGGCCAGCGTACCAAGACCAACGCACGTACGCGTAAGGGCCCCAGAAAGCCCATTCGCAAGTAAATAGGCTGTCGCCTGCGATGCGGGCGACCACTTTGGTGGAGCTACATCACTTTTTTGTAGCGTCGATATTAAAGCGAGTAAACAGATGGCAAAAAACGCCAAGACAACAAAGCGAAAGATCACCAAACAGGTGGTTGATGGTGTGGCGCATATTCACGCGTCCTTTAACAACACCATCATCACGATTACCGACCGCCAGGGTAATACCCTGAGCTGGGCCACTGCTGGAGGCTCCGGCTTCCGCGGCTCACGCAAATCCACGCCGTTTGCTGCCCAGGTGGCGGCAGAGCGCGCGGGTGAGGCAGCCAAGGAGTACGGCCTGCGGAATCTTGACGTCGAGGTGAAAGGACCCGGACCCGGCCGCGAATCCGCAGTGCGCGCGCTGAACGGTTGCGGCTACAAGATTACGAACATCACTGATGTGACGCCGATTCCGCATAACGGTTGTCGCCCACCCAAAAAGCGTCGCGTGTAACGCGCGCCAGAGAGGACTCAGCAAATGGCTCGATATATTGGACCGAAGTGCAAGCTCTCCCGCCGGGAGGGTACAGATTTGCAGCTCAAGAGTGGCGTGACTGCCTTTGATAAGAAGTGCAAGTCAGAAACACCTCCCGGGCAGCATGGTGCGCGTCGCGGACGACTGTCTGACTACGGCGTGCAGCTGCGCGAAAAGCAGAAAGTGCGCCGCATCTACGGGGTGCTGGAGAAGCAGTTCCGCAATTACTACAAGGAAGCCGCGCGACTGAAAGGTGCTACGGGTGAAAACCTGCTGCAGCTGCTGGAAAGTCGGCTCGATAATGTGGTCTATCGCATGGGCTTTGGTTCAACGCGATCTGAGGCCCGTCAGCTGGTGGCGCACAAAGGCATATTGGTGAACGGGGCGGTGGTCAATATCGCGTCTTACCAAGTTCAACCAGGCGATGTTGTATCGGTTCGCGAAAAAGCCAAGAAACAACTTCGGGTGCAGTCTGCTCTGGAAATAGCCGAGCAGCGTGGGGAACCCATTTGGGTAGAGGTAGATGCCAGCAAGCTGGAAGGGACATTCAAGTCTCGTCCCGAGCGTGAGGATCTACCCGGCGAAATTAATGAAAATCTGATTGTGGAGCTGTATTCGAAGTAAGGCTTCGGATTCAACCCTGTTACGCAATCCCTAAAATCATCGAAGGTGTTTTATGCAAAATTCGGTCACTGAGTTTCTGACACCCCGCGTCATCAAGGTTGATGAGGCTTCTAATACCCGCGCGACGGTTACCCTTGAGCCCCTCGAACGAGGCTTTGGTCACACGCTTGGTAATGCCCTGCGTCGTATTCTGCTGTCCTCCATGCCCGGTTGCGCCGTCACCGAAGTCGAGATAGATGGTGTTGAGCACGAGTACTCTGCGATCGAGGGTGTTCAGGAAGATGTCATCGAGATCCTGCTTAATCTGAAAGGGGTGGCTTTGTCCCTGAATGGCAAGGACTCGGCTCAGCTGACGCTGTCTGCGCAAGGACCCTGCACGGTCACTGCTGCTGATATTCAGGTTGACCACGATGTTGAGATATCCAATCCCGATCACGTGATCTGCACGGTGACTGACAAGACGCCGCTGTCGATTCGACTAATGGTTCAGCGGGGTCGCGGTTACTCACCGGCCGATGCACGCGAAAACCCTGAAGAGGAAACGCGGTCCATTGGCCGTTTACCGCTGGATGCATCGTTTTCTCCGATTCGTCGCGTGAGTTACGTGGTGGATTCGGCGCGGGTCGAACAGCGCACTGATCTCGACAAGCTGATTATCGATCTTGAGACCAACGGCACCCTGGATCCTGAAGAAGCAATCCGCCGCGCGGCCACCATCCTGCAGCAGCAGCTGGCTGTATTTGTGGACCTCGAGGGCGAAGCGCAAGCTGCCGCGACAGAGGCCGCCGAGGAAGTGGATCCGATCCTGCTTCGACCGGTCGACGATCTGGAGCTGACCGTACGCTCAGCCAACTGCCTCAAGGCAGAAAATATTTATTACATTGGCGATCTGGTGCAGCGTACCGAGGTTGAGCTGCTCAAGACCCCGAATCTGGGCAAGAAGTCGCTGACCGAAATCAAGGACGTGCTCGCCTCACGCGGCCTGTCGCTGGGCATGCGCCTCGAGGCTTGGCCGCCGGCCAGTCTGAAGAACGACGAGCGCCTGCTGAGCGTCTGATAGGGAATAACGCCCGGTAAGCCCGGGCATCATTTGGAAGGAATAGAGTCATGCGTCATCGCCATAGCGGACGACAACTGAATCGCAACAGCTCGCACCGGAAAGCCATGTTCCGCAACATGACGGTGTCTTTGGTTGAGCACGAGCTGATCAAGACGACCCTGCCCAAAGCAAAGGAGCTTCGTAGTTATGCGGAGCCGCTTATTACGCTGGCCAAGAACGACAGCGTTGCTAATCGGCGCCTGGCTTTTGATCGTACGCGCTCCAAAGCCGCGGTGGGCAAGCTGTTTGAGGAGCTGGGTCCCCGATATCAGGAGCGGCCGGGTGGCTATATTCGGATTCTCAAGTGCGGTTTCCGCACTGGTGACAAGGCGCCGATGGCCTTTGTAGAACTGGTGGATCGACCACAGCCTGATATTGAAGATGACGAGGTGGTAGAGGAGTCTGCTGAAGACTGATTTGACCTGCTCGAAGAGCCCTTGCCGGTGTGCCTGCAAGGGTTTTTTTTTGCTCGTTGAATGGCTTTTTTAGCGGGTCGGTGACGCCAGAACGTCCGCCGGATCAATGAAGCTCCAGTTATGCTGAGTGACGTATAGTTTCCTCGATCGGTGATATGACCAGGGTTTGAGCAGATAATGTATTTAAGGTATATAAATCAGATGGTTAGCGACGAAGGAGGGTGTATTGAACTCAGTCGCTAACACCGGTAACGTACCATGCGCGTGAAACAGGGCGCCAGTCCCTGAAAATATCAATAAAACAACAATCTATGAGAGAACCACGACCTATGAAGCGATCACACAATAAGCTGTACCAGTTTGTGGCTGCCGCTTGCCTGCCCATCAGTTTAACGGCACAGGCGCAGCTGGAAGAAGTCATTGTGACGGCGCAGAAGCGCGCTGAGAGCCTGCAGGACGTACCGATTTCGATCAGTACAGTGAGCGGCGAGAGAATTCAGGACAACACCATCCTTAATTTTTCTGCGTTGGCAGATTTTATCCCCAGCCTTCACATTGCTGAGGCTTCCGTTAACACCAATATCTACATGCGCGGTATCGGCTCGGGTAATAACCGTGGCTTTGAGCAGTCGGTGGGCATGTACCTTGATGGCGTTTATTTGGGCCGTGGTCGCCAGTACCGATCTGCACTGCTAGATGTTGAGCGCGTCGAGGTACTCCGCGGACCTCAGGGTACGCTGTTTGGTAAGAACACCGTAGCGGGCGCCATCAATATCACCACTGCATCACCAGTGGTGGGTGAGGGCGCCTCGGGTGAGATTAACGTCTCCATCGAAGAAAATGGTGGCAGTATCGCCGAGGGCTTCATTCAGGGAGGTGGCGAGACTTTCGCCGCACGTGTTGCGCTGCGCGGCCGGGAGACTGATGGCTACGTTTACAACGCTTTCCTCGAGGAAGATGAGGGCGGGATCGATGAGTTTGGTGGCCGCGTCACGCTAGTATGGGAGCCCAGCGACACGTTCTCTGCAAACTTCAAATACACCTACATGGAGCGCGATCGTGATGGCGCTAACAGCGCGACGTGGCGCTACTTGAGCCCTGCAGAGCGAAACGCTCAGGTGCCGAATCGCAGTGCCTTTGCTGACACCGCTTACAACATCATGGATGTCTTCTTCCCCGACTTCCCCGAGATCGCAGGTAAGGATTTTACGACCTACAAGGACAATAACTACGGCCAAAGTAAAGACGACGGTATTGGCATTGGACTGCGTCCTGACAGTTACGAGGATGAATTGGAGAATATGTCGTTGACGCTGACCTGGGAGCTGGGCGGCGGCACGCTCACCTCGGTTACCGGCTTTGCGGGCTATGAGTACTTCGATGACGTCGACGTTGACTGGTTGCCGCTGCAGTTTATCGACCGCTCGGATATTCACGACTTCGAGCAGTTCAGCCAGGAAATCCGCTGGGCTGCCAATATTGGTGATCGCTTCACTTATACCTTGGGCGGTTATATCGATCAGAACGAACTCGATATGCAGGGCCAGGTGGTCATCGACACCCACTTTGACGGCCTGTTCCCACGGTTCCTCGCACTTGTAAACGGCCTGCCTTCTGAGGCGGCCGCGGTGATGCCCCAGAACTTGATCACGGCACTTACCGCAGACAGCCCGCTCAATGGCATTCCGGGTTATGGCGTCTATACGCCCAACCAGGTGTCACGTAACCACGCGTTTAATCAGGAGACTGACTCCTATGCATTATTCGCGCAAGGCACCTATGACCTCACCGATGCATTGCGCCTGACAGTAGGTGTGCGCTACACCGAGGAGGAAAAGGACGCCATCAGTGACCAGAAGCTGGGCGACAGCCTGTGTGGCATGACAGGTAACCTCGAAGGGGGTGTCATGGGCCAGTGTGCGGCCTACAACAACTGGCTCGCGGTGGTGCAGGCAGACAGCTTTAACACCTATAACAAGTACTGGACCGGCAGCCGCAAAACCGATGATTTTTCACCCTCGGTGAATTTGCAGTGGGACGTCAGTGACAACACCATGCTCTACGTGACTTACTCAGAGGGCTTTAAGTCTGGCGGTTTCAGTGCTGCGGACGATGGCAACCCTGGTGATATCCCCGTCGGCGTGCCACCGATTCCGCCCGTTGTCGACAATGGCTTCCAGGCCAACAGCTTTGTTTCGCAAGTGCCCAGCGAGGACTTCGAGTTTGACGATGAGTCGGTGGAGTCGATTGAGGTCGGTGGTAAGCACGAGTTTATGGATGGCCGTATGCGCCTGAATTGGGCCGCGTTTTACTCAGAGTATGACAACCTGCAGACCACCATCTTCAAGGGCGTAGGCTTTTCAGTGAAGAACGCTGCGTCGTCTGAAGTCGAAGGGATTGAGGTCGACTGGTTGTTCCAGATGACTGACGCGATCCGAGTGGGCGTCAATGCCGCTTACTTGGATGCGACCTATGGCGACTTCAGAGACGGTCCTTGTGATGCGATCGCTCTGGATGCTGACCCCGCTTGCGGTACGCCAGCGGGCGCGACCAGTAACGACCTAACCGGCACCCGTACGCTGTACGCCTCTGAGTGGAGCGGCAACGCCTTCATCGATGTCCGGTTCCCCGTGGGTAACTTGGTGTGGTTCGGCGGCGCCGATGTGAACTACCGCGATGAGTTCGACTCAGCCGGTGATGCAGACCCCTATGATGTGATTGATGCTTATACCAAGGTCAATGCGCGTATCGGTGTCAGCGCCGACAGATGGGAGATCATGGCTTACGGTCGCAATATCTTCGATGAGGTCGCCTTCCAGCAGAGCTTCGATACGCCCGTTTTAGCAGGTAGCCACACCTGGTTTATGGAAGAAGGCGCGGTGTTTGGGGTGCGTGGCACCTTTAGGTTCTGATTGCGCTTTGAAACGAAAAAGCCTGGTAAATACCGGGCTTTTTTTTGGGTCGCTATTTGGAGCGGTTACATTCTGTGTCGGCCGTTAATAATCAGCGCTTAGCTAAGCAAAGTCTTTCAAAGCGCGATCTGTTGAATGCCGACCATAAGCCCTGCCGACTGACCGAGCTCAGGTCTTCCCTCAGGCCGCCTTGGATCGCGTCTTGGTGGAAGAGGCCTTCTTGGTTGCAGACTTCTTCGGCGCAGGGAGCAGAGGCGCGAGAAAATGCCCAGTATGAGAGGCCTTGGTTTCTGCCACATCTTCAGGTGTGCCCGTGGCAATGATCTGCCCGCCGCCGGAACCACCCTCGGGCCCCAGATCAATGAGCCAGTCAGCTGTTTTGATGACATCCAGATTGTGCTCGATGATCACCACCGTATTGCCGCCGTCTCTGAGCCTGTGCAGCACTTCTAGCAGCTGGCGAATATCCTCAAAGTGCAAACCTGTGGTGGGCTCATCAAGAATATAGAGGGTGTTACCGGTGTCGCGCTTGGAGAGTTCACGCGACAGCTTGACCCGCTGCGCCTCGCCGCCCGACAAGGTAGTCGCGGCCTGACCGAGGCGAATATAGGAGAGCCCAACGTCCATCAATGTTTGCAGTTTGCGATGAATAGCCGGCACGGCCTCAAAGAAAGACAGCGCGTCCTCCACTGTCAGATTCAGCACCTCCGAAATATTGAGATCCTTGAATTTGATCTCCAGTGTTTCACGGTTGTAGCGCTTACCCTTGCAAACATCGCAGGGCACATAGATATCGGGAAGAAAATGCATTTCGACTTTTGTGACGCCGTCGCCCTGGCAGGCCTCGCAGCGTCCGCCGCGGACGTTAAAACTGAAACGCCCGGGCTTATAACCTCTTGAACGCGCTTCCTGGGTGCCTGCGAACAGCTCGCGAATCGGCGTGAAGATGCCGGTATAGGTGGCAGGATTGGAACGCGGTGTGCGACCGATCGGGCTCTGGTCGATGTCGATACACTTATCGAGCTTCTCCAGTCCTTCGATGCTGTCATGTGCGGCGGCCTTCAAGGTGGTCGCACCGTTCAGTGCGGTGGCGGCCAGCGGGTAGAGCGTGCCGTTAATGAGAGTCGACTTGCCCGAGCCTGAGACGCCGGTTACACAGGTGAGCAGCCCCAGCGGTAGCTCCAGCGTGACGTTCTGCAGGTTGTTGCCTCGTGCACCGCTGATGCGAATGTTGTGTTTGGGTTTGGCAGCGTGACGCTTTGCCGGGACGGCAATCGAGCGCTCGCCTGAAAGGTAGGCCCCGGTCAGTGACTGCGCACTGTCGATCACGTCTTGCATCGTACCGGAAACTACGACTTCTCCCCCGTGCACACCGGCGCCGGGTCCAATATCGATGATGTGGTCCGCGTTACGGATCGCGTCCTCGTCGTGCTCCACTACCAACACGGTGTTACCCAAATCTCGCAGATGAATCAGCGTTCTCAACAGGCGCTCGTTGTCACGCTGGTGTAGTCCGATTGAGGGCTCATCGAGGATATACATCACACCAACCAGTCCCGCGCCGATCTGGCTGGCTAGACGAATCCGCTGAGCCTCGCCGCCCGAGAGGGTCTCTGCGCTGCGATTAAGAGTGAGGTAATTCAGGCCGACGTCGACCAGAAAGCGGTAGCGCGCGCGGAGTTCTTTCAGAATCTTGTCGGCAATCTCGCCCTGACGACCCCTCAGTTCCAGCGCATTGAAGTACACTTCAGCGTCACCGACAGGCATCGAAGTGATGCTGGGCAGCGTGCGGCCATCGACGTACACGCTGCGGGCATCCTCACATAGCCGAGTGCCTTCGCAGGTCTTGCACGCTGCAGTTGAAACAAATTTGGCGAGCTCATCTCTCACAGAGGAGGACTCGGTCTCCCGGTAGCGGCGATCCATGTTGGGGATGACGCCTTCAAAGACGTGACGACGTTTGAAGACGGTGCCGCGGTCGTTCACATAAGAGAACTCGATTTCTTCGCCATTGCTGCCATACAAAATGATGTCGCGGTGCTTTTGTGAAAGTTTATCGAAGGGCTTATCCATATCGAAGCCATAGTGTTTCGATAGCGATCGTAGCAGGTGAAAGTAGTACACGTTGCGGCGATCCCAACCGCGAATCGCGCCCTCCGCCAGGCTGGCTTCGGGGTGCAGGATCACGCGGCTCTCGTCGAAAAACTGGGTCACGCCCAGTCCGTCACAACTGCTGCAAGCGCCCGCGGGGTTGTTGAAGGAGAATAGTCGCGGCTCCAACTCGTCGATGGAGTGGCCACAGCTCGGACAGGCATAGCGGGCCGAGAACAAGGTCTCCTCTCCGTCGCCCTCCATAGGAGCAATGCCCGCCACGCCATCAGTGAGTTCCAGTGCCGTCTCGAAGGATTCTGCCAGTCGCAGCTTGAGGTCATCGCGGACTTTGAAGCGGTCCACCACTACATCGATCCGGTGTTTTTTCTTCTTGTCGAGCGTGGGGACGTCATCGAGGTCCACCACAATGCCGTCGACCCGCACGCGGATGAAACCCGCGGCACGCATTTGCTCAAATACGTGCAGATGTTCGCCCTTGCGATCGCGCACCACCGGGGCGAGCAGCATGAGTTTGCTGCCTTCGGGCATCGCGAGGACGGCATCCACCATTTGCGTTACGGTTTGTGCTTTCAGCGTGACACCGTGGGTTGGGCAGCGCGGATCCCCGACCCGGGCAAACAAGAGGCGCAGGTAGTCATAGATCTCGGTGATGGTGCCGACCGTGGACCGTGGGTTATGCGAGGTCGATTTCTGCTCGATCGAGATGGCGGGCGACAAGCCTTCGATATGGTCTACGTCTGGCTTTTCCATCATCGACAGAAACTGCCTCGCGTAGGTCGACAATGACTCCACGTAGCGGCGCTGTCCCTCGGCGTAGAGCGTATCGAAGGCGAGGGATGACTTTCCAGACCCCGAGAGTCCGGTGATCACGACTAATTTGTCCCGGGGAATATCGAGGTCGATATTTTTCAGATTGTGGGTGCGGGCGCCGCGCACCTCGATGGTATCCATGCTGTAAGCCTGTTACGAAGCCAATCCATCAGTATACGAGTATCCGGCCGCCGCGGACGCACCCCGTCCACTTTTTGGCCGCGTGATACACTACTTTATCGATCAGGCAGCGGATCCCGTGTTAACTAAAGAACCCTTTTCCGCTCTAGAACGCCGCGCCGTGCTGGGCTTGGCCAGTCTCTACTGCCTGCGGATGCTGGGCCTATTCATGGTCCTGCCGCTGTTCGCGGTTTACGCTCAGGAGCTGGCAGGCGCCACGCCGGCCAGTATCGGTCTGGCACTAGGCGCTTATGGCCTGACCCAGGCTGCCTTGCAGGTGCCGCTGGGTTGGCTCTCGGATCAAATTGGCCGTAAGCCGGTGATTGTGGGCGGCCTGATCCTGCTGGTGATCGGCAGCGTGGTGGCCGCGGCTGCGGATACGCTCACGGGGCTGGCCATAGGTCGTTTGCTGCAGGGTTCCGGTGCCATTGCCTCGGCGACCATGGCACTAGCCGCTGACTACACCCGGGTTGAACAGCGCACCAAAGCCTCTGCCATTATTGGCGCCAGCATTGGTGTTTCCTTTGCGCTGGCACTCGTGCTGGGCCCCGTGCTAGCGGCCTGGGGAGGGTTGCCGAGGGTTTTCGAGGTGACCGCAGTAATGGGTGGCTTGGGGCTGATGGTGGTGCTTTTTTGGCTGCCAGCGACACCCCAGTTCAGTGACGGCGGCAGTGCCCATATCGCGGATCGAGAACGACTAAGTGAGGCTCTGTGGGGTCGCGGACTGGGAGTGCTCTACGGCAGCATTTTTTGTTTGCACCTTCTACTTATGGCGGCCTTTACCGCGATTCCGTCGGTGATGGCTGAGCAGGTGGGGCTCGCCACCGAGTATCATGCGTGGATGTATTTGGCGACCTTATGCGGCGCGATACCCGGCGTGGCGATATTGGTGCGCCGGCGCCGTGAGGTCGATGACCCTCGGCCATTACTGGCCCTGACGGTGGTGCTGACTGTACTCGGCTTGATTGTGGCGTTGGGCGCGGTCTCACTGACGCTGCTCGGTGTGGGGCTGGTCCTGTTCTTCGCGGGCTTCACGGCCCTTGAGACGATTCTTCCTGCGCTGGTGTCCATGTTTGCCCCGTTGTCTCTGCGGGGTACCGCCATGGGTATTTTCTCCAGTGCCCAGTTTTTGGGTGTGTTCACGGGCGGCGTGCTAGGAGGCAGCGCACTGCAGCTGGGCGGGACGCTCGGCCTGGTTGCGGTGTTGCTAGGGCTCGCAGTGATCTGGCTGCTGGGGTTGTGGCGCTTTGGTCGGGCACCGGTAGCGGCGGTTTAAGGGCGCAATTGTCGGAGAATGATGTACCCCCGCCACGGCAGCATTGCTATAGTCCCAACGTCAGTCACACAGACCTGTGAGCATCGCAACGCGCGCTCCGGGGAACAGTAAGGGAGCACCGTATGGCCTCGCGCGGCATCAATAAAGTTATTCTGGTTGGTAATCTCGGCAATGATCCCGAGCACCGAGTGTTGCCGTCTGGCGGCGGTGTCACCAATATCAGTCTCGCCACCTCTGAAAGCTGGCGCGATAAGAACACCGGTGATCAGCAGGAGCGCACAGAATGGCATCGCGTGGTGTTTTTTAACCGGCTGTCCGAGATTGCCGCGGAATACCTGCGCAAAGGCTCCAAGGTCTATGTGGAGGGCTCTCTGCGTACCCGCAAGTGGCAGGACCAGTCCGGGCAGGACCGCTACACGACCGAGATCGTTGCCCAGGAGATGCAGATGCTCGATAGTCGCAATATGGTGTCTGACGGGGGAGGCTACCAAAGTCCGACCGCAGCGAGTGCGCCGGCTGCGGCGGCGGATCCCGCGCCCATTGATTTCCCGGAAGACGACATTCCCTTCTAGAGGGCGCTCGCAGTGCAGCCGGCGCCACCCACGCTCTGACTGACCATGCGTATTCTGGTTCTAGGCCTTGACTCTCCGTTGGGCTTTGCCCTGCGTTCTTTTGCCACGCCTTTAATGCGCCACGAGATTGTGGGCGTTGACATGGATACCACGCGCTGGCGTCGCGAGAGGCAGGTCAAAAAGCTGATTCGCCGCGATCCCATTGATTTGATCCTCGACGCAAGGCTGGTGACCCAAATCGACGGCGTCGACCCCGTGGGCCAGCCCGATATCGAGCGCACCCGGTGGTTGGCGGGGTTGGCGGCGCAAGACGGTGTGAGCTACCTATACCTATCCAGTGCGCGGGTGTTCTCGGGCACTTTGACTCGGCCGTATCGCGAGAGTGATCAGCCGGACGCCACGGATCCGGTGGGCAAAACCCTGATCGAGGTCGAAGAGCTTCTGAAAACAACGCTCAATGAGGTGTTCATCTTGCGTCTTGGGCTCATGTTTGGCGGTCGCCGCCCCAATCCCCTGGCACGGGCACTGGATGCTCTGGCCCGGGGTGATCGCATCAAGGTCAGTGAACAGGTGAGGGGTAGTCCGGTGCATGTTGCAGAGGTGGCACGGGTAATGCACGGTATTATTGATCAGATGGGGGCGGGGGCGCCCCGATCGGGTTTGTATCACTACAGCGGCATCGGCGAGGTCAATCTGTATTCGTTTATGGAGACCGTGCTGGCCAACGCCTCTCAATACCTGCCTTTTAAGGAAGCGCGTGAACTGATGGAGCTGATTGACTCGACCGCCGAAGCGCCCACCAGCCTCAGTCTGGATTGCGCCGAGCTGCGCCATCAGTTCGGCATACAGCAGTTGAGCTGGCGGGAGTTTGTTCCCCGCGCCGTTCGACGCTACATTGAACTCTATGTGGAATCCTAGGGGGTAGCGAGGGTGAGCGCAGCGCTAAAAGTGGCGGTTTTGACCGTGAGCGATACCCGCACGCAAGAGACGGATACGTCAGGGGCCTTTCTCGAAGAGGCACTGCGAGAAAAAGGTCATGACATCGCGGATCGGCAGATTGTGATTGATGACGTTTATCAGCTCCGTGCCATCGTTTCTCAGTGGATTGCGGATCCGGGGGTGGAGGTGATCCTCACCACGGGTGGCACCGGTTTCTCAGGCCGGGATTCAACGCCAGAGGCTCTGGCACCGCTTTTTGATAAGACCATTGACGGTTTTGGTGAGGTTTTCCGGGCGCTCAGCCTCAGCGAAATTGGCTCATCAACCGTGCAATCCCGCGCTCTTGCGGGACTGGCGAATGGCACCGTGATTTTCTGTATGCCCGGGTCCACGGGCGCCTGTCGCACCGCCTGGGAGGGCGTATTGCGGGATCAACTCGACAGCGAGCACAAGCCTTGCAATTTTGTCGGAGTGCTGCGGGGCCACTGATTTATGGCACTAACCCCCCTTTCCGAGGCGCTAGAACGCATCCTCGCTACTGTTGAGTCTCAACCCGACTGGGAGATGGTCGCGCTTGAGGCGGCGCCCACTCGTTACTGTGCTGAGGCCATCAACGCCGCTCTGTCAGTGCCACCGGCAGATAACAGCGCCATGGATGGCTATGCTGTGGCGAGTCAGGATGTGCCGGGTACACTGGTAATCAGCCAGCGCGTCCCAGCAGGTCAGCCGCCGCTGCCGCTTGAAGCCGGCACGGCGGCACGGATTTTCACGGGCGCGGAAATGCCTGCGGGGGCCGATGCCATCATCTTGCAGGAGGATGCCGAGATAGGAGAAGGGCAGGTCACCTTACCCGCTGCCCAGCCGGGGCAGCATATCCGTCGGCGAGGGAGTGACATCCAACCCGGAAACAAACTAGTGGGGGCAGGGCAGCGATTGACGCCGCAGGATATTGGTCTGCTGGCTTCGGTGGGGCTGGATGCGGTCCCCGTCTTCCGGCCGCTCAACATCGCCGTGCTGACGACCGGAGACGAACTGCGTGAGCCCGGCAGCGGCGATCTGGATCCCGGCCAGATCTTCAACAGCAATCGCTTTAGTCTCGCCGCCCAGATCAGAGCGCTCGGGATGACGGTGATCGACTGCGGCAATCTCCCCGATGATCCCGACCAGATTGGTGACGCACTGGAGCGGGCGGCCGCTGAGGCAGATTGCATCGTCACGGCCGGTGGCGTCTCGGTGGGTGAAGAGGACCACGTCAAATCCCAGATTGAGCAGAGGGGGGCGCTGGATCTCTGGAAGCTGGCGATCAAGCCCGGCAAGCCACTGGCTTTTGGACACGTGGCCGGCACACCTATCTTCGGACTGCCCGGTAACCCGGTATCGGCGTTTATCACTTTTGCGCTGGTGGCCAAGCCATGGTTGATCAAGCGTCAGGGAGGACATCTGTTGCCGGTGCAGCGCTTCCCTGTTAGAGCGGCATTTGCCTTAACGCGTCCGGGCACCCGAGAAGAGTTTCTCCGCGTTCGCTTGACGGGGTCAGGTGAGGCCCTGCGGGCAGCGTTGACGGGCAGCCAGAGCTCGGGCGTCCTGACCAGTCTGAGTGAGGCCGACGGTCTGGCCGTCATTGCGTCGGGTACCACTGTGGCTGAGGGGGACTGGGTGGAGGTGATGCCGCTGTCGGCTCTGTGAGCCATTGCAGTACTTCGCCGTGAATCAGTCCGTATAGTGCCGGAAGATCAGCGTGGCGTTGGTGCCACCAAACCCAAAGCTGTTGGACATCACTTGATGCAGCTTGGCGTTGTCGACTCGCGCCATGGCGATCGGCATTCCCTCCGCACCCTCATCGAGGGTATCAATATTGGCCGAGGCCGCAATGAAGTCATCCTGCATCATGAGCAGAGAATAGATGGCTTCCTGCACACCCGCCGCGCCCAGTGAGTGACCCGAGAGTGACTTGGTTGAACCAATCACCGGTGCCTGCGCCCCAAAAACGGTGCGCAGCGCGTTCAGTTCCTGAATGTCGCCGGCAGGGGTACTGGTGCCGTGGGCGTTGATGTAGTCGATCTGACCCTCGAGCCCATGCATCGCTTGTTGCATGCAGCGCACGGCGCCCTCGCCCGAGGGCGCCACCATGTCGTATCCATCCGAGGTGGCGCCGTAGCCCACCAGCTCGGCGAGAATGTTTGCGCCCCGCGCCTTGGCATGGGTCAGAGACTCGACTACCAGCATGCCGCCACCCCCGGCAATTACAAAGCCGTCCCGGTTGGCGTCATAAGCGCGGGAGGCTCGCTCCGGCGTCTCGTTGTATTGGCTCGACAACGCCCCCATGGCGTCAAATAACGCGCTCATGGTCCAGTGCAGTTCCTCGCCACCGCCGGCAAAGACCACGTCCTGCTTGCCCAGCTGAATCAGCTCCATTGCATGACCTATACAGTGTGCGCTGGTAGAGCAGGCGGAAGAGATCGAGTAATTGACGCCTTTGATCTGGAAGGGTGTCGCCAGACAGGCCGAGACGGTGCTGCCCATGGTCTGGGTCACCCGGTAGGGTCCAACGCGACGGATACCCCGGTCCCGAAGAATATCGGCGGCCTCCACCTGATTGGCTGAAGAAGCGCCGCCGGAGCCAGCAATAATGCCCGTGCGAGGGTTGGACACTTCTGCACCGCTCAAGCCTGCGTGAGCAATCGCCTGCTGCAGGCTGAGGTAAGCGTATCCCGCCGCGTCGCCCATGAAACGCCACTGCTTGCGATCAATATGTTTCGAGAGGTCGATATCCGGCGTACCGGCAATCTGCGAGCGCATGCCGGCGTCGATATGGTCCTGTCGCAACGAAATACCCGAGCGCCCGTTGAAGAGTGCATCTTTGACTGCGGCCGCATCGTTTCCGAGGCAAGAGACCACGCCAAGACCGGTGATGACGACTCGCTCTGTCATTACATCGCCCCCGTGTTCTGGAACAGGCCGACCCGCAGATCCGAGGCGGTATAAATGATCTCACCGTCGACGGCGACTGAGCCATCCGCGATACCCATTACCAGCTTTCGCTCGATCACTCGTTTCATGTGGATGTGATACCGCACTTGCTTATGATCGGGCAGGATCTGCCCGGTGAACTTGACCTCACCGCAGCCCAGCGCGCGACCCCGGCCTGGATTACCCCGCCAACCTAGGAAAAAGCCCACCAGTTGCCACATGGCGTCCAGGCCCAGACAGCCAGGCATGACCGGGTCACCGGGGAAGTGGCAGGCAAAAAACCACAGGTCCGGGTGGATATCGAGTTCCGCGATCAGCTCTCCTTTGCCCGCTGCGCCGCCTTCAGAGCTGATGTGGCTGATGCGGTCGACCATTAGCATATTGTCGACGGGCAACTGCGCATTGCCGACGCCGAACAAGTCACCCATGCCGCAGGCCACCAAGTCGGCCTTGTCATACTGAGACTGCGGAGCAAAAGGGGTCGCGTCGGTCATTCGGTGGGGGTCCAGTGTGGGCTTAGGCGGCGGTGGGTGCGTGAGTTGCTGATCGCCACGAGAGATACGTCAGAACGTACCTAGTGTAGAGGAAGGTACTCCTCTGATCCAGCGAAGGCGAGGGCGGGCGCTCCCGCCTTAATAGGGGGCATCAAGTAGCCTGAATCGCACAAGGTGACGGGAGACGACGCTTCCAGTAGCATCTTTGCTCCTGACATCACCCTGCACCAGACCCATGCTGATACCCGTTTTGCTCTCCGGTGGCGTCGGTAGCCGCCTGTGGCCGGTTTCTCGAGCCGCCCGACCCAAGCAGTTTCTGCCTCTGGGGGGCGAAGGTTCGATGCTACAGGAGACGCAGCGACGGCTTGAAGGCCTGAATTGTGGGCCCGCTATCGTGGTCTGCAATGCAGACCACCGTTTTATGGTGGCCGAACAACTGCGGGGCGAGAGTGCTGAGAGCCCTACGATTATTCTTGAGCCTGCCGGGCGCAATACCGCGCCCGCCATCGCGTTGGCGGCATTGCAGTCTCAGGCGCAGCATCCTGAGGCATTACTGCTGGTGTTGCCTGCCGATCATCATGTGACGGATCCCGCAGCATTTCGGGCAACGGTAGAGCGGGCCATGGCCCCCGCAGCAGCCGGCAAATTGATGACATTTGGCGTCGTGCCCAGCCGCCCTGAAACCGGATATGGCTATGTGCGCTGTGGGGAGGCGCTGGCCGACGGGATCTTCAGTCTGGCGGAATTCGTCGAGAAGCCCGACCAGACCACCGCGGCGCGCTATGTGGCCGACGGCACGTATTGTTGGAATAGCGGCCTGTTTTTGTTTCGGGCAGATCGTTACCTCGAGGCTTTGGGCCGGCATCAGCCTGAAATGCTCGCGGCCTGTAGGCAGGCTATGGCCCATGCGGAACGCGATCTCGACTTTATTCGTCCCAATACAGAGGCCTTCCTCGCAAGCCCCTCAGACAGCATTGATTATGCGGTCATGGAGCATACTGAGGCTGGCGGCGTGGCGACCCTCGACTGTGGTTGGAGTGACGTGGGCGCCTGGTCGGCGCTGTGGGAAATCGGCGCGGCGGACAACGCTGGTAACGTTAGCGAGGGCGATGTGCTGTTGCACGATGCTCGCAATAACTATGTGCGAAGCGAAACTCGCTTGGTGGCTGCGTTGGGTGTTGAGGATCTGGTAGTGGTCGAGACGGCCGATGCGGTGATGATCGGTGCTCGTGATCGGGTGCAGGACATCAAACAGGTGGTGAAGGCGCTCGCAGCGTCCAATCGACCGGAGGCTTCCATTCACCAGAAGGTGTTCCGCCCCTGGGGATCGTATGAATCGCTGGTGGTTGGCGAGCAGTTTCAGGTCAAGCGGTTGACGGTCATGCCGGGTCAGACTTTGTCGCTGCAGTTACATCACCATCGCGCCGAGCACTGGGTCGTGGTGTCAGGAGAGGCCGATGTCACGAGGGGTGAGGAGCAGCTGACCCTGGCCCCTGATCAATCCACATACATTCCCATAGGTATGAAGCATCGCCTTGCCAATCGCGGCGCAGAACCACTAGAAGTGATCGAAGTGCAGTCCGGATCGTATCTAGGTGAAGACGATATTGTGCGCTTTGACGATGTATACGGCAGGGAGGAGACCCCGACATGATTGGTAAATGTCTATTTCCCGTTGCAGGGTACGGCACTCGATTCCTGCCAGCGACCAAGAGTATGCCCAAGGAAATGCTTCCGATCGTGAACAAGCCTTTGGTGCAATATGGGGTCGAGGAGGCCATTGAGGCGGGTATGGTCAATTGTGCCTTGGTCACTGGCCGCGGCAAGCGCGCGATCGCGGACCACTTTGATATCAGTTATGAGCTTGAGCATCAGATCGCCGGATCCTCCAAGGAGGAGTACCTCTCGGGTATCCGCGATGTGATCGATCGTGGCGTCTTCACCATGGTGCGCCAGCGCGAAATGTTGGGTCTGGGCCACGCCATTTTGACCGGTGAGCCGCTGATAGGTGATCAGCCTTTCGGCGTTGTATTGTCCGATGACCTCTGCCTCAACAAAGGCGGTCCCGGCGTGTTGGCGCAGATGGCGGCACTCTATGAGGAGCATCAGTGTTCCATCGTCGCTGTGCAGGAGGTGCCGAGAGAAGAGGTCGAAAAGTATGGAGTGGTGGCGGGTGCGACGGGAGGAGATGGGCTCACCCGCGTCAGCGAGATGGTCGAAAAACCCTCGCCCGAGGAGGCTCCGTCCAATCTCGCAGTGATTGGACGCTATATCCTGACGTCGGACATTTTCGACATCATTCGCAGCACCCCTCCGGGAAAAAATGGAGAGGTGCAACTCACCGATGCGTTGCAGACGCAGGCTAGGGAAGGCCGGGTGTTGGCCTATCAGTTCGAGGGTCTGCGCTTTGACTGCGGGAGTGTGCCGGGCTTTGTCGACGCTACCCAGTATGTGTTTGAGCACTACTACGGTCAGCCTGAATGACAGGCGCTTTAGACTGTTTCAAGGCCTACGACGTTCGCGGGCGGATACCGGACCAGCTTAACGAGGATATCGCCCGGCGTATCGGTAAAGCTTATGCCGAGGTCATTCAGCCGGGGACGGTCGTAGTCGGTCACGACATCCGCCTGACCAGTGAGTCGATCAAAGCCGCGCTCATTGACGGGCTGCTGGAGCAAGGTGTGTCCGTGCAGGACATTGGCCTGTGCGGCACGGAAGAAATTTACTTTGCAACGGCGCACCTCGGTGTCGGGGGCGGTATCGTCGTTACCGCCAGCCACAATCCGAAAGACTACAATGGCATGAAGTTTGTCCGTGAGGGCGCTAAACCGATCTCAGGGGACTCAGGCCTTGCGGAGATTCGTGCGCTGGCCGAGGCCAACGTTTTCACCGGTGCAGATGCACGAGGTTCACTGGCGGCTGCCGATACCCAGCGAGCCTATGTCGAGCATCTGCTGTCCTATATCGATGTCACGGCGCTCAAGCCGCTGAAAATTGTCTGCACGGCGGGTAACGGCGGCGCGGGTCGGGTGGTGGACGCACTGGAGCCGCACCTGCCCTTCGAGTTCATCAAAGTGCATCACGAGCCCGATGGCCATTTCCCCAATGGCGTCCCTAATCCGTTATTGGTCGAAAACCGTGCCGCCACAGCCGATCGCGTGGTCGCCGAGCAGGCGGATCTTGGCATTGCCTGGGACGGCGATTTTGACCGCTGTTTCTTCTTCGACAGCGCCGGTCATTTCGTCGAGGGCTACTACATTGTAGGGCTGCTCGCTGAGGCATTCCTGTCCCAGTTGGGGCCTCAACGTATCGTGCACGACCCGCGACTGACCTGGAACACCCAGGACATTGCCCGGATCGGGGGCGGCGAGCCGGTGCTCAGCAAGACCGGACATGCCTTCATCAAAGAGCGCATGCGCGAGGTCGACGCCGTTTACGGCGGCGAGATGTCCGCACACCATTACTTCAGGGACTTCGCCTACTGCGACAGCGGCATGATCCCCTGGCTACTCATCGCCGGGTTGATGTCCCGGACAGGTCAGTCAATGGGCGAACTGGTGGCAGCACGAGAGGCGACTTTTCCCTGCTCCGGAGAGATCAACCGTGAGGTGACCGATCCAGCGGCCTTACTGGCGGCGGTGGAGGCGCGTTACGCGCCCACAGCGCTCGCCGTGGAAAAGCTCGATGGCCTGAGCGTAGAATTTGCAGAATGGCGCTTCAATTTGCGGATGTCTAACACCGAACCGGTGGTGCGGCTGAATGTTGAATCCCGGGATGATCAGGCGCTGATGGCAGAGAAGACTGAGGAATTGCTGAAGCTCATTGACGCCTGAAAAGTCAGTCAGGGTTGGCCGCGCGCCATGCCTTTGCTGCAGCGAGCGTAGAGGGGTCCATTTCGACATCACTGTCATCACTGCTCAGCACGGTCTGCATGTGCCCCGCAATCACCTTGCCCAGTTCAACACCCCACTGGTCAAAGGGATTGATCTCCAACAGCACCGCCAGAAAATATGTTTTGTGCTCGTAGGCAGCGATCAGGGCGCCGAGACACTCCGGCGTGATGGCATCCATGATGAGCAGCGAATGGCCGTGATTACCCGGCAGCTCGAATTGCCGACTGGCTGACTCATCAAACCCGCGCTCAGCGCCCAGCTGGCGGGCCTGCTCGGATGACCGGCCAACCATCAGCGCGCGGCTCTGGGCCAGAGCGTGGGCGGCGAGGGCGCGACGCGCATTGCGATCTCCCTCACTTGAGCGCAGTGGCAGGATGATGTCGGCGCTAAAAGACCGCGTGCCCTGATGTAGCAACTGATAATAGGAGTGCTGTCCGATGGTACCGGCAGAGCCCCACAGTACTGGCGCGGTGTGGTGTTCAAGCAGCTCTCCGGTTGGCGAGACGCGCTTGCCGTTGCTCTCCATGCTCAGCTGCTGCAGGAAGTCCGGCAAATGAGCGAGCTTTTGGGCATAGGGCAGAACAACATGGGTGTTGGTGCCGAGATAGTGGGTCTGCCAGAGCTCCAACAGCGCCATGACCATGGGCATGTTGTCAGTGGATGACGCGGACTCGGTATGCATGTCGAACGAATGCGCGCCGTCCAAAAGGCGTTGAAAGCTTTGCCAGCCCAGCGATAAAGCAATGCTGATGCCAATGGCGGACCACAACGAATAGCGCCCCCCGACCCAGTCCCACATGGGGAAGCATCGCTCTGGTGGAATGTGCCAGTCCCCAGCCTTGGTTACTTGAGTGGTCACTGCGATGAGATGCGCACCCAAAGCCTGCCCTTGAATGCCCCCCGCCTGGAGCCAGTCAATGGCCCGCTCGGCATTGGAGAGGGTCTCCTCGGTCGACAACGACTTTGAGCAAATGACAAACAGGGTTGTCTCAGGGTTAAGCGGTGCCAGCGTGCCATCGAGATCATCGGGATCGATGTTGGCAACGAAGTGCGCGTTGAGCGGCGCGGCATGGGTGTGGAGCGCAGCGCAGACGAGCCGCGGACCCAGATCGGAGCCGCCGATGCCGAGGTTGACCACATCCGTAAAGCGCTCTCCCGTGCTGCCTGTCGACGCGCCACTGTGAATGCTCTCAACCAGCGCTGCCATCCGGGATAGCGTTTCCTCGACCTCTTTAGACTTTTCCGGGTGTTGATCGCTCGCGGTGCCGCGCAGCAATGAGTGAAGTGCGGGGCGGTGCTCCGATGTGTTGACTATCTCGCCACCGATTAGCGAGGCGAATGCAGCTGAGAGCGCATAGGTGTCAATCAACCTAGACAAAGTCCGCCAGGCGTCGTCATCCAGCAGGTGCTTAGAATAATCGAGGGTGAGACCCGCGGCCTCACAGCGATACCGGCTTGTGCGATCGGGTGTTGTATCGAATAGGTCTTCTATGCGCTGGGACCTCAGCGCTCGAGCTGCCTGTGTCAGCGCGTCATGTAACGCGGTGGGGACGATGGCCATCAGCCTCGACGGTCCACCGCTCTACCTGCCATTTCGCTCAATGCGACGGTCGCCTCGTTCTGCCCTAGAGCCGCCAGCGCTTCCATCGCCTGATTTTGATGCGCAAGCGCCGCCGCTCGGGTTGCCTCGATACCGCCGGTCCGCCGCACAACCGCCATAATGTCAGCAAAGGCGCTGCCATCTTTATTGCGCAGGGTGTCAGCCACCAAGCGCCGGTCGGTGTCATTACCCACTTTTATCGCGTGCAGTAGAGGCAGGGTGATCTTTCCCTCGGCAAGATCGTCACCGACGTTCTTGCCTGTTTGGTCGGGGTCGCCTGCGTAGTCGAGCAGATCGTCCGCGAGCTGGAAGGCAATACCGAGGTGCATGCCGAACTCGTATAGCGCATCGGCCTTGTCAGCACTCGCTTTGTGTAACAGCGCCGCGCCGTGGCAAGCAGCCGCAAATAGTGCCGCGGTTTTGCGGCGAATAATTTCCTGATACTGCTCTGCCTGGGTATCGGGGTCACCCGCGTGAACGAGCTGCATGACCTCGCCCGCAGCGATCGTATTGGTTGTTTCCGCCATGTGCGCCAGCAGCGGTATGTTGCCGAGCCCAACCATCAGCTGGAATGCGCGAGTATAAATAAAATCGCCGACTAGAACGCTGGGGGCATTACCGAATTCGGCATTTGCGGTGGGCATGCCACGCCTTAGCGTGGAAAGATCCACTACGTCATCGTGTAGAAGCGTGGCCGTGTGAATGAATTCCACCACCGCGGCAAAGCGGATATGGGCATCCTCAATACCGCCCAAGGCCTTCGCAGACAGCAATACCAGCAGGGGTCGCATGCGCTTGCCTCCTGCCTTGACGATGTAATGGCCAACATTCTCGACCATTTCCACGTCGGACTGCAGTAGCTCGACGATGACATCATCAACCTGCGCAAACTCGGCTGCGACGCTGTCTTTGATGGCTACATTCACACCAGATCCCTCAATATGCTTGCAAGTATAGGACGGCCGCGCACTGCCCGCCACGCTTCGTTCGCCTTGCCGGCCGCGCGGAAATCCCCCCAAACCCGCCTCCGGGGCGGCTTTTGGGCTGTTTAAGGCCTATTTCTCACACTTGCGCTTCACCCCGTGAGCGCGTATCTTTCGCGCCCTTGGTCTGACCTTGTGGTCGGGTTTCGGTGCCTGGACTCTGCCCCGCGCTAGCGCGGTCCCCTTTGCGAGCAGGCTAACTGAGAGGAAAACAGCATGTATGCAGTAATTAAGAGCGGTGGCAAACAGCACCGTGTAGAAGAAGGCGAGCAGCTCAAGCTCGAGAAGATTGAGGCCGCTACGGGCGAGACCATCGAATTCGACGAAGTGTTGATGGTGGGATCAGGTAGCGACGTCAAGATTGGCGCACCGCTGGTGGAAGGCGGCAAGGTGACGGCGGAAGTTGTGGCACACGGCCGTCACGAGAAGATTCGCATCGTGAAGTTCAATCGACGTAAGCATCACCGTAAAGAGACGGGACATCGGCAGTGGTATACCGAAGTCAAGATTACGGCGATCAGCGGCTGACAGGAGACACGAGAGATGGCACATAAAAAAGCAGGTGGTAGTACACGTAACGGACGCGATTCCGAGAGCAAACGGCTCGGTGTCAAGGCCTACGGTGGTCAGGCGGTCTCCGCGGGCAGCATTATTGTGCGCCAGCGCGGCACGCGCTTTCACGCGGGCGATAACGTGCGCGTGGGCAAGGATCACACGCTCTATGCTACCGCTGATGGCAAGGTAGAGTTTTTTAACGGCGGCCCGCAAAATCGTAAGCAGGTCCGTATCGTAACGGCGTAAACCGGACGCCTCAGGATCAGAGAAACCTCGTCACCCGGCGGGGTTTTTTTTTGCCATGGCGCCAGTGCGAACCTATTAGGCCAGATCATGAAATTTGTCGACGAAGCCACAATTGAAGTCACCGCTGGAAAGGGCGGCAATGGCTGTGTGAGCTTTCGCCGCGAAAAGTACGTGCCCAGAGGTGGGCCGGACGGCGGTGATGGTGGCGATGGGGGTTCGGTGTTGCTCGAGGGTGACGTGGCGCTCAATACTATGATCGATTATCGCTACACCCGCCGTTTTCGCGCCGACAATGGCGAGGCAGGCCGCGGGCGCAACTGCTCAGGGAAATCGGGTGAGGACTTGGTGTTACCCGTGCCGCTGGGTACGACCGTGCTTGACGAGGAAACGGGTGAAGTACTGGGTGATATTCGTGAGCCCGGCGCGCGGTTGCTGGTGGCGCAGGGCGGTTTTCATGGCTTGGGTAATACGCGTTACAAATCGAGTGTGAACCGGGCGCCGCGGCAAAGCTCGCCCGGGACAGAGGGTGAGTCGCGTAAGCTAAAGTTAGAGCTCAAAGTGCTCGCTGACGTGGGTCTACTGGGGCTGCCCAATGCGGGTAAATCAACCTTTATCCGCGCCGTATCCGCGGCGACACCCAAGGTCGCGGACTATCCCTTCACGACTCTCATACCGAGTCTAGGTGTGGTGAAGGTGGATGCGCATCGCTCCTTTGTGGCTGCAGATATCCCCGGGTTGATCGAGGGTGCTTCAAAGGGCGCCGGCCTCGGTATTCGCTTTCTCAAACATCTGACGCGTAATCGAGTCCTATTGCACCTAGTGGACATTGCGCCGATTGACGGCAGTGATCCGGCTGACGCCGCGTGCTCAGTCGTCCGTGAGCTGGAGCATTTCAGTCCGGCACTGGCCGCCAGGCCCCGATGGTTGGTGCTGAATAAAATTGATTTGCTTGATAGCGATGCGGTCGCTAACTGTCGGGAGCGCGTGGTGGCGGCCCTGAATTGGCAAGGCCCTGTGTATGAGATCTCCGCCGTCGCGCGGCAGCACACGGAAACGCTATGCGGAGACCTGATGACCCATCTGGAGACTCAGGCCGAAGCGTTGCGAGAAAATCCAGAGGCGGAGCAGGCCGAGCACGCGGCACAAGAGCAGATGCAGCAGGAAGCCCGTGAGCGCATCGCTTCATTGCAGGTAGCCAGAGCGGCCGCGCGGGCACGGTCACGCGACGGGCTTGATGACGACGACAACGAAATGGAAGTGGAGTACCGACATTGATCGATGTGGTTCAACAGACTGATCGGCAGCGGCTTGCCGATGCCCGACGCTGGGTCGTAAAGGTAGGCAGTGCTCTGCTGACCAATGACGGGCGTGGTCTGGATGCGTCAGTGGTCAAGATGTTGGCAGATCAGCTGGCTGCGTTGAGGTCAGGGGGCTGCGACGTCGTGTTGGTGTCCAGCGGTGCGATTGTGGCGGGCCTCGCACGCCTGAATCTCGCAGAGCGTCCCCACGAAGTGCATTTGTCGCAGGCCGCCGCGGCGGTCGGGCAGTCCGCGCTGGTGCGCGCCTATGAGGAGCATCTTAGCCCGCACGGTGTGACCACCGCGCAGATATTGTTGAGTCACGCAGACGTGCGGGCCCGGGATCGCTATCTCAACGCACGCAGCACGCTCAACACGCTATTGGCTATGAGTGTGCTGCCGATCGTGAACGAAAACGACACTGTGGTGACCGATGAGATTCGTCTCGGAGACAATGACACGCTGGCGGCATTGGTGGCCAATTTGGTCGATGCCGACGCCTTGCTGATCCTCACGGACCAGGACGGATTAATGGACAGCGATCCGCGGCAGAGCGCTGACGCGGCGCTCATTCAGACAGCAGATGTTCACGACAGCTCGCTGGATGCGATTGCAGGCGCCGGCAGCGCGCTCGGTCGCGGAGGTATGGCGACCAAGCTGAGTGCGGCGCGCCTCGCCGCCAGATCAGGCACCGCGACAGTCATCGCTAACGGACGCCTGCCCGATGCCATAACTCAGGCTGCGGGGGGCGCATTGCTGGGTACCTTCTTACAGACCCAACGGCAACCCCAGAGCGCGCGTAAACAGTGGCTGGCCAGTTTGCTCCACGCCCAGGGTAGTCTGGTGCTGGATGACGGGGCGGTGAAGGGTGTCCTGGATCAAGGCCGGTCGCTACTCCCTATTGGCGTTGTCAGTGT
>CBFHSJ010000006.1:0-33623 GCA_965658485.1 Luminiphilus sp.
AGGCGGAGTATGCGGCCTATCGGTCGTTCCGGATTCAAGAACAGGCGCTGTTTGAATTGGCAGAGGCCTTTGACGGCGAGGCGCGGCCCACAGTGATTCGAACACAGGATCAAGTGTTTCGTTTGGAGGGGACCCTTGATACGCAGTACGACACGTGGCGCGGCTTGTTGCGCGATATTTACTTGATAGAAACCGGGGGCCAGACGCTGTGAGCCACGCATTCCTCGCGACCTGTCCCGCGGGTGTCGGGGTTTATCTGGCGCAGGAGCTTGAGGGTCTCGGGGCGCAGCAAATCGTGGAGCGACCCGTGGGTGTCTCCTTTGAAGGTGGGCTGGGGTTGGCGTATCGGGCCTGCCTCTGGAGCCGCATGGCGAATCGCATCATCCTTCAGCTGGGTGCGGCGCAGGCAGACTCTGCTGACGAACTCTATGAAGCGACGCGGCAGATAGACTGGACAGCGCATCTTGCAGCCACCGGTTCTCTTTTGGTCGACTTTGCCGGGAGAAGCGCCGATGTGCGGAACGCACAGTTCGGCGCGCAGCGCATCAAGGACGCGATTGTCGATCAGTTCCGCGAGAAAGGCTTGGGACGTCCCTCGGTCGACCTCCAGCAACCAGATGTTCGGATATTTGCTCGACTCAGCAAGGGCCGTTTTATCCTCGGCATCGATCTCAGTGGCGAAAGCCTCCACCGTCGCGGTTACAGACTAGACGGGGGTGTGGCGCCACTGCGGGAAAATATTGCCGCGGCAGCACTCTGGGCCGCGGGCTGGCCGGAAAGAAGCCGGCAGGGAGAGGCCTTGCTGGATCCGATGTGTGGTTCCGCCACGCTCTTGCTGGAAGGCGCTCTCATGGCGCTGGACCGAGCGCCAGGATTGAATCGTAAGCGGTTCGGCTTTAACGGCTGGGCGGGTCATGACGAGGACCAGTGGCGCGCTGTTCTCTCAAATGCAGCTGAACGTGCCGCGATGCCGCCGCCAGATGAGTTAGAGATCAGGGGCTATGACGGCGACATGCAGGCAGTTCGGCGATGTCAGGACAATATCGGGCGTCTTGGTCTCGAAGACATCGTGCGTATCCGCTGCAAAGACCTCGCTTTAGTAAGCCGACCTACACACCGGGATTTCTCGAGGGGCGTGCTGGTCACTAACCCACCTTGGGGGGAGCGCATGGGACAAAAGGATGCGCTGCCGCACCTCTATAACGCCTTGGGTGAACGAATCAGTGTGGAATTCGATAACTGGCTGGCCGTGGTGCTGACCTCTGAGTTGTCGCTGGGCAAGGCCGTGGGTCTGCGCGCCAACAAACGTCATCGCTTTCACAATGGGCGATTCGATTTTCACTGCCTGCAATTTCAGCTCGGCGCTGAAAATCGATTCCGGTCATTGCAGCAGGGAGCCGAGCGTGGCTCAGAAGGACAGTCCACTGTGCCCCGGGTGCTGTCTCAAGGTGGTCAGATGGTCGCCAACCGTCTGCGAAAAAATCTGAAGCGCCTCACGCCCTGGCTCAGACGGGAGGACGTTACCTGTTATCGGGTTTATGACGCGGATATCCCTGAGTATGCCGCGGCGATTGATGTGTACGAAGGCAGATTACACATTGCCGAGTATGCGGCGCCTAAAGAAATTCCCGAGCAGAAGGCGGCAGAGCGTTTTGCGCAGCTGGTGGAGGGCGCGCGCGAAGTCTTCGAGGTCGGTGCCGGGGAGGAGGTCGCGGTCAAGCAGAGACTGCGCCAGAGGGGGCGGGACCAGTATCAGCGGCTGGAGACGACCCATGAGCGGATTGTTGTCCGGGAGGGCAGGGTCAAGGTGCTGGTCAATTTGCACGATTATCTGGATACCGGTCTGTTTCTAGACCACCGGCCGCTCCGCGCGTGGCTGGGCAGAGAAGCCAGTGGCGGGCACTTCCTCAATTTGTTCAGCTACACCGGGGTTGCCACACTGCATGCGGCGCTGGGCGGCGCGACCACCAGTACCAGTATCGACAGCTCCGCCACCTACCTGGACTGGTTTAACGCCAATCTGGCGCTCAATGGCTTATCGGACCGCCAGCACCGCGGTGTCCGTGCCGACGTCAGGGACTGGCTGTCAAAAGAGACGAGGACGTACGATTTGATCATGGTAGACCCCCCATCTTTTTCCAACTCAAAGGGTCAAGCCGATTTCGACGTGCAGCGAGATCACCTTTCCCTGCTGGAGCTGGCGATGGCACGCCTCAGTGGTGATGGGGCGCTCTACTTTTCAACCAACCATCGCAAATTTGTATTGGACCCGGCGGTGCAGCAGACATGGCAGGTGCAAGACGTCACGCAGGGTTCAATCCCGGAAGATTTCTCCCGTAATCTGCGCATTCATGCCTGCTGGCGCCTGACCCACAGCTGACAGCCTGACGAAAAGCGCGCCTGAAACGATGAATCGGGGGCGTCAAGGCAAGCAGCCGTGGTGGCCGTAGCGCCTTTATTGGCCTTACTTCGATGCTATACTCCGCGCCTTTTTTAGGCGCAGCCGCTGCCGAAATCCATCTGTTGGGTTGGGGGCCTCTGCGTTTGTTGGCTTTCGGGATCACAGTTCATGGCGCAAACGCTCTACGACAAACTTTGGGACGCTCATCTGGTCGAGGAGCGCGATGACGGGACGGCACTGATATACATCGATCGCCATCTGTTACACGAAGTGACTTCGCCCCAAGCCTTTGAGGGGCTCACGCTGGCCAACAGAGTCCTGTGGCGGCGTAGCGCCAACCTTGCGGTGCCCGATCATAATGTTTCGACACTCAAAAGTGAGCGAGAGGCGGGTTTAGAGGCGTTGCCCGATGCTGTGTCTCGTATCCAACTACAGACCCTCGACGATAATTGCGAGGCCTTCGACGTGGTGGAAATTCCGCTGAACGATGTGCGGCAGGGTATTGTGCATGTCATGGGCCCCGAGCAGGGCGCGGTGCTGCCGGGTATGACCGTGGTCTGCGGTGATTCCCACACCTCAACGCATGGCGCTGCCGGCGCGCTGGCGCAGGGTATCGGCACGTCGGAAGTTGAGCACGTGATGGCTACGCAGTGCTTGATCCAGCGGAAAATGAAGAACTTCCGAGTAGAGGTCACGGGCCGGCTGTCTGAGGGCGCGACCGCCAAGGATATCGCCCTGGCGGTGATCGGTGAGATCGGCACTGCTGGCGGCACCGGTTTCGCGCTCGAGTTCACAGGCACGGCGATTCGTGAGCTGACGATGGAAGGCCGAATGACGCTTTGCAACATGGCGATAGAGGCTGGCGCCCGGTGTGGCTTGGTGGCGGTCGATGAGGTAACGCTGGATTATTTCCGGGACAAACCACTCGCACCCAAAGGCGCGCAGTGGGATGCGGCGGAGGCCTGGTGGCGGACGCTTCACAGTGATGAGGGCGCCGTCTTTGATCGCAGCATCACGCTCGATGGCGACGCCATTGCGCCTCACGTGACCTGGGGCACCTCGCCCGAGATGGTCACTTCGGTCCATGGGCGGGTGCCCACCCTGGCGGAGATGTCCGATGAGACGGCGCGGCTTGGGTTGTCTAGGGCCCTCGAGTACATGGGGCTTGAGGAGGGTATGGCAATCTCCGAGATCAAGCCCGATGCGGTCTTTATTGGTTCCTGCACCAATTCACGTATCGAGGACCTCCGTGCCGCTGCCCGGGTGCTCGAGGGTCGTAAAGTCGCGCCCTCCATCCGCAAGGCGTTAGTGGTGCCGGGCTCGGGATTGGTCAAGGCTCAGGCAGAGGCAGAGGGGCTGGATCGCATTTTCATTGATGCCGGTATGGAGTGGCGGGAACCCGGTTGCTCGATGTGTTTGGCGATGAACGCAGACCGCTTACTTCCGGGTGAGCGATGTGCCAGCACCTCTAATCGTAACTTTGAGGGTCGACAAGGCAGTGGTGGCCGAACGCACTTGGTCAGTCCGGCCATGGCGGCGGCGGCGGCGGTGGCGGGCCATTTTGTGCCGGTAGAAGCAACCGGATCTGTAGCGGAGGGCGGCTGATGAAACCGTTTACTGTCCATAGCGGGCTCGTCGCACCCATGGATCGCGCTAACGTCGATACCGATCTTATGATTCCGAAGCAGTTCCTGAAATCGATCAAGCGATCGGGGTTTGGTCCGAATTTATTTGATGAGCTTCGATATCTAGATGAAGGGCAGCCCGACGCAGATAACAGTTGTCGGCCGTTGAATCCCAGTTTCCCGTTGAATCTGCCGCGCTTTAAGGGTGCCTCTATTTTGCTTGCTCGAGAGAATTTCGGCTGCGGCTCGAGCCGCGAACATGCGGCATGGGCGATGGAGGATTTCGGTTTTCGTGCCGTCATCGCGCCGAGTTTTGCCGACATCTTTCGCTCGAACGCGCTCAAAAATGGCATCCTGCCGATTGTGCTTCCCGCGGACCAAGTTGACACGTTGTTCGTAGCCACACGCGCTGAGGAAGGCTACGCCCTGACGATTGACCTCGAGGCTTGCACGATTCTTCTGCCTGACGGTTTGCTCTGGTCATTTGAATTGGATGCCTTTCGTCGGGAGTGTTTGCTGAAGGGTTTGGATGACATCGGTATCACGCTGGAGCGAGCGGACGCCATTCGGGCTTTTGAGAGGCAGCACCGCGGGCGATTTCCTTGGTTGTTTGAGGATATTGTTCTGTGAGCAGTCAAATTCTCCTCCTGCCCGGCGATGGGATTGGTCCGGAAGTTGTGCGTGAGGCACGACGAGTGCTGGAAGCCGCAGACGCTAAATTTTCGCTAGAGCTCAGCTTCAGCGAAGGTCTGCTGGGCGGTATTGCAATCGATGAAGAGGGCGCTGCATATCCCGATGCCACACGTGCTTTGGCCCGAGGTGCTGACGCGATTTTACTCGGCGCCGTCGGTGGCCCCCAGTGGGACGCGCTGCCTGCCGCGGAGCGCCCAGAGCGGGGGCTGTTGGCGATTCGGGCTGATCTGGATTTGTTCTGTAACCACCGGCCAGCGTTGTTGTTTCCCGATTTGGCTGAGGCTTCGAGTCTACGAGCTGAGCTGGTGGCGGGCCTGGATGTGCTCATTGTCCGAGAGTTGACAGGTGGGATTTACTTCGGCGAGCCACGTGGCATCACTACCCACGCCGATGGTGCCCGCGAGGGCTACAATACCGACCGCTACAGCGAGACGGAAATTCGCCGCATCGGTCGACTGGCCTTTGAGGCGGCACAAAAGCGAAGTGGTCGTTTGTGTTCGGTCGATAAGGCTAATGTGCTCGAAGTCACTATGCTGTGGCGAGAGACCATGGAGTCCCTGAGCGCAGACTACCCCGACGTAGCGCTGTCGCATATGTATGTCGATAACGCAGCCATGCAGCTGGTTCGTGAGCCGAAGCAATTTGACGTTCTGGTGACCGGCAACCTTTTTGGCGACATTCTCTCGGACATTGCTGCCATGTTGACCGGATCTATTGGGATGTTGCCGTCGGCGTCGCTCAACGCGGACGCCAAGGGGCTCTATGAGCCGGTTCATGGCTCTGCGCCTGATATAGCAGGCACTGACAGCGCTAACCCGCTTGCAACTATTCTGTCAGCGGCCATGCTGCTGCGCTACTCGCTCAATGCGCCGGAGGCTGCTGCAGACATAGAAGGCGCCGTGGCCTCTGTATTGGCGCAGGGTCTTCGAACAGCTGATTTGATTGTTGATGGTAACTTCGCCGCGGCTGTCGGTACGCGGGTGATGGGTGACGCCGTTGTGGCGGCGTTACGAGGCCACTAGGGAGACGATGATGAAGCCAGTGAATGTGGCAGTGGTGGGCGCAACGGGTGCGGTCGGCGAGGTAATGATTGAAATCCTTGAGTCGCGCGGGTTTCCAGTCGACACCCTGTATCCACTTGCCTCCAGCCGATCAGCCGGCAAGTCGGTGCAGTTCCGCGGCAAGCGTCACACGGTGCAGGATCTGAGTACCTTTGATTTTTCCCAGACACCGATAGGGTTGTTTTCGGCCGGTGGCGATATCAGCGCCGAATATGCGCCGATTGCCGCCTCTTCGGGATGCGTCGTGATCGACAATACCTCGCATTTTCGTCGCGATGAAGATATCCCTCTCGTGATCCCTGAAGTGAATCCAGAGGCCATCGCGGGCTATCGGTCGAGGGGCATCATCGCCAATCCGAATTGCTCAACCATTGGCATGTTGGTGGCGCTAAAGCCACTTTATGACGCGGTCGGCATCCAGCGAATCAACGTGGCGACGTATCAGGCGGTCAGCGGCACCGGAAAGGCGGCGATTGAGGAATTGGCGGGGCAGACCGCGCGCTTACTGAACGGAAAAGCGCCAGAACCAGAGGTGTATCCAAAGCAAATTGCATTTAATGCGATACCTCACATCGACAATTTTCAGGACAACGGCTATACCCGCGAAGAAATGAAGATGGTCTGGGAAACGCAAAAGATTTTGGGCGACCCCGACATTCTTGTGAATCCGACTTGTGTGAGGGTGCCGGTTTTCTACGGTCACGCAGAAGCTGTTCATATTGAGACCAGAGAGCCTATTTCAGCGGAGCGAGCGAGAGAGGTATTGGAGGGCGCGGCCGGTGTTGCGCTACTGGATCGTCACGAAGCCGGCGGTTATCCGACCCCGGTCACTGAGGCAGCAGGAGCCGATCCGGTATTTGTGGGCAGGGTTCGTGAGGATATTTCACATCCAAGAGGCTTGAATCTTTGGGTGGTGGCTGACAACGTACGCAAAGGAGCCGCCCTGAATAGCGTGCAGATCGCAGAGGTCTTGCTGTCGGAGTATCTCCAGAGCGTTTCGTGAAGTTGGGACCCTTTATATCTGGCGCCAAGGAATGGCGGTGGGGCCCAGTGAAAGCCAAACCAAAGGAAGGTAAAGGCGACGAGCCAATGAAAAGAATTTCAATCGTATCCGCCGCTGTGTTGTCGGCGGCGACTATACCTGGTGACGGCTGGGCCCTAGGGCTAGGTGAGCTCACACTGTATTCCTATCTCAATGAGCCATTCCGCGCCGAAGTGTCGCTCCTTGAGGCCGACGCACTCAACGACAATGACGTGCATGTCGATCTGGCCTCTGACGCCGAGTTCGAGAGGCTGGGAGTTTCACGAGACTTCTTCCTGACCCGCATTAATTTTCAGGTTGAGTCAGATGAGTCGGGGCGTCGGGTGGTGCTGACGACAGAGGCACCGTTGCGGGAGCCTTACCTTGATTTTGTTGTCGAGGCGCGTTGGCCCGACGGCCGTCTTTTGCGCGAATATACCGTGTTGATGGATTTGCCGCCGAGGCCGGTGGGTGTGGCGCTTCAGGATGCGCCGATCGAGCAAGCGGAGCAGCCTGACAATCAGGCAGTGATCTCCGGTGCAGAGCCAGCAAGCGCCGATGCGGGTGGTTATGCGGCTGGCGCGCCGGCGAGACCCGTTCCCGGCGCTCAATACCTTGTCGTGACCACTGACACTTTGTGGCGCATCGCTTCTGATGGCGCCGCGCCGGGCGTGTCGGTAGAGCAGACGATGCTGGAGATCTTGGCGGCTAACCCGGCTGCTTTTCAGGCTGGCAACATTAACGGCTTGAAGTCTGGTTACGTGCTGCAGATTCCAGCCGCCGGGGATATTCGGATCGATCGCGCGACAGCGCTTGACGAGGTCGCTCTGCAGAATGAGGAGTGGGCGCAGGGTATTGTCCGCGAGTCGCAGGGCCTGACGCTGGTAGCCGATGCTGAAACAAATATAGCGGAAACTGCAGAGCCAGCGGCGGGGGAACCAGATACGCCTGTTGATAACGCCATGTTGGCTGGGAGCGACCCGGACCCAAATGATGAAGCGCCGTTGGATGTGCCTGGCGCTTCGCCTGGGCGTGAGCTAGAGGAGCTGATTGCGACGGTGAGTCGCCTGCAGGAAAGCGTGGCCAGTCTCGAGATGCAGATTGCAGAGCGCGACGCAGAGCTCGCTTCAATCAAGTCTGCGCTTGCAGAACAACAGGCAGCCAGCCGCGTTCCTGTTGAAGTGGAAAGGCCATCTGCCCCTGCCGTGCAGCCGAACAGCGCGCTACAACCGCTGCCGCTGTGGCCTTTTTTGGCAGGAATCGCGACATTATTGGTGGGCGGTGGGCTGTTGATATGGCGACGCACCCAGCGAAATGCTGAGTCTGAATCTATCGACTATGCCCATTTGAAGGACGCGCTCCCTGCTGAGGCGATAGACGAGGTGAGTAGCCCCCCGCAGTTGTCAGATCCACAGATCATGGCGTCGAAGGCGTTAGAGGAGGCCCAGATATATATTGCCTACGGTCGCACTGACCAGGCAGTGGAGGTGCTGAGTGATGCGCTCGCGGAGGGTTTGACCTCGGCCTCGCTAAGCATGTGCCTGCTTGAGTGTTACGTTGAGCTGGAGCAGTTGGCAGAGGCGGGTGCGCTGTTAGGGCGGCTAGCGGAGGGAGATAGCCCTGAATTGCTTGAGCGAGCCCGGCAGATGCTCCTCGATGCGGGTATGACACTCACCTCGCCTTCGGGAGATGCCATCGCTCAGCGCAGCGAGGAGCGCGCAGAGGGCTCGGAGGAGGCTTCGGTTCTAAGTGAGCTGTCTTTCTCCGCAGAACCCGCTTATGCGCCCAACGATGGCCAGCGTGCGGAGCCTGAGTTCGAAGTTAAAAGGGTTAATCCGACGTCTGCCACTGATGAACAAGCCTATGGTGGTGACGATTTTGAGGACGGTATTTTGGATGGGCATTCTCCAGAAGAGAGCGTCAGCGTTGCTGAGTCGCTGTACAGCGCTGCCTCGCCAAAAGGATCGGCCGGTGAGTCTGCGTCGATTGGAGTCGACCCCATTGATGTTGTTGAGGAGGTGCCCCTGCTCGACGCTGGGCTGCCTGCAGTCGAGGATCCGCTGGAACCTGAAAAATCTGTGGCGATGCAGCCAGCACCTTTGTCTTCGATCGAAGATGAGCAAGGTCTGCAGCTGGCGCCGCTCAAGGGCGCAGTCGGTGACCACACACCGGAGATAAGTGCCGACGATGCCAAATCGGGCGAAGTAACCGCTGAGGGTGCGTTGTCCCCCGACACATCGAGTCTCGAGCTCAGCTCGCTCGATGCAGGGGTCGACGCTGCAGAGATACCGGTAGCAGAGAATTTTGATCCTGATGAATCCATCTACGGGATTGAGACCAATCCCGTAGACAGCAAACTGGATCTCGCCCGCGCCTATCTTGATATGGGGGATGAGGACGGCGCTCGTCCTGTGTTGATGGAGGTCATCAAGGAGGGAGACCTGCCGCAGCAGGCAGAAGCGCGCGAGTTGCTATTGCGGCTAGAGGCGTCCTGAGTCATTGAGGTTGTCGGATTCGCCATTGTCTCCGGGCATCCGCGTTGCGGCGCGGATTGAGTACCACGGCGGTCACTACCATGGCTGGCAAGCGCAGCCGCACTTGAGCGTGCCTACCGTACAGGAGGCACTGGAGGCATCTCTTCAGGAGATCGCCGGGGTATCCGTGAGGACAACTTGCGCCGGCCGAACCGATACGGGAGTTCATGGATTTGCTCAGGTGGTGCATTTCGATGACCCAGTCGGCAGGAGCATCAAGGCCTGGGTCATGGGGACAAACCGGCACCTGCCAGCTGATATCAGAGTCCATTGGGCTCAGGAAGTGGGTGAAGCGTTTCATGCGCGCTTCAGTGCCACGGCGCGGCGATATCGTTACATTATCTGCAATACGCCGACCCAACCAGCGCTGCTTCACGACTTAGTGACCTGGTACCGCCATGCACTCGATGCCGAGCTAATGAATGATGCCGCTGAGATTTTGCTGGGCGAACACGATTTTAGTGCCTTTCGGGCGGCGAGCTGCCAGGCATCGTCACCGAATCGATGCGTCACGGCCTGCACTGTTACCAGACAAGGTGACTATGTGATCGTCGACATCACCGCTAACGCTTTTTTGCACCACATGGTGCGCAATATTGTCGGCTCACTATTGGCCGTAGGCTCTCAGTCGTCATCAGTTGAGTGGTTTGAGGGGGTGTTGAGTAGTCGAGATCGTACCCAAGCTGCCGACACGGCGCCGCCTGAGGGCCTGTACCTTGTGGATGTGGCCTATCCTACAGCTTTCAGGCTTCCAGAGACTCCTGACGGGCCGACCCTTCTACGGGGGCGTCTGTAAGCCCCCTGGAATACTGCTAAAATGGATGTTTGGGGACGGGGGCGAGCCGTGCGTATCAAGATCTGCGGCATCACGAGACCCGAAGATGCTGAGCAAGCCCTCTCACTGGGCGCCGACGCCGTTGGCTGCGTGTTCCACGCTGCAAGCGCGCGACACGTGACGGCGGAGGTAGCGCGAGAGATTCACGCTGCCGTCGCTGGATCGGGCACGCTGGTAGGGTTGTTTGTTGATCCGACTATCGAGCTGGTGCAGACGGTGCTTGATCGGGTCGAGCTGGATGTTTTGCAGTTCCATGGACAGGAGACTCCGGCATTCTGTGAACAGTTTCAGCGCCCCTACTTGAAGGCTGTGGCGATGTCAGCTGACGTGGATTTGTCGGCGGTGGATAGTGCGTATTGCTCTGCTCGCGGGTTATTGTTGGATAGCGCGCACGCTGGTCAGTTCGGCGGCACGGGTCAACGGTTCGACTGGGCATGGATTCATCAGGGGCTCGAGGAGCGATTGATGTTGGCGGGCGGATTGAATGCCGAGAACGTCGCGGATGCGATTCACCAGGTGCGACCTGCAGCGGTTGATGTCAGCAGCGGTGTCGAGAGAGAAAAGGGCGTCAAGGACAGTGATCTGATGAGGGCTTTTATTGAAGCCGCTTTGTCGAAATTGAGCGAAGGTGGATTATGACCAGTGAAGTAACTCCCGAATTATTTGCGTCAGTGCCCGACCAGAATGGTCGGTTTGGCCGTTTTGGTGGCAAGTTTGTCGCAGAGACCTTGATGTCGGCGCTCTCAGATTTGGAGCAGTTGTATGCGCGCCTCAAGGACGACGTAGCGTTCCAGCGAGAGTTTGACGAGGACCTCGCACACTATGTGGGTCGCCCTTCACCGTTATATGAAGCGGCCCGGCTATCCGATGCCATTGGCGGTGCCAGGATTCTGCTTAAGCGCGAGGACTTGAATCACACCGGTGCTCACAAGGTGAACAATACGATTGGACAGGCGCTCTTAGCCAAACATATGGGCAAGAAGAGGGTGATTGCCGAGACAGGGGCGGGCCAGCATGGCGTAGCCAGTGCGACAGTAGCGGCAAGACTGGGGTTAGAGTGCCATGTATTTATGGGCGAGGAGGATATTCGCAGACAACAGCTCAATGTGTATCGAATGAAGCTCTTGGGTGCACAGGTTGTCTCCGTGACTTCGGGTTCACGGACCTTGAAAGACGCCATGAGTGAAGCTATGCGAGACTGGGTCACGAACGTGGAGGATACCTTCTACATTATTGGCACTGTCGCAGGTCCTCATCCTTATCCGATGCTCGTGCGCGACTTTCAGAGCGTCATAGGGCGTGAGGCGCGTGCGCAGAGCCTGGCGCAGTGCGGGAAGTTGCCGGATGCGCTGGTGGCCTGCGTGGGTGGCGGCTCCAATGCAATCGGACTGTTTCACCCGTTCCTGCAAGATGAGACCGTGGCGATGTATGGCGTTGAGGCGGGTGGCAAGGGCTTAGAGACCGGTGAGCACGCAGCCCCGCTGTCGATCGGCAGTCCTGGTGTTCTGCACGGTAATCGCACCTATCTGATGCAGGATAAAGATGGACAGATCCTTGAGACCCACTCTGTGTCTGCCGGACTCGATTATCCTGGCGTAGGGCCTGAGCACGCCTGGCTGAAGGATATCGGCCGGGTTCAGTATGTTGCGGCTAATGACGACGAGGCCCTGGCAGCCTTTCATCGACTGACGCGTGTCGAGGGCATCATGCCCGCATTGGAGACCGCGCATGCGTTGGCGCATGCTGAGAAGCTTGCTGCTAGCATGTCGCCGGAGCAGCACATTGTGGTCAATCTGTCCGGACGGGGCGATAAGGACATCCTAACGGTGGCCGCCCTCGACGGCATTGAAGTCTGATCATCGCGATGAGCCGTCTCACACAGGTCTTTGCGGATCTGCAGTCTGACAAGCGTAGAGGCGTGATCCCTTACGTAGTAGCGGGCGACCCCAGTCCCGAAGGCACGGTATCTTTGCTGCACAGTCTGGTTGACGCTGGCGCAGACATTCTGGAGCTGGGGGTGCCCTTTTCTGATCCGATGTCAGAGGGACCGGTGATCCAAAAAGGTCATGAGCGTGCTCTGGCGAATGGCATGAGCCTGCAGCGGGTGCTCAGCATGGTGGGAGAGTTCCGGAAAGACAATGATCGGACACCCATCGTAATGATGGGCTACGCCAACCCGATCGAGCGCTTTGGCTACGAGGCCTTCGCAGCGGCGAGCGCTGAGGCGGGAGTAGATGGCTTGATTACCGTGGACCTGCCCCCCGAGGAGGTAGACACGATCGACGGCGCTCTGAAGGCTGTCGGTCTCGATAATATTTTTCTGATTTCGCCGACCACGCCCGAACCCCGCATGCAAAAAATTGTTGAGCGGGCACGCGGGTTCATCTACTGCGTCGCGGTAAAGGGCGTGACCGGTTCGGGCGAACTGGACATCGATGAAGTGGCTCGCAGTGTTGCCCAGATACGCGAGAAAACGGCTCTTCCCATTGCAGTTGGTTTTGGCATCAAAAACGCGGCCAGCGCGAGTGCGGTAGCGGCTTGTGCCGATGCGGTGGTCGTCGGCAGTGCGTTAATCGCAGAAATGCAGCAAACAGCCCATTCTGCCGAGGGTATAGAAGAGATCCAGATCCACGGGGCCGCGGTAGAACTGCTACGAAGTATCCGCGCGGGTGTGGACTCTTCACCTTCATAGTAGCACTGCACCCTCGTATACTCTGCCGTTTCAGCGTTGGGAGATCCCATGAGTTGGATTGATAAGATCCTGCCGTCCGGCGTCAATAAAGATGAGAGCGCAAACCGCACCAGCGTGCCTGAGGGGCTCTGGAAAAAATGCGTGAAATGCGAGGCGATCCTCTATAAGCCCGACCTGGAAAGAAATGCCGAGGTGTGCCCGAAGTGTGACCACCACATGCGTATTGGCGCGCGACGTCGCCTTGAGTTGTGTCTGGACCGGGGTGCGACGGAGTTGTTTGCCGACCTCGAGCCGATCGATCACCTCAAGTTCAAAGACAAACGTAAATATCGTGATCGCTTGAATGCTGCTCAGCGCAGCACAGGTGAAAAAGACGCCTTGATTGCCATGCGAGGCAGTATTCTTGGGGTTCAGGTGATCACGCTGGCATTCGAGTTCGATTTTCACGGGGGCTCGATGGGATACGCGGTGGGCGAAAAGTTCACCCGCGCCGCAACGGTCGCGCTTGAGGAAGGCCTACCTCTGATTTGCTTCTCAGCTTCGGGGGGTGCCCGAATGCAGGAGGCATTGATTTCACTGATGCAGATGGCTAAGACATCCGCGGTGATAGAGCGCCTGAAGGGACAGGGTACGCCCTATATCTCGGTGTTGACCGACCCCATTTACGGAGGCGTTTCTGCGTCTTTGGCCTTGCTGGGTGATATCAACATCGCAGAGCCCGATGCGCGAGCCGGTTTTGCCGGTCCTAACATTATCGAGCAAACCATTCGCCAGAAACTCCCAAAGGGTTTCCAGCGCAGCGAGTTTTTGCTCGAGCATGGCGCGATCGACATGATTGTGCACCGCAATGACATGCGTGAAACCCTCGCCCGTGTGCTGGCTAAGTTCACAAATCTTTCGTCGCCAGGGCAACCTGCACCGGTGTTGGAGGGCGAGGTGATCGAGGCCGATGGGGGCGCTGCCTAGCCTGAGCATGGTCCCACTGTCGCTGAGCGCGTGGCTGGAACGTCTCGAATCACAGCACCCGGTAGAAATCGAGCTGGGGCTAGATCGAGTCGCTAATGTCGCCCAAAACCTAGGGTTGCTCTCCTCACCGCCAATAACGCTGACAGTCGCCGGGACAAACGGCAAGGGCAGTGTCGTGACTGTCCTGTCCGCCGCATTGGTGCATTCAGGCAAGCGCGTGGGCCGTTACACATCTCCTCACCTGAATCGTTTTAACGAGCGAATTTGTATTGACGACGTCGAGATTCAGGATGCTGAGCTGATCGAAGCGTTCGAGGCGATAGATGATGCTAGAGCAGCCATTAGCCTCACCTATTTCGAGGTCGCGACGCTCGCTGCCCTGTGGATTTTCCGCGAGCGTAGCGTGGACGTTCAGGTACTGGAGGTTGGACTGGGTGGGCGGCTCGATGCCGTGAATATTATCGACGCTGATCTAAGTGTCGTGACCAGTATTGGGCTCGATCATACTGACTGGTTGGGGAATAGCCGGGAGCTGATTGCGATCGAAAAGGCAGGGGTGGCGAGATCGGGGAAGCCCTGTGTTGTAGCTGATCCTGATCCACCCAATTCTCTGATCTCGACGCTCGACGCTCGTGGCGCTGCAACTTTTTTGATCAATCGGGAATGGCGAGTCGTAGGTGGTGAGATACTGACCTCAGCCCATCGACGCTATCAGCTACCAGACGATACCGGATTGCTGCCCGTGAATATGGGGGCGGCGATCCAAGCCCTCGAAGTTAGCGGTCTGGTGACGGTAGATCAGTCTCTGGTCAACCATTTGGCGTCTGTGAGCCTTACCGGGCGGCTCAGCAGAGTCCAATTGAAGGATTTTGAGTTGGTGCTGGATGTGGCACACAACGTCGAGTCAGTGTCTCAGCTGGGGAAATTTCTCAGGGATCACCCGGTACCTGGTAAGACCGCCGCAGTGTTTGGCGTCATGGGGGATAAGCCCATTCATGATATGCTTTGTCAGTGCGAATCGACCTTTGATGAATGGAATCTTATTGATCTTTGCCATGTGCCGAGAGCCATGTCCACCGATCGCTTAACGGTGTTTCTTAAGCCAATGGGCGCGCCGATTCATCAGGGTCCTTTCGCCGATTTATGGCAGTCACTGATGATGCGATTTACCATCGGTGACCGGGTAGTGGTCTTCGGGTCGTTTTTCTCGGTGGGTGAGGCAACGGCGCATCTGGCAGCGCATCACCATGACGGGGAGCAGAGCTAAGTGGATCCGTTACTCAGGCAACGGCTCGTAGGGACGCTGGTGTTGGTGTCGCTAGGGGTCGTCTTCTGGCCTTTGATCTTTGTGACGCCAGATACTCGTGAGCCTATGGTCCTGCAGCCGATGTCGCAGCGACCTGTCATTGATCGGACGCCGATTCCAGAACCCGAGAGCTACGAGTCCTCTGTGGCCCCAAAGCTGCCGGACCTTCCTAAAAACCCATCACAGGTGCAGGAGGTCGCCGATATCCAGACCCAAACTGACGCTGAGGCCGACTCGCTTGCCGCTTTACCAGACAGCGAATCGGTCACCGCACCGCAACCCAGGCTGCTACCCCCGTCCGATGATGCGATCGTGGATGATCAGGGGTTGCCGATTTTTTACGTTCTCCAGGTCGCTACGGTGGGGAGTGCGGTTCGCGCTGATGAGCTTGTGAAGGGGTTGCAGTCGCGCGGTTACAAGGCTTTCTCAAGTCGTTATGTCCGAGTGGATGAAGAGCTGTTTCGCATACAGGTGGGGCCGAATGCTGAGCGAGCGCCGCTGATGAGGCTCAAGCCTGAAATCGATGCCGTGCTCGAAGTTGACTCCCAGATTCTGAGGTACGAACAGTAACGTGGCGGAACTATTGGGTCAGCTTGGGTCAGCGATCCACAGCTTCAACCTGTTTGATTGGGTCATTGTACTTGTCTGGTTGGTCTCCTCCGGCTACGGCATTGTAAGGGGTTTCGCGCGAGAGGCGCTGTCGATTATCGGCTGGGTTAGTGCTTTCCTTCTCGCCAATGTGGTGGCCAACTCGGTTTCTGATTTTGCACGAAACCTGATCGAAGAGCCGACAACCCGTTATCTGCTTGGGTGGGTGCTGACATTCATAGCTGTGCTGATGATGTTTGGCGTCATCGCTGCCTTTTTGTCTAAGCAGATGCGACAGCCTGGCTTTGATGTTGGTAACCGCTTGCTGGGCGGTATTTTTGGTCTGCTTCGGGGGATGATCATCGTCGCCGCAATCAGTATTCTGCTACGTGCAGCCCTGCCTGATTCCGATGAAGACCTACTGGACGCTGCGGTGCTTATGGAGCCTGTAGAATGGGTCGCTGAACGGATCGGCGCGAACTTTGACCGGGTCTTGGAGTCGGAGCCGACTGAGGCGGTGAAGGACACCATCGATTCGAGTGAAATGCTCTAAGGCCGGAGAGGCATTATGTGTGGACTGGTAGGGTTGGTCGCAGGGCAAGATGTTGCCGCTGATATCTACGATGCGCTGACCATGCTTCAGCACCGGGGTCAGGATGCAGCTGGCATTATGACCTGCTCAGAGGGGAAGCTCATGCAGCGCAAGGGCGAGGGTCTTGTGCGCGATGTTTTTCGTACCACTCACATGGCACAGCTACTGGGTCGCTTCGGCATCGGGCACGTCCGTTATCCTACGCAGGGCAGCTCGGGCACTGCATTGGCCCAGCCGTTCTATGTGAACTCTCCCTACGGTATAGCGCTGGCGCACAACGGGAACCTCACTAATTCCGCGTTTTTATCGGATGAGTTGTTCCAGTCAGATCTCCGCCACCTGAATACAGATTCGGATTCCGAGGTGCTGCTCAATGTGTTCGCCCACGAACTGCATCGCCTGGGTAAGCTTCAGCCCACTGCCAACGACATATTCGACGCAATCAAAGTGGTCCACAAACGCTGCGAGGGTGGCTATGCCTCCGTGGCGCTGATTGCCGGCTTTGGTCTGGTGGCATTCCGTGACCCTAACGGCATTCGTCCACTGGTCGTAGGGCAACGTAAGGGCAGAGCGGGCGGTACCGAATACATGGTCGCTTCGGAGAGCGTGGCGCTGGACGTATTGGGTTTCGAGCTGTTGGGCGATGTGTTGCCGGGGGAAGCCATTTGTGTCACGCAGGCGGGTGAACTTCATCGTCAGCAATGTGCCGATTCACCAAAACTAACTCCCTGCATTTTTGAGCACGTCTATTTCGCTCGCCCCGATTCTCTCATCGATAGCATCTCGGTCTATAAGACGCGCATGCGCCAAGGGGCAGCGCTGGCCAAAAAGATACTGCGTGAGCGTCCCGTGAACGATATCGATGTCGTGATCCCTATTCCGGATACCAGCCGGGTTGCGGGGCAGTCGTTGGCCTACGAATTAGGGGTCAAGTTTCGCGAGGGCTTTATGAAAAACCGCTACATCGGGCGCACTTTCATCATGCCGGGGCAGAGTGAACGGAAAAAGTCTGTGAGACAGAAGCTCAATCCAGTGCCGCTGGAATTTCAGGACAAAACTGTCCTGCTTATTGACGACTCCATCGTGCGGGGTACGACGTGCGGCCAGATTATCCAAATGGCGCGCGAAGCGGGTGCGCGGCAGGTTTACTTCGCTTCAGCAGCGCCACCGGTGAGATTCCCCAATGTGTATGGCATCGATATGCCCGCAGCCACCGAGCTGATTGCCCACGGGAGAACCGTCGAGGAGGTGCGCGAGGAAATCGGTGCAGACTGGCTGGTCTATCAAGATCTCGAAGACCTGATCGAATGCTCGCGCGAAGGTAACCCCGAGGTCGACGGGTTCGAGTCGTCAGTGTTCGACGGCCAGTACCTCGCAGGGAACATTGATGATCAATACTTGCAATCGATTGAGGCTGCGCGCGCCGATGGTGCCAAAGGACGCGGTCCGTTCCCGGGCGCCAGTGAAGGGGCGGTTGTCGGCCTCCACAACGACAACTGAGTCATGACGAAGGAGACAGGTAAATGGCTTGATGATGCGGGGCCTCGCACCCGCGCTATCAGGTCCGGCATTCGGCGGACGCCCGAGGGGGAGCAAGCTGAGCCGATCTTTACTTCTTCCAGCTTCCTGTTTGATTCGCCTGAGGATGCCGCGGCTAAGTTTGCCGGTGAGGTCGACGGCAACGTCTACTCCCGCTACACCAATCCGACCGTCAGGACTTTTGAGGAGCGATTAGCCGCGCTTGAGCAGGGCGATGCGGCGGTTGCTACCGCGTCAGGGATGGCGGCCATCTTGGCGCTATGTCTAACCCATCTCAAGGCTGGCGATCATGTACTGTGCTCACGCGATGTCTTTGGCGCTACGGTGGGCCTGTTCCAGAATACGCTGCAGAAATTTGGCGTTGAGGTGAGTTTTGTCTCGCTCACTGATCCCGATCAGTGGCGCGGGGCGGCGAAGTCAAATACCCGGATGCTTTTCATCGAGACGCCGTCGAATCCGCTCAATGCCGTAGCAGATATTGCTGCGCTCGCTCAGATTAGTCAGGACATTGGCGCCATGCTAGCCGTCGACAATTGTTTCTGCTCTCCGGCACTGCAAACGCCCTTGCTGCTGGGTGCTGACATTGTGACCCACTCTGCGACCAAGTATCTGGACGGGCAAGGGAGGGTATTGGGTGGCGCTCTGGTGGGAGCGGAAGAATTGATCACACCGGTAGTGGCGTTCAACCGCTCCTGTGGCCCCACGTTGAGCGCGTTTAATGCCTGGGTGATGCTGAAGGGGCTGGAAACACTGGACCTCAGAATGCGTGCCCATTCTGACAACGCGCAGTGTCTGGCTGAATGGCTGGCCGAGCATTCTCTGGTAGAAGCGGTACATTACTGCGGGCTGCCCGACCATCCCGGACACGCCTTAGCGGTCCGTCAGCAGCACGGTTTTGGTGGGGTACTGGCATTTGAGGTAGCAGGTGGGCGCGAGGCGGCCTGGCAGTTCATCAGTGGGACAGAGCTTATGTCGCTCACAGCCAACCTCGGAGACGCCAAGACCACCATCGTGCATCCAGCGTCGACGACCCATGGGCGCCTGACAGCCGAGCAGCGCGGAGCCGCGGGCATCTCCGAAGGACTGGTTCGTATTGCTGTGGGTCTCGAGGATCTCGAGGATCTGCAGGCAGACTGTCTGCGTGGCTTCGCTGCCATAAGTCGCTAGCTCGCTACGGCCACTTTCGCGCGGCCATATCGCGGCCATATTTAGTAACAAGAATACGCCAGCTTGGCACGCTCAGCGGCACCAGTGGGTGCGGTCAGGCGACTTCATCAATAATCGTTGCCGCGATTCGCTCGCCGTCCTCGGCCAGCTTCTGGAAGGCCACAACCTGATCGAAGTTCATATAACGATAGATTTCATCTGCCATAGAGTCGATCTTGCCGGCGTATTCCAGATACTCGGCAGGGGTCGGTAGTTTCCCGAGAAGTGCACCGACCGCGGCGAGTTCGGCAGAGGTGAGATACACATTCGCCCCTTCGCCAAGCCGATTCGGGAAGTTACGGGTAGACGTCGATAGTACCGTCGACTTGGGTGCGACTCTGGCCTGGTTGCCCATACACAGCGAGCAGCCCGGCATCTCGGTCCGCGCGCCCGCTCGACCGAAGATCGCGTAGTAGCCTTCCTCCATGAGCTGATGTTCGTCCATCCGGGTAGGGGGGCAAATCCACATCCTGGTGCTGACGGGTGCGCCATGTGCCTCTAGTAGCTCACCGGCGGCTCGGAAATGGCCAATATTGGTCATGCAACTGCCGATAAACACTTCGTCAACCTGATCGCCCTGTACTTCCGAGAGAAGACGCGCATCGTCGGGGTCATTGGGCGCACAGACAATCGGCTGATCGATTTCTGCCAAATCAATTTCAATGACCGCTGCGTACTCTGCGTCTGCATCCGCCTTAAGTAGCTCTGGATTCTTAAGCCAGGCTTCCATGTTTCTCGCCCTTCGCTCGAGAGTGCGAGCGTCACCGTAGCCCTCGGCGATCATGGAGCGCAGCAATACGATATTGGAGCGCAGGTACTCAGCAATGGTGGCTTCCCCGAGCTTGATGGTGCATCCGGCGGCAGATCGCTCTGCTGACGCATCCGACAGTTCAAACGCCTGTTCAACGGTCAGCGAATCTAAACCTTCAATCTCAAGAATCCGCCCTGAGAAAATGTTTTTCTTACCTTTTTTCTCGACTGTCAACAGTCCCTGCTGGATCGCATAGTATGGAATTGCATGCACCAGATCCCGGAGGGTCACGCCCAGCTGCATCTCGCCCTTGAAGCGGACCAGTACTGATTCGGGCATGTCCAGTGGCATCACGCCCGTCGCGGCGGCAAAAGCCACCAGTCCGGAGCCCGCGGGAAATGAGATGCCCATGGGGAAGCGGGTGTGGGAGTCACCCCCGGTGCCAACGGTGTCCGGTAACAACATTCTGTTGAGCCAGCTATGGATAATCCCATCTCCCGGGCGCAGAGAGACGCCGCCTCGGGTCATGATGAAATCGGGCAGCGTGTGCTGCGTGTCGATGTCGACCGGCTTTGGATAGGCAGCGGTATGACAAAAGGATTGCATTGTCAGGTCGGCCGAAAAGCCTAAACAGGCGAGATCCTGTAACTCATCGCGTGTCATCGGCCCCGTGGTGTCCTGTGAGCCCACGGTCGTCATGCGCGGTTCACAGTAGGTGCCGGGTCGAATGCCTTCTACGCCGCACGCGTGACCCACCATTTTCTGAGCCAGCGTGAAACCTTTGTCGGAGTGCTCCGGCGGCTTTGGGGTGCGAAACAAATCGGTTTCCCCTAGGCCCAGCGCCTCTCGAGCCTTCCCGGTGAGGCCGCGCCCGATAATCAGATTGATGCGCCCGCCTGCGCGGACCTCATCCAGCAGCACGTCGGAGCGTAAGGCAAATTCCGACAGCACATCGCCACTCTCTGACAGGATTTTACCCTCATAGGGACGGATCTCGATCACATCACCCATACCGAGCGAATCAACGGGCGCCTCGAATACCAGTGCGCCGGCATCCTCCATCGTGTTGTAGAAGATGGGCGCGACCTTGCCGCCAATACAGACGCCACCAGCCCTCTTGTTTGGAATGCCGGGCGTATCTTCACCGAAGTACCAGAGCACGGAGTTGGTAGCTGATTTGCGTGATGACCCTGTTCCCACTACATCGCCAACAAATGCCACTGGCAGACCTGCCTGCTTGATTCTCTCGATTTGTTTCAGTGGGCCGGTGACGCCCGGCGCATCGGGTTCAATGCCGTCTCGGGCTATCTTGAACATGGCCAGCGCGTGAAGCGGGATATCGGGGCGCGACCAGGCGTCGGGAGCGGGGGACAGGTCATCGGTATTGGTCTCTCCGGTGACTTTGAATACCACCATTTTAAGCGACTCGGGCACCTCGGGGCGTTCGGTGAACCATTCTCCCGCCGCCCAGCTCTCCAAAACGGCTTGGGCATTCTTTGATCCGCCTTTTGCCAGCTCCACCACGTCGTAAAAGGCGTCGAACACCAATAACGTCTGTTTCAGTTCTCTTGCTGCGTGAGTGCCTAGCGCCTCATCGTCGAGTAATCCGACCAGCGTGGTGATGTTGTAGCCACCATGCATGTCGCCCAGTAGGCGAATCGCATGCTCGCGGTCAATCAAATCACAGCTGGTTTCCCCTTTCGCCAGCGCCGACAGAAAGCCGGCTTTGACATATGCGGCCTCATCAACCCCTGGAGGCACTCGCTCAGTCAGCAGTTCTACGAGAAAGGCCTCCTCGCCCGCTGGTGGGTTTTTCAAAAGTTCCAATAATTCGGCAACCTGCTCGGGGGATAGCGGGGCAGGGGGTATATTCTGGGCGGCGCGGTCGGCGACGTGTTGACGGTAGGCTTCCAGCATTTACAGCGTCCTTCTACGTGCGGGGTTCTCGATAGCGCGATTATAGCGTGGCGATTGTTTCCAAGGTTAACGACGGTTTGAATACCCCTCATTCACTCAGCCGATGGCAGGGGCATTGCCTCGATACAGAAACTGCTAAACTTCGCTCGCTTCGGAGGAACCGTGTCTGACCTCAATCCCATTCGAACCCCTTGCATCGGCGTCTGCTCTACCGGTATCGGCGACACGGTCTGTCGCGGTTGCAAGCGCTTTGCGCACGAGGTGATTGACTGGAATGGCTATTCACAGGCACAAAAAGGGGCGATTGATTCGCGCCTGGATCGCTTTCTGGGCATGTGCGTGGCCAACAAGTTTCGAATCGTCGACCAAAAGCTATTGGACTGGCAGCTGTCGGTGCAGAAGATCCGTCATGAGCCGCATCATGATCCCTACTGCCATCTCTTCGCGCTGCTGAAGGCGGGCGCGACACAAATTGTGCAGCCCGAGCAGTACGGGTTTGAGGTGCTGCCCAGTTTTAGAGATATGACGCTGGTGGCACTTAGGGATCAGATCGATGAGGAATTCTGGATTCTTTCCTCCGCCCACTATGACCGCTACATCGCTACCGGAGATCTGTTTGCGGATGAGTCGCCTCAGGAGGCCCTACGGTGAGTACGGCTGAGGCTTTGGTGGCCGGTATCAGAGGGTTTTTACCTTGCCCGACGCCAGATGCCTGGGTGGCGGTGGCATTGCAACGCGAGCAGGAGTCGACTCTGCTCATTGATCATGCCAATTGTGAGAAAAAAGCGGCGGCGACGGCTATGGCGCTCATGCATCGCTACACTGATAACTCGATGCTGCTGAATAAGATGTCTAGGCTTGCGCGTGAGGAGCTCCGCCATTTCGAGCAGGTGATCAAGATGATGGCGGCGCGTGACATTACCTATGAGCCGCTCAGCGCCTCTCGGTATGCTCAGGGACTGCATAAAGGGGTGCGTCGACAGGAGCCTGGAAGGCTGATTGATACGCTCATTGTAGGCGCGCTCATCGAGGCCCGATCCTGCGAGCGTTTTGCCAAGCTCGCTCCGGAGCTCGATAGGGAGCTGGGCGACTTTTATTTTTCACTGCTGAAGAGTGAAGCTCGGCACTACGCCGACTATCTGCGCTTGGCCCAATCGTTGGCCGACAAGGCGCATTTGGCGGACCGGATCGATTACTTCCGTGGTCTTGAGGCCGGGCTGGTGGAGAGTGCGGACACTGAGTTCCGCTTCCATAGCGGCCCTGTCGCGACACAACATTAGCCGATAGACAAGCGCTCCAGGCTGAGCTCGCTGTCTCGCTCGCGGAGCAGCCAGCCTACTCGTGCATTCCAGTCTCCCAATACGATGCGCTCCCCAGTGTCACACTGGTGTCGGTTGGGTCTGTGAGTGTGGCCGTGCACCATTACCGACACATCGGCGTCGCGCATGGCGGTACTCACGGCGTTCTGATTCACATCCATAATGTCTTCGGGTTTGTTGCTCGCTGCATCGATGCTCATTGATCGCAACTGGCGGGCCAGCTCACGGCGCTCATCGAGTGGCTTCGTCATCATTTCAGCCTGCCACTCGGGGGAGTGGACGAGCTCTCTGAATTGCTGGTAGTCCACATCGTCAGTACACAGGGTATCGCCGTGAAGTAACAGCGTGGGTTGCCCTGCAACGTCTAACACCGTCTGATCTGGCAAGAGGGTGCCGCCGACGTCACTGGCAAACTGCTCACCTAGCATGAAATCGCGATTACCCCTGCAGAAGAGGATCTCGGTGCCCGAATCAGCAAGTGCGCGAAGCGCTAACCTGATGCGCTCAGCAAGCGGCGAGTCGTCATCGTCGCCCACCCATGCCTCGAAGATATCGCCAAGCATGACCAGCGAATCGAAGGGGGACTCGTATTTCAACAACGCAACCAGTGCCGCCTCGATGTCAGGTGTTTCGTCGCTAAGGTGTATATCGCTGACAAAAAGTCGATGCACCGAGCAGCCCCTAGTCGTCGATGACGGCCACGCTCTCGATGATGATGGGCTCAACGGGGACATCTTGATGCCCGGCTTGGCCACCCGTTTGCACGCATCTGATTTTATCGAGCACATCCTCCCCTTGAGTCACTTTGCCGAACACGGTGTATCCCCAGCCCTGCATATTTTCACCGGTATGGTTCAGGAAGTCGTTGTCCTGAACATTGATGAAGAATTGGGCGGTGGCGGAATGCGGGTCCTGTGTGCGTGCCATGGCGATCGTGCCGTGGGCGTTCTTGAGGCCATTGTTGGCTTCATTTTCGATCGGAGCCTTTGTCTCTTTTTGCTCCATGTCAGCTGTGAAACCACCGCCCTGAATCATGAAGTTGTTGATGACCCGGTGAAAAATCGTACCGTCGTAGAAACCGTCCGCCACATACGACAGGAAATTCTCAACCGTCTTCGGAGCATTTTCTGCGTCGAGCTCCAGGGTCATGGGGCCGACAGTGGTGGTCATCAGGATATGCGCAGCTGGCATGGGTACCTCAGGGGTCTGCATCGGGAGGCGGCATCGTACCTGAGATGGCGGGTGGTTGCGATGCGGAATTTTTGCGGCAAGTGGGAATGCTCCCATGCCAAGCTCGACGTCCAGTTGGTATAGTACGCAGCTTATTTTAGGGCGCATTGCCTAGGGTTTAGGATGTCCGCGGAGCTTCGCAGTAACTTCTTGCGCACACAGATTCAGGCTGATCTGGAGGCCGCGCGTATAAGTGCGTTGGTCACCCGGTTTCCGCCAGAGCCGAATGGCTTTCTGCATATAGGTCACGCGAAGTCGATCACCGTAAATTTTGGCCTTGCTGAGCAATTTGGTGGGCAATGCCATCTCCGTTTTGACGACACCAACCCGGAGAAAGAAAGTCAGGAGTTTATCGACTCTATTCAGGAGGACGTCCGCTGGTTGGGATACCAGTGGGCTGGAGAGGTGCGCTTCGCCTCGAGCTATTTCGAGCAGCTTTACCAGTGGGCCCTGCATCTTGTCGATGAGGGGCTTGCTTATGTATGCGACCTTTCCGCCGAAGAGGCACGCGAATATAGGGGCACGTTGACACAGCCAGGGCGGAACAGTCCGTCTCGCGACCGAAGCGTCAGCGAGAATCGTGATCTATTTGAACGCATGCGCCGTGGCGAATTCGCCGACGGCGAGCGGGCGTTACGCGCTAAAATCGACATGAGCTCGAGCAATATGAATTTGCGCGACCCCATTCTGTATCGCATTCGGCACGCGGCCCATCACCAGACTGGTTTAGAGTGGCCAATCTATCCCACCTATGATTTTGCTCATGGACAGGAGGACGCGATCGAGGGGATTACTCACTCTATCTGCACGTTGGAGTTTGAGGACCACCGGCCGCTTTACGACTGGTTTATCGCGAATCTGCCGGTGCCCCATCAGCCGCGGCAAATCGAATTTGCCCGGCTCAATACGAGCTACACAGTCACTAGCAAGCGCAAGCTGAAGGAGTTGGTTGACGAGAATGTCGTTGCCGGATGGGACGACCCCCGCATGCCGACTATCGCGGGTCTTCGACGCAGAGGTTATCCCGCAGCCGCCATACGGCATTTCTGTGAGGAGGTCGGTACCTCCCGCTCTGATGGGACGGTCGACGTGGCGATGCTGGAGAGTGCCGTGAGGGACCATCTCAACCAGCACGCGCCCCGGGTGATGTGTGTCATGCAGCCTCTTCGCCTGACGCTGACCAATCTTGCTGAGCCCATGTTGCTGACCGTGCCTAATCATCCGGCCGACCCACAATTTGGGAGTCGAGAATTGGTGATGGGCAGTGAGCTCTATATAGACCAGGCCGACTTCCGCGAGGAGGCGAACAAGCAATTCAAGCGCTTGGTGGTAGGCAAGCGAGTCAGGTTGCGCGGCGGGCTAGTGATCGAGGCGGAGAGTTGTGAGAAAGACGCCGAAGACAATGTCGTGCGCGTATTGGCCCGATGTGTGACGTTTGTGCCCGGGGCCGATCCAGACGACGGTGTGAAACCCAAAGGCGTGATTCAGTGGGTTTCTGCCGAGTATGGATTGTCTGCAACGATCAGGCGTTACGACCGACTGTTCGCGGTGCCTGAGCCGGGTCGAGAAGACAATATGTTGGCTGTTGTGAATCCCCACAGCCTTGAGGTGATTGAGGCCGCGATGGTGGAGCCCGGTTTAAGCGAGGCTAAGCCAGAGCAGGTATTTCAGTTTGAGCGTGAGGGGTACTTCGTGGCAGACCGCTATGACCATACTTCAGAGCGTCCGGTTTTTAATATGACCATTGGTTTGCGCGACACCTGGTCGGCAACCCATGCCTGAGCTGCGCCTTCACAATACCCTAACGGGGGCCAAGGACGTCTTTACGCCCCGTGATCCCGGACGCGTGACCATGTATGTTTGCGGTCCAACGGTCTACAACTACGTGCACATCGGGAACGCGCGCCCTGTCGTGGTGTTTGACTGTCTGTACCGGCTGTTGAGTGTGCTCTATCCGCAGGTCGTGTATGCCCGCAACATCACCGATATCGACGACAAGATCATTGACGCAGCTTCACAGCGCGGCACGGACATCGCTGAAGTCAGCACGGAATTCACCCAGAAATATCGCGAGGATATGGCGGCGCTCAATGCGCTTGCGCCCACGATTGAACCGATGGCCACAGAGCACATCGACGACATGATCACGCTGACAGAGCGATTGATCGCCGAGGGGCATGCCTATGAGGCCGACGGGCACGCTTTGTTTATGGTTGAGTCCATGCCCGCCTACGGTGAGCTCAGCGGGCGTAAACTCGAGGATATGATGGCGGGGGCGCGGGTCGAGGTTGCCGACTACAAGCGTCATCCGGGCGATTTTGTGCTCTGGAAACCCTCTGCCGAGCAAGAACCCGGTTGGGATAGCCCCTGGGGCCGAGGGCGGCCGGGTTGGCACCTCGAGTGTTCAGCGATGATTCGAGCGCATCTGGGGGAGGCCATCGATATTCACGGCGGTGGTCGCGACCTTATTTTTCCTCATCACGAGAACGAGCGCGCCCAGAGTTGCTGCGCATTCGGTGGCGACTTTGTTCGCTATTGGATTCACAACGCTTTTATTGACATGGATGGCGAGAAGATGTCCAAGTCATTGGGCAACGTGCGAACGGTGAGAGAGCTTCTAAAGCGCTTTCCCGGCGAGGTACTGCGCTTTGCGCTATTGTCAGCTCATTACCGCTCGGCGCTCAATTTCTCCGGCGATCTGCTGACTAATGCTCGAGGCACGCTGGATGCGTTTTATGGTGCGCTTCGACGCCATCGAGACGTGGAGCCTGCGGCACTCGCCGTGGCAGACAGCCGTGTATTGGTCGCCCTGCTGGACGACATGAATACTCCGGAGGCTGTCGCTGCACTGCATGCTGCAACGAGTACTTTGAACAAATCAGATGACCCTAAAGAAATCGCGATAGCCAAAGCAGAGCTGATTGTAGGTGGCGGCCTGCTTGGATTGCTGCAGGCAGACCCCGAGGATTGGTTTACCGGCTCGATGGGGGAAGGGGGGGCCACTGCAGAAGAGATTGATGGACTGATCGAAGAGCGCATCGCAGCCAAGTCGAATCGTGACTTTCAGCGGGCCGATGAGATTCGGGACGATCTCGAGGCACGAGGTGTGGTGTTGGAAGACGGTCCCGACGGCACCCAGTGGCGCCGCCGAGGTTGACGATTTAGCTCAGTGCCTTCTCGCCTGATTCGACGGTCTGCTGAATCAGTGTATTGATGGTCATTGGGCCTACGCCACCCGGTACCGGCGTGATCGCGCTGGCCCGCGCAGCGAGTGGGCCTAGCTCAATATCCCCAACGCCACCGGGGTGGTACCCCGCGTCGACCACAATGGCGCCATCTTTAATCCAGTCCGCCCGGATGAATTCGGGACGGCCTACTGCGCCCACCACCAGATCCGCCTGACGCACATGACTTTCTAGATCACGCGTTCGGGAGTGACAGATGGTGACGGTGGCATTGGCCTCAAGCATCATCATCGCCATGGGCTTGCCCAAAATGGGGCTCCTGCCAATGACGACGGCATGCAAGCCTTCCAGGTGAGTCTCATAGTGTGCCAGCAGACGCATAATCCCCTGTGGCGTTGCGCATCCGTATGCGGGCTCTCCCATCGCCATGCGGCCAAAGCCGAGGCAGGTCACGCCGTCGACATCTTTCTCGAGGGCAATCATGTCGAAACAGGCGCGCTCCTCGATCTGTGATGGCACCGGGTGCTGCAGCAGGATACCGTGTACGTCCGGGTTCTGATTAAGCTGCTCGATTTCTCTCAGAAGGTCGTTGGTGCGGGTCGAGGCCGGCAGTTCAATCGCCATAGATTCCATGCCAACCCGGCGGCAGGCGTTGCCTTTCATCTTCACGTAGGTCGCTGAAGCCGGATCGTCGCCTACCAGTATGGTCGCCAGAACCGGTGTCCTGCCGTCAGATTTTGCCTTCAGCGCTTCAACACGTACGCTGAGTTGTTCTTCTGTTAGTTGGGCAACGTGCTTGCCGTCCAGAATGACTGCCGTCATGTGAAATCCCCCTTTAAAAGCGGGCGCGATTCTTTCAGAGATTGATCGACGGGGGAAGACGTTTTGTTGCGCATTGCCGACAATTGGCAATGCCGGTAAACTGCGCGCCGCGCGGGGGCTGAACCCTCCGTCATCGGGGTGTAGCGCAGTCTGGTAGCGCGCCTGCTTTGGGAGCAGGATGTCGGGGGTTCGAATCCCTCCACCCCGACCATCTCCTTTCGGTTATGCCACAGAGGAGGGGGTTAGCCTTCGGGTTAGTGCAGCAGGTTCTCTGTTTGCACTTCTTGATGGTGGCTGTAGCTCACCAGGTAGAGCACCGGATTGTGGCTCCGGAGGTAGCGGGTTCGAGACCCGTCAGCCACCCCACTCATTCTTTGTTAGTGACCTAGGCTGTTTTAGTCGGCATAAACCTATGCCTCATCGACGTCACGCTCGTCTGTTATAGGCTGGTGGGTGCTCTGAGGTAAGGTTTAAAAGAGAAAAAAAGGGGCGATCCATGCCCCTGTAAGGTGTGTCTCAGGCCTGGGTCTTATGGCCTTCCGTGGCCACCTGAATCACCCCTGTCGTCCTGACATACGCGGATAATGTTGCAAAACGAAATAAAAGTAAAGCAAATTGCAAATAAGGAAAGCAGCCTGCTAAATATGTAGATATACCTCATGAAAAACAATATTTTACAATCAATTTAAAGAAAAAATTTGCACTACTTTCGCTCGCCTAAGCAGTCAATTTGGTACTATTGACGCAAAAAGCTACAGGCGATCGTAGCGAAAACTAAAAGCCGCACGCCGCCCATCACTGAGGGGGTAGATAACGCGACAGCAGCGCGGTCAAGAATTCAGGGTTTGCCCACTGATGCCCAGCCTGAGAGAAGGCCTCGAGGCTATCTGGGTCGGGAGAGGAGTAATAGGGTCCAGTCTGTTCGGGCGCACGTGCGTCGGGCTCCTGACCCGCCTCAATCATGTCGACGACTTTGAGGATCGCCGCACAGCCTGCCGGATAGAGTCCGATGGTATTACCTAAATAACACTGATGCGGGTCTCTCTGGTGGCGCTGAATGCTGATGATCCGGCCTGTATCGATGGTCGCATCTTCTATCCAGTGCAGGGTGCTGCAGAGCGTACTGTCATTGGCCAGCATGGCTCTAAATGTTGCCATAACACCGCGATACTCTGGGAGCCTGCCCGAGTGAAGGTTTAGCACGCCCTTGGCCGGTAACGCCAGCGCGTCAACTTTCAAAATACAGCCGTAACGGACTGAGATCATCAAGTCGGGTTCGGTGGCGGCTAGGGTACCCAGGCCCCCAGTAGTGTTGGGCTGGTTCAGACTGGAAATTGGCGCGACCAGAAACTGGCTCAGGCCCTGAAAGGTGAGGAGCTCCCCCCGATTTGGCTGCGTATCGATAAGCGGGAACAGGAACTCTAGCGGCAGTGTTTGTTCATAAAAGGATGCGGTAGCCAAACCGGGTGCCGCAGCGTGGCCTCCGACTCTGTCTGAGCAGAACACGTGCAGGTCGTGATGAATCGAGAGCTGAGGCACGAGTAGGTTGAGAGCAAAGTTACTCGCGAGATCTCGATTTGTGAGTAGGGTGATGCGCACAGGTATCTATGGCCCTCATATCTCGCGGTGGCTCAGGATTATCAGTCGGGAGTATAGGAGCGGCTTTTCCAGACTGCCAACGGCAGGAAATCAAGGCTCCGCGACTCGGCGCGCCGCTTTTTTTGATCGAGTGACGCTGGGCACTGCGCTGCCATAGCATTTCGATCTAAACAGTTAGCTGTAAATGGGAGATTAGTCTTGGACAGCGGGCGCCGAGCTACTTAATCTGAATATGCGGCGCGAGGGAAAAAGACACAGTTCGGAGCAATGCTCCCCCTAACAAAACGATCCCCACGCCGCGGCTCTGGCCCGTATCTCCTCGATCATCGTCGCTTGGTTGTCTTGTCCGCCCGAGTTTGTTTGACTGCTCTGCGAACCGGCCTAACCCAGCGAGTGAGCAGCAGCGCATGTATCGAGTCATCACCTGTAACGCAAACGGGATCCGAGCTGCGGCACGCAAAGGGTTCTTCGACTGGCTCGCACACCAGACAGCCGATGTGGTGTGCATTCAGGAGATTAAGGCAAAAGAAGAGCAACTGACCGACGCCGTTTTTTACCCCGAGGGCTACCACTGCTATTACAACGAGGCGGACCGACCGGGATATGCAGGCACTGCTATTTATTGTCGGCAGAAACCCCAGAGGGTCACGACCCGGCTCGATTGGGATATCGTCGATTCAGAGGGGCGTTACACCCAAGTGGATTTTCCCGGCTTGAGTGTCGTGTCGCTCTACGTGCCCTCAGGCTCGGCGTCTGAGGTCGCCCAAGCACGCAAGGATGGGTTCATGGAGCCTTTCTACGAGCACCTTGCGGCTTTGAGGCGCAAGCGAAGAGAATTTATTGTCTGCGCCGACTGGAATACCTGTCATCAAAATATCGATCTCAAAAATTGGCGAAGTAACCGGAAAAACTCGGGTTTCATGCCCCACGAGCGCGCTTGGCTGGACCGAATCTATGACGAGCTTAAGTGGGTGGATATTTTTCGCGAGATCACTGACGAGCCGGATCTGTATACCTGGTGGTCCAATCGGGGGCAGGCCTGGGCAAATAATGTTGGATGGCGACTGGACTACATGTTGGTCACCCCCGGTTTGTCAGGGACTGGTCGACGCCAGTCTATCTATCGTGAAGAGCGGTTTTCGGATCATGCGCCGCTCACGATAGACTTCGCGATTCCCAAACCGGAATAGACCGATGACAGAGCAGAGATACGCCCCTGCGGACTTCGTTTGAGGCTGCCGGTCACTTATATGCACAGCGGGCAGCTTCAGATCCAGATCCAGTGACGGGCGATATATCACCGTGATAACGGAGTATTGTTGTCTTTAATCTCAGGGCTTAGAGTGGCGCCCCGGTAACAGGAGAGTTATTCATGTTAATTCCTCAGGCATATGCGCAAGCTGCGGGTCAGTCGCCTCAAGGTGGGGGGCTCTTCCTGCCATTGATGATGGTGGGCATTTTGCTGTTTATGTACTTCACGACCATCCGGCCTCAGAGAAAACGTCAAAAAGAACATGCGGGCATGGTAGCGGCCCTCAAGAAGGGTGACGAGGTCGCGTTGTCCTCTGGCATGTTGGGCAAAATCAGCGGGCTGGACGCCAACTATCTCGTACTGTCCGTTGGCAACAACGTCGAGCTGAAGTTTCAGAAAGTTCACGTCACCTCGGTCTTGCCAAAAGGCACACTGAAGTCTGTTGGCGTTGACTCCGATTAAGTACCCGCCGCGCCTTGATTTGGCGCGGACTCCTACCCCGCTTCAATTGTTGTCGCGCGCCTCAGAAAAGTGGGGTGCCGGCAAAAGACTCTGGATGAAGCGCGATGACCTCACAGGCTCTGCACTAACGGGCAACAAAGTTCGTAAATTGGAGTTTATTGCCGCGCACGCACTGGATCACGGCTTGCATACCCTCGTTACCTGCGGAGGCGTGCAGAGTAACCACTGCCGGGCGACCGCATTGGTCGCTGCCCAGTTGGGGCTAGACTGTCATCTGGTGCTCCGCGCCGATGACGAGCCGGAGCAAAACACCGGTAATTTCCTGTTGGATCAGCTGGCAGGGGCCACCTTCGAAATTTTGCCGGCTAAAGAGTGGGCGACACAGTTGAAAACAATCTATGCGAGTCGTGAGTCGGAGTTTGCAGACGCAGGACGCCCAGCGCTCATGATCCCGACCGGAGGAAGCGACAGCCTGGGTGTGTGGGGTTATATCGCTGCGACTGAAGAGCTTCAAAGTGATCTTCACGACCATGGTATAGAGCGCGCCGCGCTCACTCTGGCAACGGGTTCAGCGGGCACCCAGACCGGACTGACTGCAGGGGTGGCGATGCTCGACCTCCCAATTGATGTCGTGGCTTATGCCGTGTGCGACGATGCTGCCTGGTTTAATCGACGCGTGGCCTCAGATTGGCAGGCCTCGCTAGCGCGCTGGCCACAGCTGCCCCGAATAGATTTAGTGCCTAATACGCGTGACCACTCGGTGGGTCCGGGGTATGGCCGGGCTGATGCGCCGGTGTACGAATTGATCGCCGAGTTGACCCGGCTGGAGGGTATCGTGCTGGATCCGGTCTACACCGGTAAGGCGTTTCATGGGTTGCTGGCTGATCTGCGCGAAGATTTTTACCGAGACGTAGACGACATCATTTTTGTTCACACGGGCGGCGTTTTCGGATTGTTCGCTCACGAGCCCCAGTTGGTGAGTGCTGCATCCGGCGCAAGCTCACGGTTGCGGTAAAGCATGGCGTCTCAGTTTTTGAGATGACCGTTGGAGGCGGACTGAAGTTGGTCAGTCCGCTTGATGCGCTGATATGCTCAGCGAGCAGACTGGTTTGAGAGAAACGCACGTAATGGAAGCCTTTATCGTCGAAATCAATGCTTGGGCCTGGGGTGTGCCCATGCAGGTGCTGTTGCTCGGTACTGGTGTTTTTCTGACTCTTGGTTTGGGGTTTTTGACCTGGCGACGCATTGGATTTGCGTTCCGGCTGCTGCTGGGCGGGTTCAAAGGTCAAGGGGAGGGCGATATTCCGCCATTCAGGGCATTGATGACGTCCCTCAGTGCGACCATTGGTACGGGCAACATCGCGGGCGTGGCGACGGCGATCACACTAGGTGGGCCGGGCGCGCTCTTCTGGATGTGGCTGACAGCGCTATTTGGGATGGCAATGAAATATGCCGAAGCCGTACTGGCGGTCCGTTATCGGGAGCAGGATGACAGAGGCGGCTACAGCGGTGGCCCCATGTACTACATCCGCAATGGTCTGGGCCCGCGTTATGCCCTGCTAGGCGGGGCCTTCGCCTTGTTTGGCAGCATGGCGGGTTTTGGACTGGCGAACACGGTCCAGTCCAACTCTGTCGCGCAGGTGCTGGGAGATCAGTTTCAGATTCCCTGGGAGCTGACCGGCGGTGTTTTGATGGTTGTGGTTGGCGCGGTCATTCTGGGCGGGATTCAGCGTATTGCTGCCACCGCCAGTGCCATCGTTCCGGCAATGGCCATTGCCTATGTGCTGATGAGCTTGATTGTTATTGGTTTGCACATAGAGGAAGTGCCCGGCGCCCTGGTGACCATTATTGACAGTGCGTTCAATGGCGCTTCTGCCGCGGGTGGCTTTGCGGGCGCGACGGTTTGGGCAGCGATCCGCTTTGGTGTGGCCCGCGGGATATTTTCCAATGAGGCGGGACTGGGTAGCGCGCCGATCGCCCACGCCGCCGCCAAAACCAGTGAGCCGGTGGAGCAGGGGCTGGTAGCG
>CBFHSJ010000006.1:33722-35614 GCA_965658485.1 Luminiphilus sp.
TAGCCATGCTCGGCACCTTTATCGATACGCTCGTGGTCTGCACGATGACAGGTCTGGTCATTATGTTGACCGGTGTATTTGAGTCGGGCGTATCCGGCGCAAGCTTAACCGCGTCCGCTTTCGGTTCTGCTTTGCCAGGAGGCGAACTGATCGTGACCCTCGGGGTGGTGCTGTTCGCCACGACCACCATGATCGGCTGGTCTTTTTATGGCGAGCGGTGCGTCGTTTACTTATTCGGTACCAAGGGCATCCTGCCATTCAGAGTCCTCTGGGTGTTAGCGATACCAGTGGGTGCCGGCACTGACTTAGGTTTGATCTGGTTGGTTGCTGATACGCTCAATGCCTTTATGGCGATTCCCAACCTCATCGCCTTGATCTTGCTGTCCCCCGTTGTATTCCAGATGTCTCGCAGCTACTTCAGCCGACGAAATGCGGCTGCGGCATCGATATGACGCTCGTGGCGGAGACGAGTGCGCAAAAGCTGGTGATCGCGATCTCGTCGCGGGCGCTGTTTAACCTTGACGACGCGCATCGCATCTTCGAGCAGGAAGGGCTAGAGGCCTATTCTGACTACCAAATAGAGAAAGAAGACGACACGCTCGAGCCTGGGCAGGCCTTCCCAATGGTCACGAAATTACTGGCGCTCAACAGCCAGCTTCCCGACTCATTGAGCATCGAGGTGATACTCCTATCTCGCAACAGTGCGGATACCGGTTTGCGGGTTTTCAACTCTATTGAGCATTATGGGTTGGGTATCACCCGGGCGGCTTTTTGTGGTGGTGAGCCACCTTGGCGATACATCGAGGCGTTTGGTTGTCAATTATTTCTCTCTGCAGAGGGAGGGGATGTTCGGGTGGCGCTTGAGCACGGTGTGGCGGCAGCCACGCTGGTGTCCAATGCCACTGCCGCGACCGGAGATGATCAATTGCGGTTCGCTTTTGATGGTGACGCGGTATTGTTCTCCGATGAGGCGGAACAGATTTATAAGCGCGACGGATTGGACGCCTTCGCCGCCAATGAGGATGCTGCCCGTAAACAGCCGCTCATGGGCGGGCCTTTCAAGAACTTTCTGGCCTCGCTCCAACGACTGCAACAGGCCCTTCCTGCTGAGCGTCCGCCCATTCGCACGGCACTGGTGACGGCTCGTTCCGCCCCGGCTCACGAACGGGTCATCCAAACGCTGAGAGCGTGGGACGTGCGTATCGATGAATCGATTTTTTTGGGCGGGCTTACCAAAACAGAGTTCCTGAGAGCCTATCGGGCCGACGTGTTCTTTGACGATCAGCAAGTGCACTGCAACGATGCAGCCAGTCACGTCCCTACCGGGCATGTACCCCACGGTGTCGCAAACGTCGATTGATTTACTTATAAGAAATAGAAAGTTTATTCCTTCTTGCTAGTCACCCGCCAAAAAGGGGAGTAAGGTCTAGAAGAAATTAGGGGCTCCAGAGAGGCGCTCGGGCGTGAAGCTGCAACAGCTAAAGTACATCTGGGAAGTGGCGCACCACGATCTTAACGTGTCCGCTACCGCACAGAGTCTTTTTACGTCGCAACCAGGTATCAGTAAGCAAATTCGACTCCTCGAGGATGAGCTCGGCGTTGAGGTATTCGCTCGGAGCGGAAAGCACCTCACGCACATCACCCCGGCTGGCGAGGTGATTCTGGATCTGGCTGGGGAGATTCTCCGCAAGGCAGATTCGATCAAGAAAGTGGCACAGGAATTCTCAGACGAGACCGCCGGCACCCTGTCGATTGCGACTACTCACACGCAGGCTCGTTACGTGTTGCCCAGTGTTATCACAGCGTTCATGGCACGATATCCCGACGTGTCGTTGGTCATGAAGCAGGGCACTCCACCACAGGTCGCGCAGATGGCTGCAGACGGGGAAGTC
>CBFHSJ010000007.1:0-34601 GCA_965658485.1 Luminiphilus sp.
GATGCCCAAGCCAAACGTGACCGCGTATCGGACTACTTCCTCGTTCAACACGGGTAGCATGCCTGGCATGCCCAGATCCACCGCATCTGCTTGCTCATTCGGCGCTGCGCCAAATGCTGTCGCGGAACCCGAGAAAATTTTCGATTGCGTCGCAAGTTGCAGGTGCACCTCTAGACCCATCACCGTTTCCCAACTCATGGCGTTAAGGCCTCAAGTTGCGGTCTGGCCATGTGCCAGTCCGTATCGCTTTGTAGGCGGTGAGCCGTGTTGAGAATCGTCTGCTCATCAAAGGGTTTACCAATCAGCTGCAGGCCCACGGGCATGCCGTTGATTAGACCCGCGGGGGTTGATAAGCCAGGCAGGCCAGCCAGATTGACTGCCAGCGTGTAGATATCCTCCATATACATGGCAAGGGGATCCTGCTGTTTTGCCCCAAACTGAAAGGCAACGCCGGGCGCAGAGGGACCAGCTATGACGTCCACAGATTCAAAGGCACGGGTGAAATCTTCTGTAATCACCCGTCTGACCTGTTGCGCCTTGTTGAAATATGCATCGTAGAAGCCGGCAGACAGTGCGTAGGTCCCCACCAGAATCCGCCGTTGCACCTCCTCACCAAAACCCTCGCTCCGCGAGCGCAGGTAGAGGTCTTCCAGATCGACCGGCTCTTCACATCGGTAGCCAAAGCGCACGCCATCGTAGCGAGCCAGATTCGCCGAGGCCTCTGCCGGTGCGATCACGTAGTAGGTGGCAATGGCGTAGTGGCTGTGAGGCAGTTCAATATCTACCAATGTCGCCCCAGCCTGTTCCAGTAAAGACAGAGCTGTCATCACCCGCTCGCGCACGTCTGGATCGAGATCGTCGTTGAAGTACTCTCGTGGCAGACCAATCCGGAGCCCCTGAACAGCATGATTCAGTCCCGCGTGGAAGTCGGGAACCGGTAAATCGGCAGACGTCGAGTCTCCGGCATCGATGCCTGACATGGCGGTCAGCGCGATCGCGCAGTCTTCCGCAGTGCGGGCCATGGGGCCGGCCTGATCCAGTGAGGAGGCAAAGGCAATGATGCCTAAGCGGGAGACCCGACCGTAAGTGGGTTTGAGACCCGTCACGCCGCACAGAGAGGCAGGCTGCCTGATCGAGCCGCCCGTGTCCGTTCCGGTCACCAACGGCGCCATGCCCGCAGCGAGTGCTGCAGCAGAACCACCCGAGCTGCCGCCCGGCACGCAATTGAGATCCCAGGGGTTTTTGACGGCGCCAAAAAAGCTGGTTTCATTGGAGGAGCCCATTGCAAACTCGTCCATGTTGCACTTGCCCAGCATCACGGCACCTTCGGCCCGCATCTTGGTGACAACCGTGGCGTCGTATGCGGGGACGAACTGTTCGAGCATGCGCGAGCCGCAGGTCGTTCTAACACCATTGGTGCAGAAAATATCTTTGTGCAGCAGGGGAATGCCGGTGAGCGAGGCGATGTTACCTTTTGCGATGGCTTTGTCCGCCTCGCGGGCGCTGTCGATCGCCTGCTCCGAGCATATGGTGATGACGGCATTCAGTGCACCGTTGCAGGCTTCAATGCGCTCGAGGCAGGCGAGAGTCAGTTCCTCACTGGATACTGCTCGATCGCGCAGCTGCTGTCTGAGCGAACTGACAGAACCAGAGAGCAGGGCGTTATCGGTCATCAATCGATGACCTTGGGTACTAGGAAATAGCCCTGATCCTGTGCAGGCGCAGAGGCCATCAAATTCTCACGGTCGTTTTGCCCAGTAACGATGTCAGGCCGCAGTCGCTGGTGCATGTCATGGGGATTTGACATGGGTACCACCGATGCGGTGTCGATAGTGTTGAGCTCATCAACCAACCCCAGGACACGGCCAAAGCGCTCTGTAACCTCGGGCAGGTCAGATTCAGATATGGCTAACCGTGCGAGAAGGGCGACCTTCTCAACGTCCTGTGGTGAAACAGACATAGAGTGTATCCTCGTCGAAGGCCGCGAAAACTAACACACTTGTGGCTTGCCCAAAAACCCCCGCGTTGCTACATTTCGTCGGCATTTGGCGTTGCAAACGCTGGATTTTGGGGGATTTTTAAGCCCGTCGCAGGCGTCAGTGATGCGGCATAGGGGCTGGCAGGCCGCCGATGTCCGGAGCACACCGGATGACCTCTTCATAATCAGGGAACGATAATGCTTAAGCGCCTCCGCGGAATGTTTTCCACCGATCTGTCCATTGATCTTGGCACAGCCAATACGCTGATCTACGTGAAGGAGCGGGGCATCATCCTCGACGAGCCTTCGGTCGTGGCGATTCGTGTACATAACGGGCAGAAGTCAATTGAAGCGGTAGGTAAAGAAGCGAAGCGGATGCTCGGTCGTACGCCGGGCAATATTCAGGCTATTAGGCCGCTCAAGGATGGCGTGATTGCCGACTTTCAAGTCACCGAAAAAATGCTGCAGCACTTCATTTCCAAAGTACATGAAACTAAATTTATACGCCCTAGCCCTCGAGTGCTGATTTGCGTGCCCTGTATGTCGACGCAGGTTGAACGCAGAGCGATTCGTGAATCTGCGTTGAGTGCGGGTGCCCGCGAGGTGAAATTGATCGAAGAGCCGATGGCCGCGGCGATTGGTGCCGGCCTGCAGGTGGACGAGGCGAACGGTTGCATGGTGGTCGATATTGGAGGCGGCACAACAGAGATAGCTATTATTTCCCTGAATGGCGTCGTCTACCGTGATTCGATTCGTATCGGCGGGGACCGATTTGATGAAGCCATAGTGTCCTACGTGCGACGTAAATACGGGAGTTTGATTGGTGACTCCACCGCAGAACGCATCAAGCAGGAGGTGGGATGCGGCTTCAAGTCAGACGATCTCAAAGAGATCGATGTGCGTGGCCGTCACCTCGCCGAGGGTGTGCCGCGCAGCTTCACGCTGACCAACGACGAAATTCTCGGCGCGCTCGAGGAGCCGCTGGAAGCCATGATGCGCTCGGTGAAGCTGGCATTGGAACAGTCGCCGCCAGAATTGGCGGCAGATATCGCTGAGACGGGCATTGTTTTGACCGGTGGCGGTGCATTGCTCACCGACATCGACAAACGAATATCCAATGAGACCGGGTTGCCAGTGGTGGTTGCAGAGGATCCATTGACTTGTGTGGCGCGCGGCGGTGGCAAGGCGCTTGAGTTGATGGATCGTCACGTCCTGGATCTGCTCTCAACCGAATAATACCGGCGACTGGGGCAGCGTCATTAAACCGCTTTTCCTGAAACAAAATCCGATCAGTGCGCGATTTGTGGTGCTGTTGTTGCTGTGTCTAGCGATCCTGTTCATTTTTCGTGACCACCCCCGAATGACGGCCGTTCAGCGCGGAGCGGTCGATGTAGTCGCGTTCACGAGCAACATTGTGCTGGCGCCCTTCGATGCTTGGGACCGATTGCTCGAATCAATGCAATCTAGGCCTGCATTACAGGATGAGGTGTTGAGGTTGCAGCAAGAGAACAGGGTGTTGAGGGGGCAGGCACAAAGGCTGGCATCCCTGCTGTCGGAGAACGCTCGCTACAAGGCGTTGTTGAATTCCGCCCGGGACATTGAGGATGAGCTCATCGCGGCTCAGATCAGTTCGGTTTCACCAGATCCTGCGAGGCATCTGGTCATGCTGGACAAGGGAGCGGCGGACGGGGTCCGAGAGGGCCAGCCGGTGCTAGGCGCAGAGGGTTTGATCGGTCAAATTGTTCTGGCTGGCGAATACAACAGTCGCGCACTACTCATCACTGACAGTGCCCATGCGTTACCCGTACAGGTGAACCGATCAGGACTGCGAGCGATCGCAGAGGGTAGCGGCGATATCGATCGGCTGGTGATTCGGCATCTCGCAGCGACCACTGACATAAGAGCAGGTGATTTATTAGTAACATCCGGTCTTGGTGGCCGTTTTCCCCACGGCTACCCGGTGGCTAGAGTGACTGACGTTGAAATCGCGGCAGGCGATGCTTTCGCGGTGGTTAGCGCAGCGCCCACATCGGCTCTGGATCGTGGCCGTCACGTGTTGTTGGTGGCGCAGTCCTCTCAGTTTGAAGCGGCGGCTGCCCCTTGACACGTGCGCATGCGGTGTGGGTGATCTACGCCTCGCTTGTGGGCGCCCTGCTGTTCACGCTGTTACCACTCCCTATGGATTGGCGAGGCTTGCGTCCTGATTTGGTTGCTTTGGCCCTGTTTTATTGGATATTGGCCTTGCCGCACAGAGTGGGGGTGGCGACCGCTTTCGTGGTAGGTGTCGCACAGGACCTCATTGAGGGCGCGCCGCTGGGTCTCTCTTCTCCGGGGCTCATGTTGGCCACACTTTTATTGCTCTACAACTATCAGCGCATTCGCCAGTTTGATCTGTTGCAACAGTCGCTGGCGATACTGGGATTGATGCTGCTGAGTTCTGGAGTGGAGCAGTGGCTGAGAAACGGCATTGATGTTCCCGTGGCACCGTGGGCCGGAGTGGGTGGCATGATCTGCTCCATGCTCTTCTGGGTGCCGATTCGCACAGTACTTCGTTACTCCAGACGGTACTACGAGGTGTACTAATGCGGCTTATGCTCGCATCGTCAAGCCCGCGAAGGCGGGCGTTACTCTCTTTGCTCGTTTCTGACTTCGAGTCCTTGGCGCCCGATATTGATGAACGCCCCAGAACTTTGGAGTCTCCGGCTGATTATGTTGCGAGGCTTGCCAGTGAAAAGGCTAAAACGGGCGCCGCGGACCAACGCGTGAGTCTGGGTTCCGATACCACGGTGGCCATGGGGCACGACATATTGGGTAAGCCCCGCGACAGTCAGGATGCTGCGGCGATGCTTCGTGCCTTGTCTGGGCGCACCCACGAGGTGCACACAGCAGTTGCTGTGGCCTATAACGGTGGTATCAAGACAGAGACCTGTACAACGTCGGTAAGGTTTACGGAGCTCTCGGAGGCCGCGATACAGCAGTATCTTTTGACCGACGAGCCGTGGGACAAAGCGGGTGCTTACGGCATACAGGGATATGCAGGGGCTTTCGTCAGTCAAATCAAGGGTAGCTACAGTGCCGTGGTCGGGTTGCCGCTGTGCGAAACTCGAGCGCTGTTGATGGAGGCGGGGGTGCCGGTCCGCCATGGTTAGCGTCATACCCAAAAATCTAGGGCGAACCGTCTGGCCACTGATGGTGATGGCTCTGGTAAGTCTTGCCATCTATGTCAGTGGTGGTCGTCTGCTTCTGGGCGCCCTGCCGCGAGTTCAGCCGGATATAGAGCAGCTACTGTCCCAGCGATTTTCGGGCGACATTCGCGTCGGGCAGATCAATGGCGCCATGGAGGGATTTTCGCCGAGGTTGGACTTGACTGATTTCGTGGTGCTGGACAGCCAGACGGGTGCGGCTATTTCGTTACCCAAAGCCAGCATCAGGTTGGATCCTTGGGAGAGTCTTCTCAGCGGTGCCCCGCGCTTTGATGAACTCACGCTGATCGGGCCGCGTATCGAGTGGAGTGGCGAGTCCGGCACCGACCCGATAGTGATCCCCGCGGGGCTGCGGGATTTCTTGGGCAGCTTCGGTCGCTTACAGGTTCGTGATGCTCACCTGATCGGTGAAGTGGACCGGGATGGCGTGTCGATGATCCTCGAATCATTGACGGTTGATATCGATCTGGCGCGTGACAGAAGCCGTCGTATTCTAAGAGTTTCTGTCGATTCTCCAGATGGCCGTCTATTGTCTGCCGAGGGGTACGGGACAGGTAATCCTTTCGATCTCAACCAGTTTTCGGGTGAGTTGCAGGGTAGCCTCAGCGCTGCCGGTTTGTCTCATTTGGCACGGTGGCAACAACGGGATCTGACAGCCGAAGGGCAGGTGGATTTTTGGTTTGCGATCGCGCAGGGGCGACCTACCGCAGTGTTGCAGATAGATCTGACGCAGATCGAAGTGACCGGCCAGACACCCCTTAGTTTGGCGCAACTGCGTGTAGACAGTGTTTTTGAGGGCCCATTTGATCAGGCGACAATCTGGATTGATAACGCGTCGTTGACGGCTGATGACCAGACATTCCTGCTTCCCCGGATACACATGCATCGTCTTGGACAGGGCTGGAAGATGCTGACCAATCGCTTTGAGGTGTCGCCTCTGATAACGGCTTTGCGTGGGAGCGAATTACTTCCCGATAAAGCGAACGAAATTTTAAAGGCGCTCAGTCCAGCTGGCATCGTCGATAGCCTGGCGCTGACCTTGGAAGCGCTTGACCGGCCACTGCACCGTTGGGAGTTGGCGGCCACTGTCACCGATGCCACAACGGATCCGGACCCTTTCAGGAAAGTGCCTGGACTCGTCGGCGTCGATGCCTCGATTGTCGCCAATGAGGAAGGTGCGACCGCCTGGTTCGATACCAAGGACTTTGAGCTGGTACTGCCCACCGCTTATCGAGAGCCCATCCGTCTGAATTCTGTGTTGGGAACGCTGGAGGGTCGTTGGCAGCGAGACGCTTTATTTCTGGAGCACGGGGTGCTGCTAGGGAGTGCCCCTGAGCATGATGCCGCGGTGCTGTTTGAAATCGATATCCCGTTTTCCAAACAGGCGTCGGTGCCACTCGAAATGAGGCTGGCAGCCTCGGTGCTGGATGCGCCTGTGGGTATTCGCAATGCTTACGTGCCATACCGAATGCCGGCTCCTGCCTATTCGTGGCTGCAACAGGCACTGCCGGTCGGGCAGATTGAGAACGGGATTTTCTTATGGCATGGCGGTTTCAAACCCTACGGCCACCCCAGTCAAACCATGCAGCTGGCGGCTGATCTCTCGGGGGTGACGCTCGACTACCAGCCCGGTTGGCCAAGCGCACGCCTGACTAAAAGCAAGCTCCGCCTTGATGACACGCGAATTGATGCATGGTCTGTGCGGGGTCAGTTAGCAGAGCTCTCGCTCGTCGATACGGCCGTCAGCCTGCATGTGCGCAAGGATAATATCTGGCTGGATCTGCAGACGCAGTCCAATGGCAAGCCCGGTGAAATCGTATCGGCACTGGAGCAATTACCGGCACTTTCTAAAGCTTACCCGGTCATGCGCGATCTGACCGTTGGTGGTGATGATCCCACTACAACCAGCGTAAATGTCAGATTTGACTTGCGCAATCTAGGCCCGACGCTAAATGTGGATGTCGATATTGCGCTGATCAACGCCACAGTGGCTTCTGCGCTTCTTGATCTGCAGGCGGCGTCACTGGGTGGCGAGTTGCGTTATCGCACTCAGTCTGGATTCGAGAGCACTGGTATCACGGCGCGTGTTTTTGATCGGCAAGTTGCTGTTGATATCGGTCCCGAGCTTGCGACAGCACCTGACACTGTGTTGGCGGCGCGGCTTGATTTTGAAGCAGCTGTGTCAGACGTCTTATCCTGGCGGGATATCAACTATCCGCTTCCCGCCGAAGGGGCGGCAGCCGTCACAGTGGCTATCAATGTGGCTAGCGAGGTGGCGGTTGATATCGAATCAGATCTCGAGGGCATTTCGGTGGATCTGCCTCTTCCTTGGGGGAAGCCTGCCGATGCCAGAGCGCCGCTGAAAGTCAGCTGGCGGGATCGCGAATGGGCCGCATGGGAGGTTTTCTGGTTTGGCAGGGCGTCTGCGGTCGCCGATACCTCTGAGGCTGGGGCGATTTCCGCTATCCTCGACGTGACCCCCAGAACCCGACCGTTGCAATGGCCGCTTTTAGCACCCGAACCTGGGTTGCGCGTGACCGGATTTTTGCCGTCTCTAGATCCTTCAGACTGGCAGGACACGATCGAACTGTTCTCGGTGGAGGCAGGGCCGGCTAGCCCAACGGTAACGATTGATGCACTGAAGATCGGGCGGCTGCTGTGGCGTGGCGAAGAGCTGGGCGACCTGTCACTCAACGCCAATCTGGAGGGTGAGACGTTGTATGCGGGTTTTGAGCTGCCCTGGCTTCGTGGTCAAACTCAACAGTTCATCAGTGCGCCGGTATCGGACTCGGCGGCGGCGTTACAGGCCAGTCTGGAGCGTGAGTTGCGCATTGAGTATCTGAACCTCGAGGGCCTGCCGCAGGTAAGCGGCCAGTGGGCTGAGCGGGCTAGGCCGCCAGACCCTCAAGGCGCGCTGGGCGCCTGGATGCGCCAACTTCATGTGTCTGTTGAGGGTATCCATCGGGCCGATACCAAATTGGGTGATCTGGATCTGACAATCGATTACGTGGAGGATGAGGGCTGGCGGTTCAGAGAGGTGACGGGCAATTTTCTCGGCATCAATTGGTTGCCAAAAACCCGCATGATCTGGCAGTCCAGTGAAGAGGGCGAGTCGACCACGCTCTCACTCGCTGCAGAGCTTCAAGATGTGGCCACATCTCTCACCTTGGTCGGCGTCCCCCCGCTGGTAGAAACTGAGCGCGGCAGGTTGGATGCTAAGTGGCAATGGCCGGGCAGTCCCGCCGATTTCGAGTTGACCGCGATGACCGGTGATATGGAATTGGAGATGGAGACCGGATCGTTTGTTACGGCCAATGCGGAGGCGACCGGGGCGCTTCGTTTGCTGAGTTTGCTGAATCTCTCGGGTTTGTTTCGTAGAGCCAATATGAATCAGCTATTTGATCCTGGCGTGACATTCGATAGCGCAGGGGGCACCTTTAATTTTTCTCAGGGCAATTTGCGCATCCCTGAATTTGCCATCGAGGGGTCTGGCGGATACTTTACTTTCAGCAGTGATATCGACCTTGTTGCCGAGACGCTGGACGGCGAGTTGGTGGTGACGCTGCCGCTGGTCGAAAATATTCCCTGGGTGGCAGCGCTTGCCGGGGGATTACCCGTAGCTGCCGGCACTTATCTGATCAGTAAAGTTTTTGAGGATCAGGTTAATCAGTTATCGAGTGGTGTTTATGCGGTGAGCGGCGATATTGATAACCCTGAGGTGGCGTTTGAGCGCGTTTTTGATGCGACATCCCGGCTTCCCGAGTCGGTCAATGAGCCGACTGAAGATCAATCGCTGATTGATGCTGCAGCGTCGAGCTCTGACAGATAGCGAAAAAGCTTTCTCGCATGTGCTTTCCCATTGCCGCGCTCGATTTCTTTGGGGTGTTGGCGAATCCATTGGCGCAACAGGGACGCCTCAGCGGCAGGCCAGATGGCGAGGATGTCTCCAAGTGCCGCATCGCCCTCATCACGCAAGCGATCCCGAGCCGTCTCGACGCGATGAAAATTTGCGGTGGATACCGCATCTTGCTGATCGAGCATCGCGAGACCCCTCTCGATGGGTGCAGTGTCCGTTGAACGCATCAGTTTGCCGATGAACTGTAGCTGCCGTTTGAGGCCGCCGCGGGCGGTGATACCGCGGGCGATCTCTACCGCTTCTATGAGCCGCTCATCTGCAATGTCGATTCGATTGAGGTCCGAGCGAGACAGCGAAACCAGCCGCTCGCCCATTTCCTGCAGCGCAAGCATTTGACGCTTGCGTTCACTCTTGCTGGGTTGCAGGTCATCCGTCTCGCTGTTATCTGAGTCGGTCATGATCTGGTGCCATCACGCATAAAATGCGGTGGCGAGTCCGAGGAAAGCCAGAAAACCCATCACATCGGTAACGGTGGTGACCAGTACGCCACCCGCCAACGCAGGGTCAATTTGCAGTTTACGCAGCACGATAGGGAGACCCGCGCCCGTTACGCCCGCCGTTACTAAATTGATTAACATAGCGCAGGCAATAATGATGCCAAGCATTGGGTCGCCGAACCACATTGAAGCGGTAGCGGCAATCACGGCGGCCCAGAGCAGTCCATTCAGGACCCCCACCAGCGCTTCGCGGCCGATAAGCCACAACTCGTTGCGATGGTTGATTTGACCCATCGCCATGGCACGAATCAGGATCGTCAGACTCTGGGTGCCTGCAATCCCTCCCATCGAGGCCACAATTGGCATCAGCACTGCCAGCGCGACCACTTTCTCAATGGTGCCTTGAAATAGGCTGATCACTGAGGAGGCCAGCAAAGCGGTACCCAGATTGACGCCCAGCCACACGGCGCGCCGTGGCGCTGACTGCCATACTGTCGCAAATGTATCTTCCTCTGCCAGGCCGGCAAGCGAAGTCAGGGAATGATCCGCCTCCTCTCTGATGACATCCACCACGTCGTCGATCGTAATCCGCCCAAGTAGCCTGCCATCGTTATCGATCACCGGGGCGGAAATCCAGTCATTTCGCTCAAACCGTCGCGCCACCTCGGTCGCGGGAGTATTGGCGGCAATGGCCTCCTGATCAGTGATCATCATCTCCCGCACCGAGACGGCGGGATCAGACACCAGCACGGTGCCGATTGCCAGCAGTCCCACAAACCGATCGTTGCGGTTCACCACGATCAGACTGTCGGTATTGGGCGGGAGCTCCGTATGGCGGCGGAGGTAGCGCAGTACCACGTCCAGTGTCAGATCTGCGCGAATGGTGATGGTGTCGGTACTCATCAAACCGCCCGCAACGTCATCAGAAAAGCTCAACACTTTCTGAAGGCGCTGACGGTACTGCTCGTCCATGATCGCCAGCACTTGACCCGTCACCTCATCGGGCAACTCATGCAAGATGTCGGCGACATCGTCGTCGTCCAACTGCTCGACAAGTTCGGCCAGTGCCTCGGGTTCCCGGTCAGCCAACGTGGCGTTACGGAGTTCGTCTGGCAATTCGTTGACGACCAGCACTTCCTGCTCCGGTTCGAGCAGACCCAGTAGCACCGCGCGGTAGTCAGGGGGTGAGGAGCTGATCAAATAAGCGACGTCACCGGGTGACATCTCGGCCAAAATACCCGCGACATCGCCCAGCGTGCGAGAACGAAGGGCAAGTTCAAGACGCTCCGTCTTGGTAGGGAAATTGGCGGGCGAGTTCACAGTGGGGCCTCCTCTGAGGCAGCTATTATCCGCTACAGACTCTGAAGATCTACCCGCGAAAATGCCTTTGTGACTTATTCCAGCTCGTCGAACCCGCTGGCAAAAAGCGCTTCCAGCGCAATCATCGCGTCGCTTTCATCATGACCGGAGATCGCCACGCTGAGCTCTGCACCGAAAGGAGCAGCCAACATGAGTACTGACATGATACTTTTCGCGTTGATCTCCTGATTTTGATAGCTGATACGAATGTCGCTGGTAAATCGGGCCGCACAGTCCACTACTTTCGCGGCGGGTCGGGCATGGAGGCCAAGCGGATTAATGACCGTGATCGTCTTTTCCATTCTTAGCTGCTCGCCTCTTGCAGGTCTCGATGGCGAATTTGCGCCGCAGGGAACTGCGCGCTCAGGTCTCGATGTAACTTCGCTGTCAGATAAACGGAGCGATGCTGACCGCCAGTGCAACCGATAGCAATTGTCATATAGCTCCGATCGGACTGGTCGAAGTCGCGTAAAATGCTGGCGATGAAGTCTTTCAGCTTGTCGAAGAAAGCAAGGCATCGCGGATCATTTTCCAGAAACCGGATGACTTCTGCGTCGAGGCCGGTCTGGGAGCGCAGTTCGTCTCTCCAATAGGGATTGGGCAATGCTCGGGCATCAAAGACAAAGTCGGCGTCCGTCGGAACGCCACGTTTAAAAGCAAAAGACTCGAAAAGCACCGAGAGGCCATCTCGCTGCTGAACGACACGGCTAGCTATCATATCCCGCAGTGCTCGCGGGGTGAGATCGGTGGTATCGATGAGTAGGTCCGCATTCGCCGCGATTGGCTCGAGATGTTTTCTTTCGCGTGAAATCGCCTCGGTTAGAGAGTTGTCAGGTCCCGCAAGCGGGTGTCGGCGCCTGGTTTCGCTGAACCGCTTTAGCAACATGTGAGGTTGAGCATCCAAAAAGATGATGAGCCTCTCGGGCAGCTCAGTCAGATGTGACATCAAGTCAGAGTTGTTCTGGGCTCCGGTTTTAATGGCGCGCGCATCAACGCAGACGGCAACGCCCCGGAAGCGTTCGTACTCTGGGTGACCCACGATCTCCTTAGAGAACTCGGGTAACAGCCTCGGTGGGAGATTATCCACACAGTAGTATCCCTCGTCCTCAAGGAGTCGCAGCGCGCTACTTTTGCCAGCTCCAGAGCTACCGCTGATAATGATGAGCTTGGGCGTCATGCCGCCTCACCGCCCAACAGCAGTTGCCTCAACTCTTCCGGGTTATGCGTCTGGCGCACGCGGGTGCGCAGCGCTGCGTTTGAGAAACTTCGCGCCAGGGCGGCCAGTAAATTCAGATGATCTTCTGTCGCCTCCTCGGGCACCAGTAGTACGAAAATGATATCGACGTCACGGTCGTCTGCGGATCCGAAGTCAATCGATTCTTGTAAGGTCACGAGACACCCGGCCGCCTCAGCGCATTGATCGATGCGGCAGTGGGGAATGGCGATACCTTCTCCGATGGCTGTGCTACCCAGCTTCTCTCGTGCCAGCAGTGCGCGATAAATGGTTTCGCTACTGAGATCGAGCGCGGCGCCCATCGCCTCAGCCACGCGCTCGAACACGCGCTTTTTGCTAAGTAGCGATTCCTCGCTCAGCACCTGAAAGTGACCTAGTGTTACCGCGCTTGGGTCAGACATCGATCAACGGCCCCGATGTTTTTCCTTATGTTTGATTACTTGTCGATCCAGCTTGTCGGCGAGGGAGTCGATGGCTGCATACATATCATCCGACTCTGATGAGGCAAAGAGATCTGCTCCCGCGACGTGCAGGTTGGCCTCAGCCTTGTGCAAGTGTCTCTCTACAACCAACGTCACCTCTATGCGGGTGATGTGATCGCCATGACGTTCAATCGGGACCAGTTTCTCCTCTACGTGCTGTCGGATAGCTGGCGTCACGTCCATGTGGTGTCCACTAATAGTCAGATTCATTTCTCACTCCTTGGCCGATTCTTGCTAACTCAGTTTAGACGTTTGCGTTCATTTGAGGGAGGGATAGCGAGCTGTTCGCGATACTTGGCGATTGTTCTTCGAGCCACCGTTATATCCCGTTCCTTGAGCAGTTCACACAACTTGGCGTCGCTCAGCGGCTTGCGGACATCCTCCTCGGCGACCAGTTGTTTGATCGCAGCCTTAATCGCAGTAGAAGCAATATCCTCGCCCTCGTTGCCTATCACTCGGCTGGAAAAGAAGTACTTCAGCTCGAAAGTGCCCCGAGGTGTGTGCATGTATTTTCTGGTCGTCGCGCGCGATATCGTGGATTCGTGCAGGTCCACTTCCGCGGCGATATCTGCGAGTACCAGCGGTTTCATGCCGATTTCGCCGACCTTCAGAAAGGCTTTTTGGTGCTCGACGATCTTGGTTGCGACTTTGAGCAATGTCTCATTCCGGCTTTGCAGGCTTTTCATAAACCAGCGGGCTTCCTGCAGTTGCTCTTTGACATACCCTCTGTCAGCAGCCGATCCGTCGCTGAGAATGGCAACATAATGGTCATTCACTCGCAGCCGCGGTGCGACCTCAGGATTCAATTCCACCTGCCAGCGTCCATCGCTCAGCCGGACAAAGACGTCAGGTGTGACGTACTCCGTATGCTCACTACCGATTGAGGCGCCGGGTGTTGGATCAAGCGAGCGGATCAATTGGATGGCCCCGTCGAGTTCGCTCTCGCTGGCACGGAGTTTTCTGGCCAGTTGGCGGGGAGGCGCTGTGGGGAGTTGCGTGAGGTGGCGGCTGACGAGCGCGCCCGCGACGTCTCGGTAGGGCGTATCGGTTGGTAGCTGTCTGAGCTGGATCAGCAGGCACTCGCGCAGATCGACCGCAAAAATGCCCGACGGCTCGAAGTGTTGCAATCGATGCAGTACCGCGAGCACCTCGTCGAGGTCAACATCGTCCAGGTCGAGCTCGGCGTGAATGTCCTCTATCGATTGCGTCAGACGGCCATCGCTGTCAATGGCATCAATCAGCGCCATCGCGATCAGACGGTCGGTGTCTGAGAAACGCGTCAGGTTCAGCTGCCAAAGCAAATGGGCCCGCAGGGATTCCTCTTCTGAATCCTGCTCGGAGAAATCGGTCTCTGCAGTAGGGCCGGGTGTCGGCGGCGCCGATGAGGGGAGTACGTCTTCCCATATGGTGTCTACGGCCAGATCTTCGTTGCCGTCCTCTAACGTAGTAGCCTCAGCAAAATCGAGTTCAACGTCCTCAGGCTGTTCGCTTTCTCGCTCAAGGAGCGCATTGCTTTCCAGCGTTTCTTCAATGATTTGTTGCAGATCGACTGTGCTCAACTGCAGCAATTTGATGGCCTGCTGCAGTTGCGGGGTTAGGGCCAGTTGCTGCCCTAGCTTGAGCTGAAGCGCTTGTTTCATAGCACGGATAATCGCTCGCTGGAGGTCCAGTGTATCGCCCCAACGTTGTCGTGCAAAGAAATTGGCAAGGAAATTGCTTTGGTAGAAGTCCCCATATTTTTAGCGGCGAGCTCCAAAATGGGGTCGAAAATGGAATGGAGGCGCGCTGCAGGCCACAAGGCTTCCGCCATGTCGGTGTGCAATCAGAGGGAAAAGTGCTCTCCGAGGTAAGTTTCCCGGACCCTGTCATTGGCCAGCACCTCGGTCGGCGTGCCGGATGCGATGACGTGACCCTCGCCTACGATGTAGGCGCGTTCGCAAATATCCAGGGTCTCACGGACATTGTGGTCCGTTATCAGCACGCCAATGTCGCGGGCTTTGAGGTGGGAAATGATGTCTTTGATATCGGAAATGGAGATCGGATCGACGCCGGCAAAGGGTTCATCGAGGAGAATCACGATGGGCTCAGTGGCGAGCGCACGAGCGATTTCAACTCGCCGACGTTCGCCGCCGGACAGGGACTGCCCCAAGGAATCAGCCAAATGACCAACGTTAAACTCCTCGAGCAGTGACTCGGCCAACGCGTGGCGCTTCGTCCGTGTCAGTTCGGGGCGTGTTTCAAGTATCGCCAATAAGTTATCTCGCACTGACAGCTGCCGAAAAACAGATGCTTCCTGCGGCAGATAGCCGATGCCTGCGCGGGCCCTGCAGTGCATTGGCATTGCCATCAGCGATTCGTCATCGAGGCGGATATCACCGGCATCGGCTTCGACAAGGCCTACGATCATGTAAAAGCAGGTGGTTTTGCCTGCGCCATTTGGGCCGAGCAATCCCACGATTTCTCCCGCGCTGACTTGCAGCGATACATCCCTGACGACGGGCCTGCCCCCGTAGGCCTTGGCGAGATGATGTGCGCTGAGGGTGCTAGCCATCAAAACCATTATCGCGCAGGTTTTCGGGCGGGATCACAACCTCCACCCGACCGGTCCCTTCAGCGCCCGATGTACCTGCCGCCCTGACAGTGCGTTGAGTGACGAGATAGTCGATCTGATTACCAGAGAGTGTGGATCCGTCCTGTGCTATCCGCGCATCTTCCAATAACCGGACAAGATCCTGAGATCTGACGTATTCAATGCGCAGTGCCGAGGCGTCGACGGGCGCTTGATCGGGTGTCGGTTGTTGCGCCAGTGTCGCCGGCTTACCGGTAGCGACGATCTTATCCGCCTCGTCGGTGCTATGAAGAATAGAGAGCGTATCCGCTGTGATCACCAGCGACCCTTGGGTGAGGACCACATTACCCTCGTATCGGGTCTCACCCGCCAATTCATCCCTAACCGCCACATCAGCAACAATCTGAATGGGTTGATTCCGATCCGAGTCCAACGCCAGGGCTGAGTGAGAGAGAGGCAGCCCAATCAGCGTGAACAGCAATGTGCTCAGCGAGCGCTTCAAGCGTGGCATGTCAGGCATGATGCTGGGCATTTCTCGGCGCGGCCGTTATTCATATTCTGTTCTGACATCGCCCTTCAGTGTCGCCATGCTGCGTTGCAAATCCAGCTCAAATGCCGAGCCTGTCGTGCGACTCCCTTGCCCTGTCATGACCACCTCTTGCTCGCCCTGCGCAAATTTTTGGTCCACGTAGAGGCGCATGGACTCTGTCCGCATGGTCGCGTCTTGGGTTCGCTCCAACACTGTGACTCCGTTTTTGAGTTCAAGTTCATTAAGGTCCTCAAAGAAAATCCCTGCTGCTGCGCCGATATCCCAGATCGCACCGTTTTCTGCCTGCGCTTGATAACGAATTTCGCTTAGTTTGGTCTCTTTGCTGTTCTGCCACCGGGTCGCCTCGCCAATTTCCAGAACATTCTCTGCGACGCCGCCCTCAGAAAAGTGTCGTCGTGTCCCTTGGAGCATATAGCTTGCGATCAATTGCTCCTCCTGTAGATCAATCTGCTGAACGGGCGAGGACTCGGGAGCGTATGATTGCCATAGTGCGATGCCCAGCGCGACTATTCCCGCGGTGATGACGGCGCCTTTCATTAGAAGGTCCTGACCACATCAGCGAGGCGATCCTGAGACTGCAAGATAAAATCGGCCAGTGCTCGAACTGCGCCTGCCCCTCCCGGTAACGGTGCGATCCAGTCTGCACACGCACGAACGGCCTCAACCGCGTCATTGGGGCAGCTGGCCAGCCCCGCCAGACGGAGGGCGGCCAGATCAGGCAGGTCGTCCCCCATATAGGCTACCGCAGCGGCGCTGAGTCCCCTTGCATTCAGGAGCTCCTCGAGCGCTGACCCCTTGTCTTCACGGCCCTGGATCACCGTGGTGATCCCCAGCTCACTTGCGCGCCTTTCCAGTGCTTCAGAAGATCTGCCCGTGATGATTACCACATCGATATCACAGCGCTGCAGCAGCTTGATGCCCAGTCCATCCTTGATGTTGAAGGGCTTGGTTTCGGGCTCCGACATGGCCCGGTAAAACAGCGTACCGTCGGTCATTACGCCGTCGACATCCAGCGCCACCAGCTTAATTGACTCCGCTTTCTGTGCCGCGCGACCGGTCATGAGAGTCCCGCCTTTAAGAGGGCTAACAGCGTGACGATGCCGAGAATCGTGCTCTGATCATCAACGACTACTAACGCGCTGATTTGATGCCTCTCCATCAGTGCCATCGCCTCGGCAGCCAACAATTCCTGACGAATGGTGCGCGCGTCGGCGGTCATGACCTCAGTCAGCTGTGTAGCGCGCAAATCGGTGCCATCTTCGACCGCTCTCCGCAGATCGCCATCGGTGAAAATGCCAAGCAGTCGAAGATCTTCCTTGGCGACAGTGGTCATACCCAGACCTTTCTCGGTCATCTCAACGATCGCATCGGTCAGCGTCGCGGTGGGTGAGACTGTCGGGATGTCGGTGCCGCTGACCATTACATCGGCAACGCGAAGGAGCAATCTTCTGCCCAGTGCACCACCGGGATGGGAAAAAGCAAATTCCTCGGCCGAGAAACCCCGTGCCTCAAGAATAGCGATCGCCAGCGCGTCGCCCATGACCAGTGCGGCGGTGGTGCTGGACGTCGGTGCCAAATTTAATGGGCAGGCTTCTGTCTCCACCGAGGCCAGTAGGTGCACGTCGGCGGCCTGTGCGAGCTCGGAGGTATCATTACCGGTCATGCTGATAAGCGGGATACCGAGGCGCTTGATTAGGGGTAAAAGCGTGAGGATCTCGTGCGTACTGCCGCTGTTGGAGAGGGCGACCACACAGTCGCTGGCGGTGATCATGCCCATGTCGCCATGGGACGCTTCGCCGGGGTGTACAAAGAAAGCCGGCGTGCCGGTGCTGGCTAGTGTGGCGGCAATTTTGCCTGCGATATGTCCGCTTTTGCCCATGCCCGTTACCACTACGCGTCCGGTCGTGCCGAGGATGCATCGACAGGCGGCCGCAAAGGTCGGGTCCAGTGCGCCGCTCAGCGCAGAGACTGCGTCGGCCTCCATTGAGATGGTTCTCTGCGCAGAGTCGATGAAAAATTGATCCGTGTGTTTGGCCATGTTTTGCAGTTTCAGGACTCAGTCAAGGCACGAAAAATAGCCAGCCGTAATAAGCGGTATACAGGGATAGCAGTGCCAACCCTGTTCCTCGCGCTAACGTGCTGGATCCGGACGCCCCATTCCAACGCCACAGCGCTGCGAGGGCAAGAACCAGAGTCGTGAGAAATACCGCGACCATGTCGCGACTGACCACGGCTGTTTGCAGCGAAAGGCTGCCCCACAGGCCAGGAATGGCCAGCACTAACAGAATGTTAAACATATTTGAGCCGACGATGGCCCCCACTGCCATATCGGCGTGACCTTTCAAGGCGCTCATGACCGACGCGGCCAATTCCGGCAAGCTAGTCCCAACCGCGACTATGGTCAGGCCAATCACTAGCTCTGACACACCTAACGCGGTAGCAATGTGAGAAGCGGCCCAGACCAGTATTCGCGATGACGCAATCAACAATAGCAGCCCACCGAGGAACGATAGCCATGCCAGTGGCAGCGTCAGGGTGGATGTCTCCCGTGCTTCCGCGTCATTGTTGGACCGTCGAGCGTGCTGGGCCACACGAAAAAAGAACAGCGCCAGCATGCCAAGTAGGACGAAGCTGTTTGATCGCGAGAGCTCGAGATCATAGAGCAGGAACCAAGTGACGAGGACGGCCAGCATCAGCAAAGGTAGGTCGACCCAGGTTGTGTCTCGTCCCAGCGTAATGCTGCTGAACAAGAGGGTAATACCTAATACAAGTCCCACGTTGGCAATGTTGGACCCCAATGCATTGCCTACAGCCAACTCACCCGAGCCCGCTAATGCAGACATAATGGAAATCAGGATTTCGGGTGCGGAGGTCCCGACCGAAACGATCGTCAGGCCAATGAGCATAGGTGTCAGACCCGCGCGCTTTGCGATGGCGGAGGCGCCATTCACGAAGCGATCCGCGCTCCAGACAAGCGCCACCAAACCCACCGCAATCACCGCCGAATACCACAACACGATATGCTTTCCTATTCTGTCCGTTTGGTGGGTAAGTGGGCCGCGCGACGATCGGGTATCATTACGAGCGAAGGCATGCTGTCAGTGCAAAGAGAGTCGACCATCACATTGCGCGAGACAGTCTAACCCACTCAATTCTCATGTTGGCAGGTATTCGTTTCTGGCGAGCAGAATAGGTTGGGTTGGGGATTAAAAAGGAGTTTGCTGTGTTACATCGATTAATGTGTCTATTGGCCCACATGGCGCTTTGTTTGGTTGTCATTCATGGCGATTCAGTTCGCGCTGAGCAGGCCTCTGATGCTCAAAAGGGACCCGCTGAAGTCATTAGTGATGTCACGTCCCAGGTGATGACGGTGGTGGCGGAAGCCAATACGTATTTTGACCAAGATCCCGACCGCTACTACCGCGAAATCGACGATGCGCTCGCCGAATTAGTGGACTGGCGAGGTTTTGCCACCGCCGTGATGGGAGAATATTACAGCCGTGGTCGCTCCATGGATAAGGCCGGCAGAGCCAATCTCAAGCGTCAGAGGGATGACTTCGCAACGACCTTGAGAGAAGGTTTGATCAGGAGCTACGCCAAGGGCTTACTCGCGTTTGGCGGCGCCAGAATGGAAGTGCAGGGCGCCGAAGCCTCCCCGCAGAGTGCTCGCGTCGCTTCCGTGACACAGCTGGTTTATGGCGAAGCAGATCGGGTGTACACCATCCGCTATCAGATGGGCCAGTACAAAGATGGTGCTTGGCGCCTACGGAATCTCATCATCGAGACTATTAACCTTGGAGAGATCTATCGCAATCAGTTCAGCGCGCTGGCTAGAGACGCAGATGACGATCTGGATAGTGTGATCGCTCAGTGGAATGTCGCTGTGGGCGAGCAGGCGGAGGAGTTGACCAGTGACTGAATCAGAGTTGACCCAGCTGTTATCCGAGGCCCTTCCGGGCGCGCAGGTTTCTGTGGCGCTGGAAGGAGGGCACGTTGACATTGTAGTGATCAGCGCCGAATTCGAGGGCATGAGGCCGGTCGCGCGCCAGCAGCGCGTGTATGCGCCTTTGTCAGGACTCATAGCCGACGGCACCCTGCACGCAGTCAACATCAGTGCACAAACCCCCTGAACGAGGTGGCCCTTGGACAGTTTGATTATCAGGGGAGGGAATCGCCTTGAAGGCGTTCTGACCGCTTCGGGTTCAAAAAATGCTGCGTTGCCGATTCTTGCAGCCACCCTACTGACCTCCGGGGTCTGTTCTTTGCGAGCGGTGCCTGAGTTGCGAGACGTTGCCACCATGCTGACCCTGCTAGGCAGCCTCGGCGCAAAAACTGAGCGTCGCCAGGATGGCGAGGTGTTGATAGACAGCGACTCGGTGCAACAGTTCACCGCGCCTTACGATCTGGTGAAAACCATGCGCGCCTCAATCCTCGTTTTAGGCCCCCTACTGGCGAGGCACGGTCAAGCGCGCGTGTCATTTCCCGGGGGCTGCGCCATAGGCAGTCGCCCTGTGGATTTGCATATCCGCGCACTGGAAGCGATGGGTGCCGTCATCACGATCGACAGAGGCTACATTGTCGCCACCTCACCAGAGGGCTTGAATGGTGTTGACTTCACCTTTGACACCGTCACGGTGGGGGGCACTGAAAATGCCGTGATGGCGGCGTCGCTGGCGACAGGCACCAGTGTGCTGCGCAATGTGGCGAGGGAGCCCGAAATTGTCGACTTGGTGAGATGCCTCAGAGCCATGGGTGCCCACATTGAAGGAGAGGGAACTGACACTTTGACGGTGCAGGGTGCTACAGCACTGCATGGTGCGTCTTATGAGGTCATGCCGGATCGTATTGAGGTGGGCACCTACCTAGTGGCGGCGGCCGCAACTGGCGGCAGCCTGCGTGTGGAAGGTATCTGTCCGGAGGTGCTGGGCGTGGTGCGGGATAAGCTTGGGCAGACCGGCGCTGATCTTGATGAGGGTAAGGACTGGATCAGTGTTGATATGCGGGGCGAAAGGCCGAAAGCCGTGGATATTGTGACCGAGCCGTTTCCAGGGTTCCCCACCGATATGCAGGCCCAATTCACAGCACTAAATACGGTGGCGCAGGGGACATCCCGTGTCACGGAGACCGTATTTGAGAACCGCTTGATGCAAGCCCATGAAATGAAGCGTATGGGCGCCGATATCGCGATTGAGGGTGACAGCGCCTGTATTACCGGGCGTCCCAGCTTGCAGGGTGCACCCGTTATGGCGTCAGATTTGCGCGCATCCGCCAGTCTGGTGATTGCGGGCTTGGTGGCCTCCGGTGAGACCCGGATAGATCGCATCTACCATATCGACCGCGGTTACGAAAATATCGAAGGTAAATTGCAATGTCTGGGTGCCGATATTCGTCGTATATCCACTTGAAGCTATGAATAACACTGTGATGAAACTCGAGCACACATTAACGATTGCGCTGACCAAGGGCCGCATATTGAAGGAGACCCTGCCATTGCTGGCTGAGGTCGGCATTGCGCCTCGGGAGGATCTCGATAGCAGCCGTAAGCTGATCGTCGCGACCACCGTCCCCAATGTCAGCTTGGTGATCCTGCGTGGATCGGACGTGCCGACTTATGTTCGACACGGTGCCGCTGATGTCGGGATTGCAGGAAAAGATATGTTGCTGGAGTTCGGGGGCGAGGGCATCTACGAGCCACTGGATTTGGGTATTGCGCGATGTCGCCTCATGACAGCTGGACCCGCCTCTGATTTTACCGAGAACGACGGACGTCGCCGGGTGAGGGTGGCGACTAAATTCATGAACGTGGCCAGGGCGCACTATGCGCGCAAGGGCCTGCATGCTGATCTCATCAAGCTCTACGGGTCAATGGAACTGGCACCCTTGATGGGTTTGGCCGATGAGATCGTCGACATTGTCGATACCGGCAAAACGCTGGCAGAGAACGGCATGGCGCCGCGCGAGTTGATTGCGGATATCTCCTCTCGATTGATCGTTAATAAGGCATCGATGCGCACCCGGCATGCTTCTGTCCAAACGCTGGTCGACGCGCTGACTGCTGTAGTGAAAACGGCAGGTCAATGATGGCAACCCAGCCGATTAGACGATTGAACATGTCTGAGCCTGAATTTGAGGCCGCATTTACCCGCTTGTTGATCAGTCCGGCAGAGGCCGATGCAAACCTTGCGCAGACCGTGAAAGAGATTGTGGCGGCGGTAGCGCAAAAGGGCGATACCGCGTTGGTCCGATACACCAATGATCTGGATCGACGAACGGTAGAGGATGCTCAGGCGCTCCGTGTCAACGTGTATGCCATTGAGCAGGCTTTGTCTGACTTGAACGCGGACGTGTTATCGGCGCTTAGGCGCGCAGCGGACCGTATTCGGGCGTTCCATGAACGTCAGCGTGCGGAGAGTTGGCAATATGAGGATGAGGAGGGCAACCTGCTGGGCCAGCGTATCTCTGCGCTCGATTGTGTGGGTGTTTATGTGCCCGGCGGCCGGGCGACCTATCCGTCTTCGGTACTTATGAACGCGATTCCAGCGAAAGTCGCCGGTGTAAAGCGCGTTGTGATGGTGGCGCCGGCGCCTGGCGGCGAAATTAACCCCGCGGTGCTGGCAGCAGCGGCGCTGGCGGGCGTCGACGAGGTATTTACCGTGGGCGGCGCGCAAGCTGTCGCCGCGCTGGCCTATGGCACGGCCACTATTCCCAAAGTAGACAAAATTGTGGGTCCGGGTAATCGCTTCGTCGCGGAGGCAAAGCGCCAGGTTTTCGGGCGCGTAGGCATCGACATGGTCGCTGGCCCCTCTGAAATCCTGATCCTTGCAGACGGATCAGTCGATCCCGAGTGGGTGACCATGGACTTGTTCGCACAGGCGGAGCATGACGAATACGCTCAGGCGGTTTTGATCTCGCCTGACAGCGACTATTTGGATGCGGTGGCGGCGTGTATCACACGAGTACTGCCCACGTTGTCACGGCGCGACATTGTGACAGCGGCGCTAGAGAACCGGGGCGCGCTGATCAAGGTACCGGATCTTGAGTCGGCAGTGGCTCTGAGCAATCGCATGGCACCCGAACACCTCGAGCTGGCATTGGCAGACCCGGACAGCGTGGTCGGCGATATCCGTGCAGCAGGCGCTATATTTATGGGGGCGATGTCTTCAGAGGCGCTTGGCGACTACTGTGCTGGCCCCAACCACGTCCTGCCGACCGCAGGTTCTGCACGATTTGCCTCGCCACTGGGTGTCTATGACTTTCAGCGCCGCAGCAGCCTGATCAGGGTTTCTGAGCAGGGCGCACAAACGCTGGGTGAAGTCGCGGCGGTGTTGGCTGATGCTGAGGCGCTGGAAGCGCACAGGTTGAGTGCCCAGAAGCGCATGCGCGGCGACGACTGAGTTAACTGTTGCTGCGGGTGCCGACCACGGCTTCCAATTCGATCGGCACACCCTCGCGATCTAGGTTGACTCGCAGGAGATGGCCCGGTCGTAATTGAGCGATTTGTAACATCGCCGCTCGGCCATCCACGACAGGTTCTCCATCCATGGAGACAATGATGTCATTGAGTTGGATGCCCGCACGCTGCGCAGGTCCACCTGGAGCAAGATCCGTCACGATCAGCTGCTGAACTGGCCCTCCAGCCTGCTGTTCGCTCAGTAGCACCTCTACGCTGACGCCGAGCCAGCCGCGAATGACGTGTCCGTACTTCACGATGTCATCCAGCGCCGCTGCAGCTACCTCACTTGGGGTGGCGAGGTTGATCCCGATTCCGGGGGTCTCCCCGTTTCGCTCGGTGCCTGCAGTATAAATCAGCGTATTGATGCCGACCAAACGACCTTGATGATCAATCAGGGCACCGCCTGAGCTACCCAGGTGGATGGTGGCATCGGTCTGGATATAACCCTCGTAGGTCGACAACTGTAAACCGAAGCGGCCCACTCCTGAGACGATGCCCTGGGATACAGAGTGACCAAAGCCGTAAGGGTTGCCGATAGCCAACACCACGTCACCCACGGCGATGTCCTCGGCATCCGCCAGCGCTATCGGCGTCAAATCCGGCAGGTCGATGTGCAAAATGGCGAGATCGGTTTCAGGGTCACTGCCCACTACTGAGGCGCTGGCTGAACGGCCGTCCGCAAGCAGTACCTGAATGGCGTCAGCGCCAGCAATCACGTGGTTGTTGGTCACAATATATCCGGCAGCACTAAGAATCACGCCAGAGCCAAGCGAGCGCTCGATGCGCTGGCGACTGCCGCGATTGGAAAACAGTCGACGCTGTAGCGGTGAGTTCAGGCGGGGGTCAGTGCGCGCATCGACCAATTTGGCGGTGTAGATGTTGACCACCGACGGGGTGGCCAGCGCCACGGCGTCACGGTACCCGCCCTTGACCGGCGCGCTCAGTGTCTCCTGTGGCTCCAGCACCCATTTATCGAGAATGAGTGCCGCGGCAAGGACGCCGACCAGTGCCGGCCATACAAAGGCAGTCAGTTCTTGTTTCACATCGATCTCCTCGGGGCATTGTAAATGATCGTGCGCTGGTTATTCTCCCCAAAGAGATCACTGGCGTGGACGGACCATGAGCTGCACTCGGCAACAACTGAACGCATTTTTTGAAGATTTACTGACGCCTCAGCGTTTCAAAGACTATTGCCCAAATGGGTTGCAGGTTGAAGGAAAAACCGATGTGCGCCATCTGGTGACCGGCGTGACAGCCAGTCAGGCGCTGATTGAGGCCGCGCGAGACCGCGAGGCTGACGCCATTCTGGTCCATCACGGCTATTTCTGGCGCTCAGAGCCGCCTTGCATTACCGGCATGAAAGCGGCACGACTGCGCGCACTGATTCAGGCCGACATCAATTTGTTTGCCTACCATCTGCCACTGGATTGCCATCCGGTGCACGGCAACAACGCAGGGCTCGGCCGACTGATGGGTATTGAAGCCTACGAGGCTCTGGATCTCGAAGATCCGGGGTCGCCGGTATTCTGGGGTCAACTCGGGGAGTCGGTCACGGTTCAGAGATTCGCGGACCGACTGGGTGTCGCGTTGGATCGCACACCGCTGGTGATTGGAGAGGGCGACGTGAAATCAGTGGCATGGTGTACAGGGGCTGGGCAGGGTTACATCGACCTCGCCGCCGATGCGGGAGTTGATGTTTATGTCACAGGGGAAGTGTCGGAGCAGACTGCGCATGTGGCCCTGGAGCGCGATATTGCTTTCATCGGCGCTGGCCACCACGCCACTGAGCGCTACGGAGTGCAGGCGGTCGGTTCACTCGCAGCAGCAGAGTTGGGGTTGAGCCACGAGTTCATCGATATCGATAACCCCGCCTGACGGGGTCAAGCAGCCGAGCTGTTGGATTTATCGAGCCCGAAAGTTTCCGAGAGTTGTCCCTGCTCATCCGGTTTTTTGGGAGCGTAGTCCAGCGGTTGCGCCACCTCGACCAGATGCGGTTTGTCAGTCGCGTCTGCTGCCGGCGCGGTGAGCGCCGCTTCAGAGATGCTGACACGGTCACCACACAACTGCTCGGCGCCATCCGCGAGGTGCGTGTATACGGCACGGTAGTCGTCGGTCAGCTTGTGCAGGAGATCGGCGGTTTGCGAGAAGTGTTCAGATACCTCCGCCTCGTAATCTGCCCGATCCTGTTTGGCCTGATCCAACTGGCTCTCGAGGTCCATGATCACTTTGCGCTTGTTGTCGCCTCTCGCATTTAAAGCCAGATACCACCCCACAAAGCCTCCGATACCGCCGCCAATAATGAGTGCAAAGACTAAATTTGACATTGAATACATGGTCTTGAAGGCCTTTGTTGATTGCTGGATTTTTACCCGCCTGCCACGAAGAGTGTACTGCAAGTCAGGCACGGCGTCCCGCGGCGGTTAGGGCAGGGTGGTATCGATCTAATTTGAGTGTGCGATCCGTATAGCGTCGGGTCGTGAGTAGCGCGCTTTTTGTTCGAGCAGTCCATGCTACCCTGCGCGCCGCCGAGCTAGCGCAATATCCTCATCAATCCTTGCATCGCTGAACCATGACAGAAGGCCTCTCCCCACTACAGCGTTACCGTCGAGACGTGGAATCCGGCTCGCTGCTGGCTGATCCTGCTCAGGAGAGCGTGATGTGCCAGTTGGACGACCTAAGCCGCCGGCTACTGACCAGAGCAGCAAAGCAAAAGACCGTCTGGGCGCGCGCCCGGAAGGTGATGCGTCGTCACGCAACGCCGGAACGCGGGCTGTATATCTGGGGCGGGGTAGGCCGGGGCAAAACCCACCTGGTTGATACCTTCTATGACAGCCTGGCTCTGAAGCGAAAACTCAGGGTTCATTTTCATCGCTTCATGCAGCGGGTGCACTCGGCGCTGACCCTACACAGCGGCGCCAAAAACCCGCTCGAAGTCGTGGCAGAAGAAATCGCTGACGAGGCCCTGGTACTGTGCTTTGACGAGTTTTTTGTCAGCGATATTGGCGATGCAATGATCCTTGCTGGGTTGATTGATGCGCTATTACGACGGGGAGTCACCTTGGTCGCCACATCGAACATCCCACCACAGGATCTGTATCGTGATGGGTTACAGCGCAGTCGTTTCATGCCCGCGATCGCTTTGCTTGAGCAACACTTGACTGTGACGCATCTGGAAGCGGCTACCGATTATCGCTTTAGAACGCTACAGCGCGCTGATTTGTGGCACGTCCCCCACGATGGGGCCGCCTCTGCGGCACTTTCAGAGTATTTTTTATCGTTGACCGGGCATGAGGCAGGCGATCCCAAGACGGTCGATATCAATCAGAGAGCCGTCGGTCTGCTAGCCGATGCGCCAGGGGTTGCTTGGGCGACCTTCAGCACCCTGTGCGAGGAGCCGCGCAGCGCAGCCGATTACGTTGAGATGGCTCGCGAGTACCACACCGTTTTGATTGAGCAGATTCCCTTGTTGGACCGGGATAAGGAGGACGCGGCGAGGCGCTTTATTAATCTGGTGGACGAGTTCTACGACCGCAATGTCAAGCTGATTGCCACAGCTGCTCAGCTTCCCGAAACACTCTACGATGGGGTAAGGCTGCGCTTCGAGTTTGACCGGACGGTGTCCAGATTGCAGGAAATGCGCACTCAGGAATACCTTAAAGCCGAGCATCGACCATGATGCCCGCGCTGCAAATTAACGGTTGAAAGGGCTCGGGCACTCCAGTAACATCCGCGCTCCTTTGATTTCGCCCTCAGGGCATGTGTCATGAAAACATATAGCGCCAAGGCAGAAGACGTTCAGCACGACTGGTTAGTGGTCGATGCCGAGAATTTGACGCTCGGTCGTCTCGCCACAGAGATCGCGCACCGATTGCGCGGCAAGCACAAGCCAGAGTACACGCCTCACATGGACATGGGCGACTACATCGTTGTGGTGAACTGCGAGAAAATCCGCGTTACCGGTGCGAAGCAGACCGACAAAATGTACTACCACCACACGGGTTTTCCGGGCGGCATCCGCTCAGCCAGCTTTGAGCAGTTGATCGACAGGGCGCCGGAGAGAGTCATTCAGCGTGCAGTGAAAGGTATGATGCCGCGGAGCCCTCTGGGCCGCGCAATGCTGAAAAAACTAAAAGTTTATGCGGGGCCTGCGCATCCGCATGCGGCGCAGCAGCCGCAGCCACTGACAATCTGAGGAGGTCACGATGGCAACCGCACAGTATTACGGAACAGGACGTCGCAAGACGTCAACTGCGCGTGTCTTTTTACGGACAGGCAGTGGCAACATCATGATCAATGGCCGGCCCATTGATGAGTACTTCGGCCGCGAAGTAGCGCGAATGATTGTCAGGCAGCCCCTGGAACTGACCGAGAACTCGGACGCTTTTGATGCCAATGTGACGGTTGCCGGTGGCGGCAGCTTTGGTCAGGCCGGCGCCATCAGGCATGGACTGACGCGCGCATTATTGGAATACGACGAGAGCCTGCGCGGCACGCTGCGTGCAGCAGGCTATGTCACTCGCGATGCCAGAGAGGTTGAGCGCAAGAAAGTGGGTTTGCGGAAAGCCCGCCGTCGCCCTCAATTCTCAAAGCGCTGACAGATTCATTGGAATTCCAAGAGGCCCGCCGATGCGGGTCTTTTTTTTTGGGGTTGCTGTCAAGATCGTTGTCTGCCCGTGGTTTAAGAAGAACAGCTCCGTTGGGCCCAGTATCAGTGACACCTAGGGCAGAAAGCGCGGGTGCCAGTGACGGATAGAGGGAGTCCGATATCATGCAGTATGTTTATTTGCTGATCGCGGTCGCGTTGGAAGTGTGCGGGACCATGTTGTTGCCCGTTAGCCAGAACTTTAGTCGCCCGTTGCCTACACTGTCCCTGATTGGGTGTTACGCGGCCTCTTTCTACTGTTTGACCTTCGCCCTGAATACGCTGCCGATCGCGGTGGTATACGCCACATGGTCTGGGCTGGGGATTTTTCTCATCACGCTGTTCGGATACCTGGTTTTTGAGCAGGCACTGGATTGGCGCGCCATCGTGGGCCTGCTGCTGATCGTGGCGGGGGTGGTACTGGTGAATAGCTTCGCGCCCCATAAGTAAGCGGTAGCCAACGCCCGGGCTGATCCCGAGCCGCAGGCGTTGCGTATTTGAACTTGCTGGGGGCTTTCGCGACCATTACACTTCGCGCGCTGAATTCATCTTGCTCGCCAAGGTCAACCCCACTGGTTTATCGCACCGTGTGGTTGGTGGCAGATATTGGCAGGCGACACGTTAGACTGGGAGAGTCTCAATCATGACGGATACAACAGACACGCACGAATCGGTGGTTGATGATGGCCAAACGCGTCGACGCTTCTTGACCGCCGCAACGTCTGCGGTGGGGGTGGGCGGTGTGGCCGGTGTGGCCGTGCCTTTCCTCGGGTCATGGAATCCCTCTGAGAAGGCGAAGGCCGCAGGTGCGCCAGTCCGCGCTGATATTAGTAAGCTTGAACCGGGTCAGATGGTCGTGATTGAGTGGCGCGGCAAGCCGGTCTATGTGCTTCGTCGAACTCCTGACCAGCTGGCGGGTTTGGTCACCTTGAACGACGATTTGAAAGATCCCTCATCTGAGGTGTCCGCGCAGCCCGACTATATCGAGGGCGACGGTAGAGCGATTAAGGAAGAATTCCTTGTGATGGTAGGGCTCTGCACCCACTTGGGCTGTGCTCCCAAGTTCCGCCCAGAGGTCGGCGCGGCAGATATGGGTGGCGAGGAGTGGTTGGGCGGGTTTTTTTGCCCCTGTCACGGCTCCAAATTTGATCTGGCTGGGCGCGTCTACAAGGGCGTGCCGGCGTCAGCCAATCTTGAAATTCCACCTTATTCGTATGAGAGCGACAGCGTGCTGGTGATCGGCGTTGACGCGGAGGCAGCCTAATGGAAAAAGCACTAACCGGTATGATGTCTTGGATTGACGCGCGGCTGCCGCTGACGCGGACATGGAATACGCACATGGGCGAGTACTACGCGCCCAAGAACTTCAATCTCTGGTACTTCTTTGGTGTGTTTTCGTTGTTGGTGCTCGTCAATCAGTTGCTGACAGGCATTTGGTTGACGATGAGTTATACGCCGTCAGCGGAAGAGGCTTTTGCATCAGTCGAATACATCATGCGCGACGTGGATTACGGATGGTTGTTGCGCTACATGCACTCCACCGGCGCGTCGGCGTTCTTCATCGTAGTGTATCTGCATATGATGCGCGCGCTCATGTATGGCTCGTACAAAAAGCCGCGTGAGCTCATTTGGATCTTCGGCATGCTTATTTTCGTTGTGCTGATGGCCGAAGCGTTTGTCGGTTATGTGTTGCCCTGGGGGCAGATGTCTTATTGGGGCGCACAGGTCATCATTTCATTGTTTGGCGCTATCCCTGTGATTGGTGATGACATCGTGACCTGGATCCGCGGCGACTACCTGCTGTCGGGCATCACGCTGAACCGGTTCTTTGCACTGCACGTCGTGGCGCTTCCGATTGTGCTTTTGGCACTGGTCGTGCTGCACATTCTGGCACTGCACGAAGTGGGCTCAAATAACCCGGATGGTGTCGAGATCAAGAAGCATAAGGGCCCCGACGGTGTGCCGCTGGACGGTATCAAGTTCCACCCTTACTACTCTGTGCATGACGTGCAAGGCATTGCCGTGTTCCTATTTTTCTTCTGTGGGATACTGTTCTTTGCACCCGAGATGGGCGGTTTCTTCCTGGAATTTGCGAACTTTGAAGAAGCAAATGGCTTGAAGACGCCAGCGCACATCGCCCCCGTGTGGTACTTCACTCCCTACTACTCTGTGCTGCGGGCGGTACCCGATAAATTCTGGGGTTTTGTGTTCTTTGCGGCTTCGGTAGTGATTCCATTTGCACTCCCCTGGTTGGATCGCAACCCGGTGAAGTCATGGCGCTATCGCGGCAACTTGAACCGCGTCATGCTGCTTTTGTTCATTGTGTCGTTCATCATTCTCGGAGTGCTGGGTGTCAAGTCACCGACTCCTGAGAGAACTTTTTTGGCCCAGATCTGCACCATCTTCTATTTCTTCTTCTTTTTGGCGATGCCGTGGTGGTCGCGTTTGGACCGGACTAAACCGGTACCCGAGCGGGTAACTATGGATGGCGGAATGCCGATGTGGCAGAGCCTCGCCACCCTGGCCATCATCGGCGTCATGACTTTTTTGCCGCTGAAGGCGGTGGGTGCGGAGTCAGCGTATGACTGCGGCACGATCCCGTGTGACGCCTTTGAAGCGGACCCGACGGACAAGCCGTCTCTGCAGCGCGGTGCGGCGCTGTACGCCAGCTACTGCATGGGTTGCCACTCGCTCCAGTATTCTCGGCACAACCGTGTCGCCCGCGATCTTGGAATCCCGGAAGACCTGTACAAAGCCAATCTGGTCTTTGATCCCGAAATCAAGCTAGGCTCACTCATGTCCAATAGCATGGATAAGGGAGATGCCAAGATCTGGTTTGGCGCAACACCTCCGGATCTAACGCTCATTTCTAGGGCGAGGCAGCCAGAGTGGCTCTACACCTACTTGCGCGCGTTTTATGAGGATGAGTTGCGTCCGTATGGCGTCAACAACCGCGTTTATCCCAACGTCGGCATGCCGCATGTTTTGATGGAACTGCAGGGCCTGGCAGCCTGCTCCGATGGGGCGGGCGCTGCGGCGGCGAAGGCTGAGCAGTGCGTAACGATGGATGTGGCATCGGCAGGGGCCATGTCTGCTGAGCAGTTTGACGGCGCCATGTACGATCTCGTCAATTTTCTGGCGTACACCGCCGAGCCCTACAAGTCTGACCGCCTTCGCATCGGCACATATGTCCTGCTATTCCTAGTGGTATTCTTTATTTTCGCGTGGTTGCTCAACCGCGAGTACTGGAAAGACGTCCACTAAACACAGGTTCTGGCGAATTGGGGGCAACCTCTGCCCCCGTTTGAGTGGTACACTTCGCCTCCCCAGCTTGACCAGTTGAATTTGTATGTCAGATGATGCATCAGGGATCGTGTCGAAGCGGTCCTCCATGACCTTATTTTCGGAGAACACTAGCCATTACAGTCATCGTGTCCGGCTGGTGCTTGCTGAAAAAGGCGTCACCGTAGAGCTGGTTGAGTCGGAGAGCGGCGCGATTCCCGCAGAGTTGGGAGACTTGAATCCTTATAACACCATGCCGACATTGGTCGATCGCGAGTTGGTGTTGTATGAGTCCAAGGTCATGATGGAGTATCTAGACGAACGCTTCCCCCATCCGCCATTGCTGCCCGTTTATCCGGTGGCACGCGCCGAAAGCCGTCTTTTTGTTTACCGTATAGAGAAAGATTGGGCGGCGCTGGTCGACGCCATACAGTCATCTCGCAGTGACAACGTCGTAAAGAAGTCCGTCAAAGAGCTCAAAGAGAGCTTGGTAGCGGTGGCGCCGATCTTTATGGAGAAGCCATTTTTCATGAGTGAAGAGTTCTCTCTGGTTGATTGTTGTGTGGCGCCTATTCTATGGCGATTGCCCTCACTGGGTGTGGACATCCGGCCAAGTAAGCAGTCAAAGCCGCTCCTTGATTACATGGATCGTTTGTTCAATCGCGAGGCGTTTCAGGAGAGTCTCTCCATTCAAGAGCGGGAGATGCGCTCCTAAGGCGTCCGGCCACCCTTGAACTCGAGCCGCCCCTACATTATCCGCGCTATCTATGAGTGGATAGTGGACAATGATTGCACCCCCCACCTGCTGGTCGACGTGGATCATGAGGGGGTGGATGTGCCCCGAAGCTATGTGACGGACGGCCAGATCGTATTGAACATCTCCCCCAACGCCGTGGTAGGTTTGGAGATGGGAAATGACCTGATTCAATTCAATGGTCGTTTTGGCGGCGTGGCAACGGATATTCTCGTCCCCATCAGGGCGATTCTAGGTATCTACGCGCGAGAAAACGGGCAGGGGATGGTGTTTGACGCGGCGGAAGATCCGGATGACCCACCGGAGCCGCCATCGGGCCGTGGCCGGCCCAGTCTCAAAGTCGTTAAATAGCCGGCGCCGGAATCAGCTCAAACAACTGCACAACCCGCTGTGCACTGCCGACCTCCGCTGCTGCCAGCGATACGCGGTCAGCCTCCTCCTCGGTCATGAGACCCATTAGATAGACAACGCTGTTTTCCGTGACGACCTTGACCCGGGTGCCGGGTGTGTCAGAGCTCGCGAGCAGCTTTGACTTCACCTGGGTTGTGATCCAGGTGTCGTTGCTGCGGGTGCCCAGACTGATTGCAGGCCCGACTTCCAATTCATTGTAGATCCTCCGGACGTCCTCAATTTTTCTCACTACGTCGGTTGCCAGCGCTTTGAGCGTTTCCGAGGGCACTTGTCCTGCGAGCAACACGAAGCCGTTGAAAGATGCGATGCTCAGATGCGCATCATCGTAGCCCTCGTCTGCGGCGTTGATATTGACCTTGGCTTTGGTTTCGATGCTCTCATCGGTCATCCATTGCCCGAAGGTCCGTTCGCCGGGGTCCTCCTCGATGGGCCCCGCGCCGGCAGTCGACATGATCGAGCCGCAGCCCGTTAATAGCGCCGTTAACGAGAGGCTTAAGAGTAACGCTAGGCTCGCAAGTCGATGTCGTATCTCGGTCATGGTTCAGTCTCCCATTGGCCCAAATGTATGTGTGTCGATTAGTCGCGCCAGACAGATTGCCAGCGCACCGTTCAAGGCCAGCCGGGTCTCAATGTTCTCGTCGATCACTGTGATGCTTAGCCCCGGGCCTCGGTTGCCCACCCAGATCGCGCCTACTTGCCGCTGTTCCAGTGCGACCGCCAGTCGCTGAATTTCCGGCTCGCCCAATGCGCCTGCAAAAACAAATGCCACGTCTCCCTGCTGCCCCAGCGCCTGAACCTGCTGCCCGGCCCAGTTAACGCCAGTCTCAACGGATTCGATGTGGTGCTCTGCCAGTTCGACAACCGGCAGACTGGGACGTTCCCTGAGTACCCCGCGGTGGAGCAGGCTCGCCAGCGCGGTGGCGCTGGCGCAGTCCGCACCCAATCCAATGCTGAACAACTTGCGCTCGTTGAGGATGGCCTCGGCAGCCTGTTCTACAGCCGCGCCAGTAGTTTCAGCAAGGCCGTCCATTGCCATGCTGGTTGTCTCCAGGTGCCGCTGGAAGAAGTCAGAGATGAGCGGGTAGAAATCCACGATGCCGTTACAGTCACTGGTTTTGGATTAGTCAAAAGCGGCGCGAATCCACATGGGTTCCACGTTACCATTGGGCGCATCATAAGCGATCACATCAAAGCGGCAAGGGTAGTGTGACCACGCCGTGTCTCGGCTGACGAATAGTGCGGCACAGCACTTCAGCTTGCGCTGCTTTGCCGTCGTAACGCTGTGGATGGCACCGCCGTAACGAGTGCTGCCGCGGTACCGCACTTCGATAAAGGCCACAGAATCGGCGTCGCGCATGATGAGGTCGATCTCGCCAGATGGGGTACTGAAATTGCGGGTGATCAGTTGAAGACCATGCTGCATTAAAAAATGCTCTGCTCGCTGTTCCCAATACTGGCCGATCGGCTTCACTGTCATTCCTGGTGCACTGCGCCCGCCTAGGGTAGCGCTGCTGGGCTGATCCGAGCACCATCAAATGTAGCCAATTCCAACTCCCGCTCCACTGATCCGTCTTGTTTCCTGCGTAATAAGCCGGTTTGACCTCGAACAACCCACTGCTCGGTCTCGGCAGTCTGCTGCCAATGTTGTGCCAAGGTTAGCGCGTCGCGCCCGAGTGCCCGAAGGCGACTCAGTCGGTCTGTCACCTCCGGAGGCAGCATGGCAGGTGTTTCCACAAACACCACGCCATTCAGGTCGCGGTTGCGGGTATCGGCCACGCCATCATTGATGGCTGAGGTCGCGTAGACAGGGACATCACCTGCCATATGAAATATCAGGAGGGGACGCCAGGCCCGCGCTGTTGCCGCATCGGGCGCCAGCATAAAAATGCATTCAAAATCGCTGCGTCCACGCCCCCGCGTGTCCACGGGCAAGTCGAAGGTGCGTTCAACAGCGCGAATGCGCTGATCACTTGGACCGGATCCCAGCAATTTACCCATCTCCGCGTTGGTGTCGGCAGGGTTATCGACAACCAGCTGTCCTCGGATGCGACCGCCATGCTGGGTCCAGCGATCGGTGAATGACGAGAGCAGTCGTGCGCCACGATCATTGTTCATGCCTACCACGATGGCATGGCGACAGGCTTGTCCAAAAGCGACGTCGGCGATTTGTCTCGCTTCGTCCTCGGGTGCGAGGCTGAGGCTCATCCAGTTGCGATTTGACGATCCAGCCAGCGAGTCGGTCTGGTTAAGGGCAATCACGGGCACCGTCCGCTGAGCCAACTGCCCCAGCGAGGCGACATGCTCCTTGATCAGAGGTCCGATGATCAGATC
>CBFHSJ010000008.1:0-1781 GCA_965658485.1 Luminiphilus sp.
TGCATGAGCCCTCGAACGTCCGGGGTATGAGACGATGCTAATCAGAGCGTGGCTTGGGTGCAAATTGCTCAGCGTCGAGAGCTGATTTGAGTCCCGATACCCTCGTCCGAGAAAATTTCTAGTAAGGCTGCGTGTGCCACGCGGCCGTCGATGATGTGGGCGCTGGACACGCCACTTTGTACGGCCTCAAGTGCACAGTGAATCTTGGGCAACATGCCGCCGTGAATGACGCCTTGCCCAATCAGATCCTCGACCTGCTGGGTATTGAGCCCGGTCAGAATGTTGCCCTCCGCATCCAGTAGCCCGGCCACATTAGTCAGGAGCATCAGCTTCTCTGCTTGCAGGACCTCGGCCAACTTACCGGCGACTAGGTCGGCATTGATGTTGTAAGTTTTGCCATCCGTGCTGCCCGCAACGGGGGCAATCACTGGAATGTAGTCGCTGTCGATTAGCATGGTCAGAATATCTGTATCGATGCTGGCGACTTCTCCTACCTGACCAATGTCTTGTGCCCCTTCCGCCTCCCAATCGCCGGCGAGCTTTCTTGCCTGTATCAGTTGCCCGTCTTTGCCTGTGATGCCAATGGCACGCCCACCGTTGCGATGGATGCTGTCGACAATCTCCTTGTTCACTGAGGCGCCCAGCACCATTTCGACCACATCCATCGTGTGTTCGTCAGTGACGCGCATGCCGTCGACAAATTCGGTTTCAATATTGAGCCGCTCAAGCAGCCGGCCGATTTGTGGCCCTCCGCCATGGACCACAATGGGGTTCATGCCCACCAGCTTCATCAGCACCACATCGCGGGCAAAGCTCTCCTGTAGCTCGGGATCCGTCATGGCGTTACCACCAAATTTAACGACGAAGGTTTTCCCTGTGAACCGTTGTATGTAGGGCAGTGATTCGGTCAGGATCCGGGCAAAATTCCCAGCCTCACCCTGATTGAGCGACATGGTGTTTAATCCGGCGCAAATACAGCGCAGAGAATGATCCGCCGCGCGCCCAAAGGCAATGTGAAGATGCCGCAGGACGCACTGAGCGCTCATCCTGTGTCAGGTCTATCGCAGGCCTATTTGAATCTCGAGAATTACCGATCGAGTTTCGCGGCGAGCGCGGCAACAATTTGCTCCGCGATCACCCTTTTGCTGGCTAAGGGCAGGCTGTATTCCTGAGTTTCGGTGATGAGACGTACCGCATTTTGCTCAGAGCCGAAAGTCGTATCAGGGTCGCTGACATCATTGGCAATAACCATATCGAGCCCCTTTCTTTGTCGCTTTTCCCGAGCATGCTCCATCAGGGATGCGGTTTCGGCGGCAAAACCCACCACCATAGAAGGCCGACTCGCTGATTGTGCAACGCGGGCGATGATGTCGGGGTTCTCGATCAGCGTGAGGACCAGAGGGGCGCCGTCTGCTTTTTTGATCTTCTCGGCTGATGTGGACTGTGGCCGGTAGTCAGCGACTGCCGCTGCGCCAATGAACACATCAGCACCGGCAGAGAGCGCCAGTGCCTGCTCGCACATCTCGGTTGCCGAAGTGACGTGATGCAGCGTGACCCGATCGGGCGCGTTCAAATGCACTGGCCCGGAAATCAATTCAACCTGAGCACCGGCCTCTGCGCAGGCCCCTGCTAACGCAAAGCCCATTTTCCCTGAGCTGTGATTGCTCAGGTATCGAACCGGGTCGATAGCCTCCACGGTTGGACCCGCGGTGATCACCACCCGGCGCCCTTCCAGCAGCCGGCTTTCAAAACGCGCTTTGACGGCTGCCACGATGGCCTCA
>CBFHSJ010000008.1:1880-11261 GCA_965658485.1 Luminiphilus sp.
CCCGCGGTGATCACCACCCGGCGCCCTTCCAGCAGCCGGCTTTCAAAACGCGCTTTGACGGCTGCCACGATGGCCTCAGGCTCCAGCAGTCGGCCTGGCCCCACATCACCACAAGCTTGTTCTCCTGCATCGGGGCCGATAATTTGAATGTCCCGCGAGGTGAGCATCTGAATGTTTTCTTGGGTCGCAGCATGGGCCCACATCTGCTGATTCATCGCCGGTGCCACGGCGACAGGCGCGGGCGTCGCAAGCGCTACGGTGGTCAAAAGGTCGTCGGCGCGGCCTTGCGCGAGCCGCGCGATCACGTCCGCAGTGGCTGGCGCAATGATCATCACGTCTGCCCAGCGCGCCAGTTCAATATGCCCCATACCCGCCTCCGCCGTCTCGTCGAGGAGCTCGGTATGGGTGGGCTCTCCAGACAGCGCCTGCATGGTGAGAGGGGTGATGAATTCCGTCGCGCCCCGGGACAGCACCACACGCACCAGCGCGCCCTGCTTTTTCAGGAGTCGCACCAGCTCCGCACCTTTATAGGCTGCGATACCGCCGGAGATGGCCACCAGAATGTGGCGCTGGTTTAACTGGCCCATAGGCCCCTTACCCTACATGAGATCGAGCGAACCCTAGCATTTGCGGGGGTTTTTGCACACTTGACGTTATTGTTCTCCGGCCTCGCTTGCGCCCCCACAGCCCCTCTGGTATAAAACGCGCCCTTTGTAGATCTCGATGGGGACTCCCATGTCACGTGTCTGTCAGGTTACGGGTAAGCGGCCCGCAACCGGTAACAATGTTTCGCACGCCAAGAACCGCACTAAGCGTCGTTTCTTGCCGAACTTGCACAACCATCGTTTTTGGATAGAGTCCGAGAAGCGCTTTGTTTCTCTGCGCGTATCCTCCAAGGGAATGCGTATCATCGATAAGCGCGGTATAGAGACAGTTTTAGAAGAGCTTCGTGCTCGCGGCGAGAAGGTCTGAGGATTGAACCATGCGTGAAAAGATCAGAATGAACTCCACGGCTGGCACAGGCCATTTTTATACGACGGATAAAAACAAGCGCACCATGCCTGACAAGCTTGAGATGAAGAAGTACGATCCGGTGGCGCGCAAGCACGTTGTCTATAAGGAAGCGAAGATCAAGTAATCGCCAGCTCAATCACCGAAAAACCCCGGCCTTACGCCGGGGTTTTTGTTTCTGAGTTCCGCACACCCGCTTACTGGCCTCCTGTCAGGGTGTGTGATCAGATAGCCTGTGCGCTATCTCGAGTCGCAGTAGCAGCGGACGCCCATGCCAGAATTACCTGAAGTTGAAACCACTTGCCGCGGTATCGCGCCCCATATTTTGGGGCGCACTGTGCGCGAGGTGATTGTGAGGGAGCCACGTTTGCGTTGGCCTGTGCCCACCGAATTGAATCAGCTGATGTCAGGCGCGCGATTTCTGTCTGTCAGTCGGCGGGCAAAATATTTATTAGTGACTACTGAGCGCGGCATTTTGATGGTGCATCTGGGCATGTCAGGAAGCCTGAGGATCATGCCTGCTGACACCCCGCCCCTGTTCCATGACCACATCGATGTGGTGCTAGATGATGGCCGCTGCCTTCGGTATCACGACCCAAGACGCTTTGGCAGTTTCCACTGGCTTGAATCAGAGCAACACCCTCTGTTGGATCATTTGGGTCCGGAGCCGCTGTCAGACGCGTTCAATGGAGTTTATCTTTATGAGCGATCACGTGCGCGCCGTATACACGTAAAGCAGTTCATCATGAACGGCAAAGTCGTGGTGGGGGTCGGCAACATCTACGCCAACGAGGCGCTTTTCATGGCGGGTATTCATCCGGCGCGAGCGGCCGGCCGTATCGCGGTGGCCCGTTACGAGCGGTTAGCGAGCACTATTAAGCAGGTGCTGGGTGACGCGATCGAGCAAGGCGGCACGACGCTCAGGGATTTTGTCGGGGGGGACGGGTCTCCCGGATATTTTGCGCAGCAGCTGAGGGTATATGGCCGCGACGGTCAGCCGTGCCGGGTTTGTCAGAGCCAGTTGAAGGAAGTTAGGCAGGGAGGACGGAGTACGGTGCTGTGCGCTCAATGCCAGCGTTAAACGAGCGCGCGTATAACGTGACAGTCCACCAAGCCCCGATGATTAGGCGCTCATTTATCCCAGCTTGCTTTGCAGCGCCTCCGCCACGTTTGCTGGCACAAAGCCGCTGACGTCGCCGCCAAGACCGGCGATTTCTCTCACCAGTGACGAAGAGATGTAGGACAGTTCGGCACTGGGCGTCAAAAAAACGCTCTCAAATTCAGGATCCATGGCGCGATTCATGTTGGCTAACTGAAACTCATACTCAAAATCAGCGACGGCACGCAGGCCTCTGAGCACGCAGTGAGAGTCCTGCGCAGTCACGAAGTCGATAAGTAGCCCGTTAAAGGGCAGGACCTCCACAGCCGGCACGTGTTCCAAACAGGCCTTTGCCAATTCAACGCGGGTATCTGTGGAAAAAAGGGGTGCCTTTTTCTCACTGGTGGCAACGGCCACCACGACCCGCTCGAAAAGCTTCGCGGCGCGCTCTACCAGATCGATATGGCCATTGGTAATGGGGTCGAAGGTCCCCGGGTACACCACGGTATGGGTCAACACGAGATATGTCCTCCAGTGATGAGTTCGAGCCTACACAAGTCTTATTCACTGAACAAACGCACAGTCATGAGTTATAGCGCGGCGACAGCAGTCGGTAACAGACATCGCCCGTGGTTTTCTCACGCAGCAGGTTATAGAGCTCTTCCGGGACAGGCTCGGGTTGTGAGCGCGATGTCTCAAAGTAAACCCGGCTGGCTTTGGTCAGTCGGGCGTCGTGCGCCAGCCGTATCAGGGTCGACTCGCCTAGGCGTGCAGTGAAAGGGGGGTCTATAAATACAATGTCCCACGTGTCGCTGGTTCGCCGCAGATAGTGTTCTGCCATGTCGCAGCTCACAGTGCTGCACTCTGTTGCGTCGAGAGTGTTGAGGTGATGGACCACGGTTGTGACCGCTTCCTGGTCAGCATCCACAAAGTCACAGTGCGCCGCGCCGCGGGACAGTGCTTCGATGCCCAGCGCGCCGGAACCGGCAAACAAGTCGAGACACTTTGCAGCTTGAAGATGTGGCCCCAGCCAATTGAAGAGCGTCTCCCTAATCCGGTCTCCCGTGGGTCGCAGGCCTGGCCGATCCGGAAACTGGAGTTTCCGCCCACGCCATCGTCCACCAATGACCCGGAGCTGGGGGGTAGCCTGTTTGGCACCACGTCGCATGCTGGCTCCTGTTTTTCTGGGTGCTAGACTGCCTGTGAATCAACGGTGCGTCAGTGTTATGCCACGCCCAACCGAGTCAGAGTGATCATGAAGCTATTCAAACGCCGCGCCAAGCCTGATGAGATTAAAACCGAGGCGCTTGCTGACGACGATAACCCAAGCACCCCACTGTCCACTGGCGATATTGCCTCGCGCTCAGAGCGGGCAGCGGACGCTTCCTCTGGACCGGCAGGCGAGGCTGGAGGCGATGGGGCATCAGACACGGGTTCGAGTATTTTTGAGCGGTTGCGAATCGGACTCAGCCGCAGCCGCGGGCAGTTGTCTGAGGGGCTTGCCAGTCTCGTATTGGGCAAAAAGCAATTGGACCCGGCACTCCTGGAGGCGCTTGAGGAACAGCTGATCATGGCCGACCTGGGGCTAGAGGCCACTAATCGGGTGTTGGATTCACTCCGCTTGCGACTTGGTCGCAGTGAGCTGTCTGCCGAGGATACGGTCATGTCGGCCTTGAAGGAAACGCTCACCGAGCTACTGGCCGATCAGGAGTCTCCACTCAGCATCAAGGCGCATCAACCCTTTGTGATTCTGGTGGTGGGCGTGAATGGGGCCGGCAAGACGACGACCATTGGCAAGTTGGCGCACCGCTTCAAGCAACAGGGGCACAGCGTCATGCTGGCTGCCGGCGACACCTTCCGGGCGGCAGCAGTCGAGCAGCTGCAGGTTTGGGGCGAACGCAATGATGTGCCGGTGATTGCCCAGCACACAGGCGCCGATAGCGCTTCAGTTTTGTTTGACGCGTTGCAGGCGGCTATGGCTCGAGATGTGGATGTCCTGATCGCAGACACCGCGGGGCGGCTTCAGAACAAGTCCCACTTGATGGATGAGCTCAGTAAGGTAGTGCGAGTAATGCGCAAACAGAACGAGAGTGTGCCCCACGAAACGCTGTTAGTGCTGGATGCGGGCACCGGCCAGAACGCGGTCTCTCAGGCGGTAGAGTTTGATCAGGCCGTCGGTATCACAGGTGTCGCGGTAACCAAGCTCGATGGCACCGCACGAGGCGGAGTGCTGTTCGCCATCGCACACAAGTTGAAGCGTCCAATACGTTTTATTGGCGTGGGCGAGCAAGCCGATGACCTGCGTGACTTCAGTGCCCGGGACTTTGTTGATGCCCTGTTAGATGACGGCTAGGGAAGTGCGGCAGTGATTGAGTTTGAGCGGGTGAGTCGCCGTTTTGGTGATCTGGACGCGCTACGCAATCTCAATTTGACGATTGAGCGGGGAGAAATGGCCTTTCTGACCGGTCACTCGGGTGCGGGCAAGAGCACCTTGCTGCGCCTTCTATTATTGCTGGATCGGCCCAGTAGCGGAGACATCCGCGTGAATGGTGAGCCGACCAGCAAGATCCGGTCGCGCATGGTGCCGCGCTATCGCCGACGTTTCGGAGTGGTGTTTCAGGACCACAGGCTGCTCTTTGACCGCAGTGTGCACGACAATGTGGCGCTGCCTCTGGTCATGGCAGGGTTCTCCCCCGCCGACACCGCTCGCCGGGTGAGAGCCGCGCTGGACAAGGTGGGTCTGTTGTCCCATGAGCAGGCTAATCCCGCTGTGTTGTCCGGGGGGGAGCAGCAACGGGTAGGCATCGCGCGGGCGGTTGTCGCCAGGCCTGAATTCCTCATCGCCGATGAGCCAACGGGGAATCTGGATCCCCAGCTGTCTTCCGAGATCATGTCGTTATTTGAGGCATTCAATCAGGTGGGCGTAACGGTGCTGGTGGCGACCCACGATTTGCCGCTGATTTCCCGGCTCCGGCATCGGATCATCACACTTCAAGACGGGCGTCTTGCTGGCGCGCCGGTTGAATGAGTTCGTCAGCGAGACAGACCAGGAAAGAATGGGGTCGAGTAGCGGCTTGGCGCTCGCAACATCAGGCTGCTGCCACCAGCAGCTGGCAAAAATTAATGGCCAGGCCCGCCGCAACAGGCATGGTCTGGCTCGTTGTGGCGATCTCACTGGCGCTGCCCGGCGCCATGCTGCTGACACTTGATAATTTGAGACCACTGATACCCGATCTGGAACGACCGGCGCAGGTATCGGTCATGTTGGACGGTGAGCTCGACCTCGAGCAGGCCGAGGCCCTGCAGCACGAATTGGGCACATGGGATGGCGTCGAAGACGTAACCTTGATGCGTCGGGACGAGGCGTTGGTGGTATTTGGCGAGCAAACCGGATTGTCAGGCCTGCTGACATCGCTGGATCATAATCCGCTACCGCACGCGCTACTGGTGTCACCTGCAGCACCCCGCACCAACATGGCGCTCAGCCAGCTGGTTAAAGCAATCGACGATCTGTCAGGCGTGGACAGGGCCATTGTCGACAATCAGTGGATGAGCCGCCTCGACCAGGCTCTTCTCGCAACAGAGCGCTGGGGTCTCGCTTTGGGTGCTGCCATGGTGCTCGGCGCGATTCTTGCGCTGGCCAATACGCTGCACTTTGCGATCGATGCCCGGCGCGAGGAAATTTTGGTGTTGCGCGTGATCGGCGGCTCCCCGGGTTTTATCCGCAGGCCTTTTCTATATACGGGTTTATATTTTGGTGCAGGCGGCGGGGTACTCGCCGGGCTGATGTTGTGGGTGTTGAGCCTCTGGATTGCAGGCCCTGTCAACGCGTTATTTGCCCTGTACGGCAGTCCTGGCCAGATTCAGAGCCCGGGCGCCGGGTACCCGTCAGCACTGATTGCGCTAGGCGCAGGTCTGGGCTGGTTGACCTCTTGGACCGCTTCAGCACGCTATTTCAGCCGCCTTGACGCGCCGTGAGTGCCGCTAAGGCGCTGAAATTTGGTATTTTTCAGGGTTTAGCACTCTGCATTGGAGAGTGCTAAAATACGCGCCCGCGAGCCGTTTGGAGGCGACTGACATGACCGACACAATGCGTGCACTGGCGCTGCCCAATAGTGCAGTGCTGAATATGGCGCCAGGCGCCAATTTGCCCGCCTATGTTCAGGCGGTGAGCAGCATTGCCGTGCTGTCCGCAGAGCGGGAGCGCGAGCTGGCAGAGCGCCTGTTTTATGAGGAATGCGTTGATTCGGCGAGAGAGCTGGTGCTCGCGCATCTTCGGTTCGTCGTGCACATCGCCCGCAGTTATTCCGGTTACGGTTTGGCTGAGGCTGATTTGATCCAAGAGGGCAACGTTGGCCTCATGAAGGCAGTAAAGCGTTTTGACCCGAACAAAGGCGTGCGACTGGTCTCCTTTGCAGTGCACTGGATCAAGGCCGAGATGCATGAATACATCCTCCGCAACTGGCGCATTGTCAAAGTCGCGACGACCAAGGCTCAACGAAAGCTGTTTTTTAATCTCCGTAGCCAGAAAAAAGCGCTGGGGTGGCTGTCAGCTGAGGAAACCCGAGCTATCGCCGCTGACCTCGGCGTTGATGAGGCAGAGGTCACGCGTATGGAGGGTCGTTTGGCCAGCCGGGATGTGGCCTTCGATGCGCCGACTGACAGTGATGAAGACGATGCCTGGCAGGCGCCACAGTATTTTCTGACAGACGGTCAGGCGGATCCTGGTCAGCTGGTCGAGGCGGAGAACTTTGCAGAAGACAGCTCGGCGCGACTGCAGGTTGCGCTGAAAGAGTTGGATGCGCGAAGCCGCGATATTCTCGAACGTCGCTGGCTGGCAGATGATAAGCCTACCCTCCACGAGCTGGCGACGGAGTATGAGGTGTCGGCTGAACGCATTCGGCAGCTGGAAGCCAACGCGATGAAAAAACTGCGCACCGCCATGGTCGCGTAGCCACGACCTGACAGATTTATCTCGCCTCAACCTGACGCCGTGGGATCCTCCGAGCCCCCGCTGACCCGTCGTATTCGCAGCTTTGTGATGCGTGCTGGCAGGATGACGTCCGCTCAGGAGCGTGGCTGGCAAGACGGATTTCCGGGCTTTGGTCTCACGCTGCAGGCGGGGCAGCTCGACTGGGACCAGAGCTTTGGCTTTGCGGGTCGACGCATTGTTGAAATTGGCTTTGGCATGGGCGATAGCCTGCTACAGATGGCACAGGCCGACCCCGCCGCTCAGTTTATTGGTATAGAAGTTCACCGGCCGGGTGTCGGCAGACTGTTATCTCAACTTCTAGTCTCTGAAACCCGAAACCTACGCGTTTATGCCGAGGATGCCGTGGAGGTGATGGAGCGGTGTCTGGCACCGAATACAGTGGACGCAATCCACATTTTCTTTCCCGACCCCTGGCATAAAAAGCGCCACCACAAGCGGCGGCTTATTCAGCCTAGGCTGGTCCACAATCTGGCGACCCTCTTGAGGACAGATGGCTATCTGCACCTCGCCACCGATTGGGTGCCTTATGCCGAGCACATGTTTGAAGTGCTCGATGCCGAGCCGCTCCTTGTGAACGCGGCAGGCGAGCTGGCCACTGCGGTGCCTCGACCGGACTACCGACCCCCCACCAAATTTGAGACGCGCGGCGAACGGTTGGGACATGTCGTACAGGACCTGATTTATCATAAGCGTCGGTGACGCTACAGCTACGCCTCATCTTGGCTTGCTACTGACCCGCTGCCCCAGTGTCTTGATGTCGCCTTGATCTATCGCCCTTTGCGGGGCCGGCTATAGAAAGGTTTCGATGACGCTATCTAAAAACTTATACCCCAGCCGCGTCGTCACAAATCGACCGGTGCCAGGTGCTTCCAGCCAGCCACGGGATACGGCCGTCTCTGCCGCGGCGGTCAGCTGGTCGACAGCACTGCCCGTCGTTTGTGTGAAGTGAGCGACCGGCACGCCCGATCTGAGCCGTAACGTATTCATAGCGAATTCGGTGATCTTCTCCGCAGGGGGAATCGCGACACCCTGCGGCGGTGACAGGAACGACGAAGTCGTTTCGGCAAGATAGTCTGCGGGTGCCCGGGTGCGCTGGGTGCGAATAATGGTGCCATCCGACAGGGAGATCTTTCCGTGGGCGCCTGCTCCCAGCCCTATGTAATCGCCAAAGCGCCAGTAGTTCAGGTTGTGCCGGCTTTCTTCTCCTTTTCGGCTAAACGCAGACACTTCGTATTGATGAAGCCCTGCGTCAGCGAGAACGACTTCGCCCGCCTGCTGGATCGATTCCAATGCGCTCTCGTCTGGAAGAGCCGGTGGGCTCGACCAGAAGCGGGTGTTGCGCTCGATCGTCAGCTGGTACCAGGAGATATGGCCAGCGCTTCTGCCCACTGCCTCCGTGAGGTCTGACGCTGCCGATTGCGAGTCCTGCCCCGGCAATCCATGCATCAGATCAATATTCCACCGCTGGAAGCCGGCGGCGGCGGCCATGTCCAATGCGTGGCGAGCGTCGTCGCCTGAGTGAATCCGCCCCAAGGTCTTGAGCGCGCGGTCGTCAAAACTTTGTACACCAATGCTAAGCCGGTTCACGCCAGCCGCGTGGTACTTCGCGAACCGGTCGCGCTCAGCGCTGCCGGGATTACTTTCTAGCGTGATCTCAACATCGCGGGGCAGGTTTGCCCTAATTGATATCCCCTCGATGAGCGAGCCAAGCCAGTGACCCTCAAACAAGCTGGGTGTGCCGCCGCCAATAAAAATAGAGTGGATAGGTCGGTCGTGCCACCACCCCTGCTGGCTGTCGAGATCAGCCAGAAGGGCTTCGACGTAGGGTTGTTGTAGGGAATCTGTAAAGCCTTCGTGGCTGTTGAAGTCGCAATAGGGGCATTTGCGGGTGCACCAGGGCAAATGAATATAGAGCGAAAGCGGCACCGCCTGTGGATTGATCATGCTTCCAGTTGTGTCAGTAACTGTTGAACAGCCAGTGCGCGGTGACTAACGCGATTTTTTTCCTCTGCTGACAGCTCGGCGGCATGCTGTTCATAGCCATCTGCCACAAACAGGGGGTCATAGCCAAAGCCTCCGGCGCCACGGGGTGCGGTAGCGATGCGCCCGTACCATCGTCCCTCAGCAATGAGGGGGGTGGGATCGTCCGCATGTTCCAGTAACACTAGCACTGCAACGTAGAAGGCTGTCCGATCCTCAGCCTCAAGTGTTGCCATATTTTCCAGTAGCAGTGCGTTATTGGCCGCGTCGTCGCCTCCGGAGTAGCGCGCTGACCGTA